>JAAYOD010000012.1 GCA_012520515.1 Clostridiales bacterium
AGACGATTTAGGCGAGTGGACAGACTTTAGCACAGAGTATGCAAACATAGCAAGAAGCATATTTGCAGAGCTTAATTATGGCGCAGAAAGTTCATATGATGGTTTGGTATATACTGGCGACGATGTAGAAGTTGACCTTATCGACAATGAGCATATAAATGTTGGAATTTATACTGCAATTGCAATAGGACTAAAAGGTCAAGACGCTATAAACTATGAGATAATTGGAATATTAACTCAAGAGTGGCGCATAACCAAAGCAAGAATTACTAATATTTATATTGAAGATGCAACTTACACCTATGACAAGAACAGCCATAGTATAGTTGTTAATACTACCTATACTCAATATAATGACCCAATGGTTGTTTATTATGAAGGCGTTTCTAACGGTTATGGCAGCAGTTATATTGATGGCAATACTGCTACCAATGCAGGCGTGTATACAATTACGGCAAAAATTGATGAAACAGCTAACTATGAAGCATGGTCAGATACTGCTATTTTGACTATTAACACGCGCGACATTGGTAATATTACTATGTCTGACTTGGATGCTGTTTATAACGCTCAAGCGCATAGCATTTCTATAAACACCACCATAACTGCACTTGGCGAAGAGATTGTGCCAGTTTATGAGATAACAGATAGCTTGAATAATACTGTTGCGTCAAACAGCGCCATAAATGCAGGGTTATATACAGTTAAGGCAATAATTTCACCTGAAAATATAGTTAATGCAAACTATAGCGAACTTATTTTGACGGCTATACTTTATATAGACAAAGCCACGATAACATATGACGAAGTTATTATAACCGGCGAAGGTATATTTACTTATAAAGCAGATTATTATTGTGTAAAAGTGGAGCTTATGAATAACTCTGTTGTCAATGTAACGCAATACGGCGACGAAATTCAAGGCAGCTATGAAGGCGGAACGAATGAGACGAAAGACGGGGCAAAAGATGTTGGAACATACTCCTTTGTGTTTACTGCCACTTCTACCAATAACTACTATGAGTATGTATCGCCAAGAATGACACTTGTTATTGAGCCTAAGCAACTTAACTTAGATTGGGCAGAGATTAGCCATACCTATGACGCTGAAGCGCATAATGATATGTTGTTGCCTAGTTTGCTTTCTGGCGCTAGCCTAGATGATGATGGCCGTTATTATGATAGTGATATAGTAAATGTACAAATAACTGTTTTAGGTACAGGCATAGGTGAAGCGGCAAGCGGACAAAATGTATTTAGAAATGCAGGGCAATATACTGTTACAGCAAGTATTGATAACACTAACTATACACTTGCAAACGCTATAAATAATTATGTCATTGAAAAGGCGGAAATTACTGGCTGGCAATTAAATGACTATACCGTAGAGTACAATAACACCTTGTGGCATATTGGTGTAAGCCGCTCATCAGATATTGTGCAAAACGAAGTAAGCAGTGTAGCACTTCTTGGCGGTGATATAGGTACTGTTACTTATATGTATAATACCATTAATTTAGAAACTCCATTTGATACAGAGTTTAGCGGCGCAAGGTATGCAGGAAATTATTATATCCAAGCTACAATTAGCGAAAGCACAGGAAACTATGTGAATTTTGCAGACACTGCTATTATAGAAATTACACCCACCAACCTAACTGGATACACTGTTAATAATGTTAGCGTGGTGTTTGATGGCGCTATCCATAAGATAGTAGCGCAAGTTGTAAGCTCACAATACATTGACGGCGTTTATTACACTCAATACAATGAAGAACTAACATTAACTTATGAAATTAGCAATGACGGCGGTAGCGTTTATACAACTGGAAACAGCGCAGTAAATGTTAATATCATAAATGGTGAAGTTGCTTCATACAGAATTAAGGTTACTTTTAAGGTGGTGAATTCTGAAGCAGAACAAAGCTATACAGCATTAATACAATATGCTGAACTTACCATTGCTCAAGCAAGCTTAGCTGGACTAAGCATGGAAGACGATACCAAAGTTTATGACGGAAAAGAGCATAGCCTAACGCTTAATACGCCCGCTCCTCCAGAAACTGGCTATCCTATCTATAATGTTGTGGATAACAAGCTAATTGTAATATTGTCTTCAACCCACAACTTAGTTAATGGCACCCCAATGGGTGATACCTTTGATATAAATCAAACAGGCGGCGGCGCTGTTGTAGATGCTGGAACTTATACTTATACTATAGCTATCGATGCTAGTGGTGATACCATAGCTACAAACTATGTGCCATTTGTTGGACTATCTGCAGACCTTGTTATAGAGCGCGCTGAAATTTCCACTGATACCGATATATTCTTTGAAGATGCAAGCCAAGTATATACCGCTGAGCCATGGTTTATCTTATTTAGCCAAACAAAAGAAAGCTCTGTGGCGACAAAGGTCCCTGTTATGACATGGCAAGTACACCCAAGCACAAACCTTGATCATACAGATACTATTGATATTGATTACCAATGTGATTTTGCTACATTTACAGGCGCAATCAAAGCTGGAGTCTATGTAATTACGGCGACGCTTAGCAATCCTAACTATATAGCTAAGCAGCTTACTGCTACACTTACTATAGAAAAAGCCACTATAAATAAATACTTGACTGGCGCAAGTCTTGTCTTTGATGAAGCTACTCACTATGTAGGTTTAAGCGATACACCTGACACCTATAACGACAGTCAAGTAACTTCTATAAACCTACTTGGAGCAGATACAGCAACAGTAAGTTATATCCATACTTATGCGTTGCCAAATGGAGAGCCCGGTCAAGAACTTCCTTTCTTAGGAGGAGTTAACGCAGGAACTTATGTAGTTACCGCAATAATTACAGTAGATGGCGAAGCTAGCGTTAACTATCATGACTGGGAAAGCCAAACAGTTACACTAACAATACACCCATATCAAGCAACAGTTTCTTGGGTAGGCACAAGCTATGAGTATATCTTTAACGGCACTGACCAAGGCGTGTCAATATTTGCAAGTTTCCAAACGGTTAGCGGTGTAACTCGCGACCTTGCGGTTAGCTTTACAGGAATAAGCGGAAAGGCAAATGGCGACAGCGTATTTATGAATGCCGGAGATTATCAAGTTGAAGCAATCTATGAAAACAACAATGCAGTAAACTATGACTTTGGCTACAGCGCAACAGTTATACTAAATATGGCAAAAGCCACCATTCAAAGATATTTGGTAGGAACAACTCAAACATATACATCAACACCCTACTACTTGCTCATTAACTCTATAAATGCAGCTAATTTGGTAACAAGCTATGAAGATGGCGTAACCAATGTAATTAATGTAATGAATGAGTCAATTACTATCATTTATACCTATACTCCAATAGATGCTAACAATGGTTTAGATTCTGCCATAGGCGTAAAGAATGCAGGAAGTTATTTAGTTACGGCACAACTTGACCTAGGCGAAGACGAATCCAACTTTAACACTTGGGAAACTCCGCTTAGCGCAACGCTTGAGATAAATAAAGTTAACCTAATAAACACAGGCGGAGTATTTACCAAAGTTTATGACGGTACCACTAACCTAACTCTTGGAACGCTGACTGGAATTTGTGAAAACGACCAAAACCTTATTGCATACAGCGGTGAATACGCTGATAAGAATGTAGGATACAATAAGACTATTAATATCAATTTTAAGATTAAAGATGAGATAACCAGTGAGTTTGGCGATAAGTACGATTACATTTTGGATAACTATATTTTACCTAGCTTAACTAGCGGTGTAATTACTGAGCGTACTCTTGTGCTACAAGAGGGACTAAACTGGACCAAGGAATATGATGGCACAAATGACAGCGTAAACAATGAAAATCTTGAATTTGTTCCTGACAATGATATTGTAGTAATTAATGGTCAAGAAGACGATATTACCGTTACTGCTTTCTATAACAGCAGACATGTACTAGAAGCTACTACCATAGTGTTTGCGCTTACTGGAAGCGATGCAAGTAACTATATCATCAATAACTTGACGCTAAGAACAACCGAACAACTTGAAAATGGTGAATATCTAATACTTCCTAAGACTACAGGTATCACTTGGAACAACTATGAAAAAGTATATAACGGACTTACACAAGCTGTTACGGCATATATAAGCGTTGTTGGACAGGATGTTACTTTGGAAAATAATGGACAATATGAACTTACCTTGTCTATGCTTTATACCCATAACTATCAAAATGGCGTACTAACTGAAATTAGTCCTTATGTGGAAGCTGTATTTAGAAACGCAGGTAAATATATAGCTACAGTAGACAGCGCGCTAGACGCTAATATGGCGGCTAACTACGGTATAGTATCTACTACACAAATTTGTACCATTACTCAAGCTACTGCAAGCATTAATTGGAAAGGTTATACAGCGTCTTATACCTATAACGGAAAAGACCAAAGAAGTTCGCTTTCAGTAGAAGTTATTTTGCTAGGCGAAGATGTTGATATCTATGAAGGAAATACTTCTTGCATGAGTTTTGAATTTATCAATAACGAAACTGGATTGCCTTCAGAAGAGTTTAGAAACGCAGGCGAATACACCTATACTGTGATATTTAATGACGAAGACCTAATTAATAACTATATCTTATCTGACAATGTCAGAAATATCACAATGGAAAGAGCGGAAATTACCAACATTAAGTTTGAAGGTATAGACAGCTGGTATTATTACTATGGCGAATATAAATATTTCTTTATAACTAGCGTAAACAACATTACAGGCTTTAATTATAGCAATGACGCAAAAACTGGTTACATAGAGTACTATTATCAATTTGACCAAGACTTAGCTATACAAGTTGAGTATAACGGTGGAGCGTATGCTCATGAGTATGTCACTGGCAACAACGGCGTTAGAAATGTTAATAACTACACCATCTATGCAACCGTTGCTCAAACTGAAAACTACAAGTATTGGGAAGGCAGCATTACTGTAAATATTATGCGTACCTCAATAGTTGACTATATCTATATGGTGGGTTACGCCACATATTATGACGGCTTGCCGCACTATGTATACGCATCGAATACACCTGATGAGCCGCAAACATCTAGCGTAATTGTAAGACTGCCAGACGGCAGCGAAGCAAGCGTACTATACTATACTATGGTTGTGGAATATGCTAACCCCAACTTTACAGAAGAGTATTATTTAGATTGGGGCACGAATAGCAACTATGCAGTTAATGCAGGCTCATATATTATGAGCGCAAAAATAGAAAGTGATAACTACTTGACATGGAGTGTAGATTATGTACCATTATTAATTCAACCGAAAGAAGTAGATATTCACTGGACTTATGATGGTCAAGAAACACCTGATTATACCTATAATGCAACTGACCAAACAGATACAATAACTGCTATAATTTATCGCGCAGGCGATACCGACGAAACTAACCGTATTATAAGACTTGAAGTATCAGTGGTTCTCGACAATGACACACTAGACCCGTCACTAGAGCCATTAAAACGCTTCTTTATACTTGCAGGCGACTATACCCTGTCAGCTAACTTTAGAGCCAACGATATCGAAAGAGAGGCGCATATAAACAACTATGTTCTAAACGCTGATAGTCTTGGTAAAGAAGTGACAATGAAGCAGTTTGAAGTGGATATTAAGTGGAGCTATGGCTGCTCATGCGAACATGAAGATACCTTGTATAATGACGCTGACCCATGTATTTATGATGGCACTTACCACAGAATAACGGCAAATGGTTATGGTATAGGCGATGCCATTATGGAAATTGTAACCGTTGGCGACTTCTTGGGCAAAAACGCTGGCAATTATCATGCCTTTATTGAATCTATAGTAGAAGCGTATGACTCAATTAGTATAGATTCTACTGTATACAGCATGCCATACAGCATGAACTATAAGCTGCCTGAAAATGTATATTTGCAATGGCGCATAACAAGAAGACCTTTGTCTTTGGGAATTGACGCAGAAAATAGCCACTTGTCAAAAATCTATGACGATAGCGCGGCATTTACCCTTGGCACAGCGACACATGAATCAGAAACTATCGGCAACTTAAGCAAACTTTACTTTACTTACAATGTTACAGATATTGCTGCAAACGGTCAGCCTAATAAGGTTGTGTATACAATTGGTAATATTATAGCAGGCGACGAAGATGTGCTTACCTTGCTAGTTACAAGCATTGTAGCAAATGTTCCTAGCATAGCAGCAACAAGTGCAGTATTGACATTTGGCGAATTGACATTTAGCGAGTCTGCTCAAAACTATTATATTGACGGAAACATAACTGGTTTAACCTTTATTGCTGACAATATAATAACTCCTAGAGAAATTACCGTTACAATAGAATCAGGATTTGGACATGTATATAATGGACAAACGCTAGAAGCAAACTTTGATGAAACCAACCACATCTACAGGGTATCTGATGTCAATGCACTATTTACCATGACTGATACTAACACTGGTGTAAATATTAATGAGTTGCTAAGCAATCATTGTCAAAACTACTTCTATGGTAACTTTAACATTAATGGAGCAATTGAAGCAGGACTCCATAATTTCAATGGTTGGTTAACAACAAGAGACCAAGACGGCGTAGCCAACTATGATGTCACTTTAAATATGCCTAACGAGTATAGAATTGAAGAAAGAAAAATCTATATTGATTATAACAACTTGCTACAATCAATCTTTAAAGAGCATCTAAATGTAACTGGCGAAGTAGTAACATCACTAAGTGACCTTACCGATATGGAATGGGGAATAGATGGCTATGCCACAATGGACCCAAGCGAGCAGTTTGAAAGAAAGAGAATGGCGCTGCTTGAACTTATTGCTGCAGATGGATTTGATTTTGAAATAATAAATGGTTGGCAAGCGGTTGCTCATGAATTTACAAAGTATACTGCAATTATTGGCAGTGAGGGCAGTGAGCTTCTTACCGTAGCTAAGAAAGGGACAAGAAAGGATTCTTACGCTATTGAATATCCAGTATTACAGCTAACTTATCTATCCATAATTGATGAAGATTTGTATTTATTTGAAGTTAGAACTATAGATGATTTGATGAGATTAGAGTTTGATGTGGAAGGACTTAGAGAAGTAAGAGCACAAACAGGTGTAGGAGTTGCGCCCACATACTATCAAGTTGCTAACATATCAGGTATAAGAGAAGACGGAAGTTATGTTACATTTAAGCCAATTGCAAACTTTGAAGGAACATACTATGGCAATGGCTATGTAATTTCAGATATATCCATAGTGGGCAATGCTAAGTTCCAAGATATAGAAAACGCACCACAATTTGTAGGCTTATTTGCAAACGCTAATAATGCAGTAATTCAAGGAGTTAAGGTAATTAATGGCAGTGTATATGCTTCTAGTTCAGCTCTATATATTGGCGGCATAGCAGGACTTGTAGAAAATAGCATGCTTATACAGAACACATTCCAAGGCTATGTGCTTGCTTATGATATAGAAGAAAGCATAGAGATAGGTGGCATTGTAGGCAGAGCTGTAGATAGCCAAGTAACAAGTAATATGGCAGTAGGCTATATTAAGGCGTACTCAGATAAGGGTATACGCGCAGGCGGTATTTTGGGTGCTTATAGCATACTATTAGAAGATCCTGATAGAGACACTATAATTGCTGATAACACTAGCTTTATGGAAATAACTGCTGTTGCTGGAGATACAGTGCAATCAAGCGCAGGCGGAGTAGTTGGCTTTATAGAAGATCTAGAAGTATACTACTTTACCGATGCGCCCAATAGCTATCTGGCAAACAGCATATACCTAAACGGCTCCACTTTAGCGCACTCTATTGGAAATTATACTGACACAACCGGCGCAACCACCTATGATGAGTATGCACAACAAGATGGCGAAGTTATAAATCTAGTTAACACCTATGTTATACGCCATTACTTATTGCCAAACGGCAATGTAGGCACAAGTGATAATGTCATTGAAATTACTAACTATCGTCAATTAAGCTTACTAAGGCTATATAGCTTTGCAAACTTTAGTATGTCAAGCGACATCTACTTCCCATCAAGCTATATATTCAACGCATATGAAGAAGGCTTCTATGGCACATTAATTGTGACAAATGACGCAAAAATTTACATTAGCAAAACATCGGACAGCTTGCTATTTAAGGCAGGGAACATAACTGTATACCATGAAAATTAGCACTAAAAACTTTTGGATAAAATTATTTATAGTAATATTTGCGTGCGCTCTTTTTAGCATTTGCTTTTCATTAGCTTTGGCAAAAAACCATAAAGAAAAAGCATATGCTCAAGATGAATTAGAGTATAATGAAATCATTATTATAGAAAGCCAGGAAAACGGCAAGTATTTACTTTCCAACTATGATAGCGAACTATCTATTGAAAAAAATCAGCCTCTTGCAGATGTAATTGCAGATATAATTAATACTTGCAAAGAAAATGGCACAAAAGGCGTTAATATATCTTTCCGAATTACAAACAATGTAGAAAATAATATTGTTTTGAATTTAGATAGTGATCAAACTTTGTGTTTGTCGGGAGAATTTATAAGCCAATGTCAAGAGCAAACAATATTTATTTTAGAGAGCGGCAAACTCACTTTACAAGGACTTGTATTGAAAGCCTCGACGCAAGCTATAAGCGTTGAAAGAGGAGCTTTGCTTGAGCTAAAGTCTGGAAGTATTAGTGTTTCAAATGCAGCAGATAGCGATTCGGCAGTAGCCATTAAAGGTAGCGCAGTCATTGGACAAGGTATTATAAATTATAATCAAGATGCCCAAAGCTTTGGATATGCTTTAAGTGTGGAATCAGAAAGCTTTGTAACAGTGGAAAACGGCGCTCAAATAACAGGAAACAGCGGAATTTTGGTAGATGGTACAGTTGTTATTGATAATGATAGCGGCATTATAAAAGCAAATAGGTCACTTGGCACAAGCGCAGGGTATGCTTTAACGCTGACTAGTTCTGGCAAAGGGCAAATTAAAGGCGGCAAGTTTGAAACATATAACAAGAGCGCCATTTTTATAGCTGGCAATAGTAACTGCACATTAAAAATAACAGGCGGAGAATTTATTGGTGGCATAAAAATAGCTCGCGCACAAAGCGCGCCTAGTTTGACTATATTTAACAAAACATATCAGTCAAGTCCGCATCGTGATGTAGATATAAACGCTAACAGCAACATAATTAAAGTTGATGAAACCAATTTATCCGATATAGTTATTTCTACATTACCTGTTGATTTAATCGATGGATATCGCACTATAGGCTGGCAATGGGAAATAGATGAAAATATAGAATCAAGCAATGACTTAATCCTTACCGCCCAAGACTTTGATGAAAATACAACAATAAGACCTTTAGAGAGCAATTTATATACTATAAAATTTTATGACAGCCAAGAATTTGTTGATGAGATAAACGGCATAGAATACAATACAAACTTTGATTTATCGGTAAAAAGCGAACAAAAATTAGGTTATGAGTTTGTAGGTTGGAGTTTAACTGATGGCGGCGATACCTTATCTACAATAATTGTAGATAGAGATTATACTCTTTATGCTGGATATAACTTGCAACCAGCTAGTATTGAAAACTTAGACGATATAGTATGCATTTATAATAAAGATACTTCTTATACGCTGACAGCAAGCGTAATGCACTACTTTGATAAAGAAGCTACATACCTATATGCTTGGCAAAAACAGGTAGATGAGAGATTTGAGTATATAGGAGAAAATAAAGCAAGTTTAGAAGTTAACAATTGCTTGCACTCAGGTGTTTATAGGGTGGAAGTTACTACAAGGTATCAAGGCGTAAGCGCAGTTAGCTATTCCCAGCCAATTGTAGTAGAGATTAGCAAAGCTAATTACGAAGATATCACTCATAATATATTAAGCTCAGTATATAGTTCAGAGCAACGGCTTAGCGACTTTGAGTTAGAGCCATTTTTTACTTGGCAAGAGCCAAGTGAAATTCCAACTTGTGATATAACTGAATATAGAGCTGTATATAACGCAGACCCTGACAACTATAATGATTATGAACTTTACATAACGCTTATACTTTCAAAGGCAAAGTATAGCTCAGTCAATGCTCATAAAATATTTCAAGGAAGCAATTATATCTACAATCCGCAGAATACCTTGTCAAACTTTGAGCTTGATAATAACTATTATTGGAAAGACCCAAGCGAAGTGCCTGTCTGCAACAAGACAGAATATAAAGCTTACTATAATGCTGATGCAATAAATTATGAAGATAAGGAACTTTATATCCAAGTATTTTTGCTTAAAGCTGAATACCCGCAGGAAAAAATGCAAGTTGCGATAGAGAGAAAATTTTCACAATCTCAAGATAACAGCCTACTTTATTTGCAAAATAATATGCCAGAAAACTATGAAGGCTACTTTTTTAATAAAGAACAAATAGAGATGATGAACATTTTTTTGATTCCTAGCCAAAGCCCATTTATTTTTGAAAACTGTATTTACAACCTAGACCCCGACAATTACCACGATTTAATCGGTGTTACTATCATTGTTAATGTAGATAAAGCAGACTATGAGAATATAGAATATAATGAAATACTTTATGGCGCTTATCATAAAGACCAAACTTTAAAAGATTTTGAGCTAACGCAATTTTTTAGGTGGAAAGACCAAGATATTGTGCCAACTTGTTATAAAACTGAATACAGAGCTGTATATAGCGACCCTGATAAAGCAGACTTTTATCATGACTATGAATTAGATGTAAAAATAATTCTAGAAAAAGGCAATTATGAAATTGACGATGTGAAAATGCTATCTTTAAGCGGCACTTATAACCCTAAGATGACGCTACGAAGCTATGCTTTAGAAGAATTTTACACATGGAAAAACGCTGACATTGTGCCAACTTGCGATGTAAAAGAATATAAAGCTATCTATAATGGCGATACAGTCAATTACAACGACTTTGAATGTGATATTATAATAGAGCTAAGAAAAGCTCAGCTTGATTTAAGCGGCATAACTTTACCAGATAAAGCCGTTGTATATGACGGCAAGGAGCATTATTTAGAGTATTTGGGAACGCTGCCAGATGGCGTAGAGTTTGTTAAATATGATAATAACGATGGGCATATAACAAGCGGCGTATATACTATTTCAATTATATTAAAGCAGCTTGACGAAATTAATTATCGCCGTATTAATAATAACATAAAAGGCGTTCTGACAATACAAAAAGCGCCAAGTATCATTATTGCTGATGAAAGACAATCTTTTGTTTATGACGGCAAAGTAAAGAGTATAACAGCTAAGGTGGCAAACAGCGAGCAAAGCCTTAATTATTCTATAGCAAACAGTTTTAGGGCGATAGGAGAGTACACAATAATTTTATCTACCGATGAAGGCATAAATTATTTAGCCGCGCAAAAAGAAGTAAAAGTATTTATAAATCCCATAGAAAAAATTATTGGCAGTCCTAAAGCTAAAACAACTGCAAAACAAGGCCCAATTAGCTTTGGCACAATTAGAAACAAGTCAGGTATAGATAGCGACCTTGAAGTTGTTATGGAATATAAAAATGCAAAAAACTATGATTTTATGCCTAAGAAAAGACAAGTTGCTTTGCTTGAAGTCAATTTGCTGTTAGATGGAAAAAGTTATGATTATAAAGGGGAAGAGTATAAAATAACTGCACTTTTGCCAAACAAGCTAAAAGGAAAGAAAATTACAGCATCTTATGTTGACAATAATGGTAATCTTATGCCAGTTAATACCGCTATAAATGGCAATTGTTTAATAATATATAGTGAGAACTTAGGATATTTTGTTATAAGTCAAAAAAATAATACACTTGATTGGTGGGCGTGGTTGCTTATTTCAGTGGCAATAACAAGCGCACTTAGCGTAGGTATTTATTGGTTATATAAATATAAAGATAAAATTTTTGCAACAAACAAAACAAAAGATGCTATAATAGAAAGTGAAAGGAAGTCTACAAGCTCAGGAAAAGAAAAGGAGAACAATGAATAAAAAATTAACAAGAACGGGTTTAATTGCAACGCTTGTATTAGTAGTCACTTTGGTGTGCGTGCTTTCCGCCACCGCAACTTATGCTGTGTGGCAAAGAAATGTAAGCGCTGACAAAGAGATTGTTGTTCCCATAGGCGATAATAATCCTTCTCTAAAATACCTAAAATTCAAAGGTTTAAATGCACAAGGTGAATTTGCAGACGAGGGTATAACGCAATATGCTGTTGTAGGATATGATGGTTTAGTTGCAGAAATTATAATTCCTGAAGTTTATACTGTGGACGAAGTAGATTATCCCGTTGTCATGGTTACTACTGACCCTGATAACTTGTATTATAGATTTCGCGATAACGAAATTATAACAACTATAACTATCCCTAGCAGTGTTACAGTAATAAAAGACTTTGCCTTTGCTGGAATGTCATCTCTTGTTAAAGTGACTATTGAAGGCGATGCAGGCACCATAACTATAGGCGACCATGCTTTTGCTTATTGCACTTCGCTAACCACTTTTAATCATATAAGAGAAGTGGAGGGCGATTTTTCTCGTATTCTTTTAGGTACGCCGTGGGCGCGTCAATGGATATAATTTATAAAAAGTAGTTTTATACGCGCGAATCCACCGTCACTATAAAACTTAGCGGTCTTTCTTTTAGAGCGGGGGCGCAAAGGTCGTCTGGCAGTTTTAGATAAGCTGTTAGAGAAATTTCCACAATAGATTGTGGCGTAACAGAAAAAACTTCTCCTGGCTTTAAATCGTCAATAACTATTAATTCTTCTTCTCCTAACAAATCTTCTATAGTGACACTAATAACTATATTTAATTCTCTCTCTAAATTTATAGGTACTTGGGTAGATTCGCTCAAAGTGACAAAAGCATCAATATCAATAAAAATATCATTGTTAACAGGATTTTCCTCACCGTTATAGTAGTTTACTATGGCTTCATAGTGCGCCACGGTGGCGGTTTTTTCTATATATGACGGCTCAGGGTCGTTTGGATTATACTCTCTAAGCACATCCATATATTTATTATCCCTTATTGCGTCTTTCATGGCTACAGCAGGCGTTAGTTTTATGTCACTGTACTCAACTTCATCATCAAAATAAATAATGATAAAACCGTCTGCTTGCAGATAAAACTCCGTCCTTTGAGAGTACTCTAGCACATACCATGCATAGGAAAAAGCAACAAGTCCTAGTATTGCCGTAAGTATTACTATAAGAGATATTATTATAGTCACTCTTTTATTAATCATAATTATCCTTTTTGCAGTGAGCTCATACCCGTTGTAAATGTTATATGAAACATAGCGCGCATGAAAGCATAATCACAGTATCTAAACTCCTCTATCATACTATAGCGGCCCGAAAGCCAATTAGAATAAGAGCTTTCAGATAAAAATATCACTTCAAAGCCGCACTTTAGCGTCATTTCTTCTTCAATGAAAAAATAACTGCCGTTTTCAGTTAGTATGCCATCTGTTTGCACTAGCAAGATAGAATCTCCGCCCTCTGGCGCAAATGTAGCAATGCGCTCATAGTTGTCGTTATAGACATGTAATCTAAATGTAAACGAATTCATTATTTCGGCGTCAGAGCCAACATCAATTTTTTCACCGTTTGTTTTTGCAATGTTTATCTGCATAAAATATGCGCTTAAAACATAAGGGTCTAACCCTGGAGATATCACAGGTTTAAAAGTTGCGGCAAACTTTTTCTCTGCTTTGTAAGGTATATCTAATATAGAGTCAGGGTTAGCAGGGTCATTATATCCAAGACCTGTTTCGCCCTTATAAGGAACATAGTCATCAGGTTCTGGTTCTAAATAAACTTCAGAAGACTCAGCAGCTGTTATTGTGACATTTTCAGTGTTTACTACTGTATGTGAAGTATACCAAGCATAAGAAACCACAGTTAGAGCTAAAACTGCAGCTACTGCTACAAACTGTATGATTACTAGCACCATACCTTTTTTCATGTTGCCTCCACTAGATATACTTTTACACCTTAGTATAACATAATATTAATATTATGTAAATGCTGTATTATATGAGATATAATAATTTAAAGTTGTAAAACTAAAGTAAAAAAGGCGGACAAGCCGCCTTTTTTATTAATTGTAAACTTTTATAAAATTAATCAGCATCTCCCATGCTTTCTAACATAATAGCTTTCTTTTCTTCAGCAGTTAGCTTTTTGCCCTTTGGGATAGGTTTGCTGTCGCCATGTTTTACAAAGAACATAAGAACTATGGCTATTGCAACAGCTACTGCGCTGTAAGCAAATAGATATCTCATATTAAATGCGTCCATAACTAAACCAGACAACATAGGAGTTATTGCTTGCGCGCTCATGGTGGCAGTGTAGTACAAACCTGTATACTTGCCTACTTCTTCAGCTCTTGAAAGTTCAACAACCATAGGGAATGTGTTTACATTTGCAATAATTAGTCCAAAGCCAGCTATTAGATAGAATGTGCTAAATAGTACAGCAGGCACCATATAATTTACTGATTGTCTTACAAATAATAATAGTAGCACATAACTTAACACAGCCAAGCCAAAGCCAATCATAATAGATTTTCTACGGCCTATTTTGGTTGCTAAAAATCCAACGGGAATAAAGGCTATTGCGCTTACCGCCATGCTTACTCCGCTTACAACGCTTGCTACGCTGGCAGGCAGGTTAAGAGCCTTTGTGCAGTATACGCTCATTGCGCTGCTTACTGCATTATATCCCATAAACCACATAAAGATTGATGCTAAAATAAGAATGAATGACTTAAATTTTGCTTTTTCTTCAGGGCTTCTATCTTTGTAGCGTATTTTTATATTTTGACTAGGTTTTTCTTCTTCTTGTTCGTCAACAAGTCCATATTCTAGACAAAGTTGTTGATTTTCCTTAAGTAGCTTATTTTCTTTGACTAGCAGTAAAAACAATGTAAGCAACAGCAGCATAGTGCCAGCTACTGTAGAGAAAATAATAACATAGTTGTTAGGGTTATTTTGCCAAAGCACTACAGTATAGATAACAAAAGCAAGTGCGCTGCCTACTCCGCCTGCTAGGTTTATAATAGCGTTTGCAGGGCTTCTTAAAGGTTTTGGGGTGACATCGGGCATTAGCGCTACCGCAGGAGAGCGGAATGTCGCCATAGCTAGCAAGCATATAAACAATATAACCATATATGAAATCAGGCTGTTTCTGCCAATTTTAGTACTTAAAACTTGTTCGTTTACCTGTTCGCTTATCCACACTTTCATACCGCTTGCCACAAATTTGTTATAATCGCCATTTTCCTTGCTTAAGGCGTTATATTCTTCTTGAGTTATTGGATTACCGTTATAAGTGTAAGTTTTTTTGAAAATACCATTTTTTTCTATGTGGTTATATTTTATGTTGACATAGTGTTCTTTTGAGATATTATTGTTTTTTAGATACTCAATATCGTTATATCTAGAGTCATCATAAAAAGAATTTAATCGTTCAGACAAAACTTCAGGATTTTGGCTTATCTCTAAGAGATAATCTTGACGCAATTGGTTGCTTCTAACTCCTTGCTGTTTGGCAGTTAGCGGAACAAAAATCATACACATTGCTGCAAGTACAGTCCCTAATACAATAAAAGGTGTGCGTTTGCCAAATCTATCAACTAGCTTACCGCTTGCTTTGTCGCTTATCTTACCAAATAGCGGCAACATAAATAGCGCAAGTAAGTTGTCAAGGCCCATGATAATACCGCGCCAAGTGTTGCTAAGTCCATATGCGTTTTCTAGCAGTAAGGGTATAACAAAGTCATAGGTAGACCAGAACAAGCATATTATAGCAAAAGCAATTCCCACCTTAGCGGTTTTGGGTATATCAAGCTTTAGTTTTTTAGCCTGAGTTTCGTTGTTCATAACATCCTCCTTAAATCTCTTTTCATAACTACCATTATATAATATAACAGCGCAATAAACAAGACCTATTTTAATAGCAATTTTAGTATACTGTAAATATATAAAGCTAAAATGGTAAAACTTGTTAGCAGTTTTATGGTAGGTAAAGTGACATATTATGATATGTGTGCATAAAAATAATTGAAAAAGTCAAGATATAATGATATAATAAACTTGAAAAAATATGGGGGTGTTATAGATTCGACTTGTACGCTAGAAAAGGTTAAGCATACCGAAGGGCTCGTCTTCGTAAAAACGGAAAACTAAAATTAAACGCTGAAAATAATAATTTTGAGCTAGCTGCCGCGTAAGGCAGCCGTCGTATAAAGAAGGTCCACGGTCTTTATGTCGGCGTCGGTTAGTGGAGAACGATATTTGTTAACGTCTCGTAGCAAATATTGAATTAGAGACTAGACAGAGGGTAAGTTTTGCTTGATTGACAATCCCTCGTGACCAATACTCAATCATGATAAGTATGTAGAAAGACTTTTTTGAATGTATAAGAACAGGAGTGCAAGTCTCCTCATCTCCACCATATTGAATGCATAGGTTTGATACATAGTTATCAGGCCTTTTTTCTTTGGCAGAAAGAAAAAAATTTCTGTTCTCAAGTTTGTAACACTAAGAGATTAGTAATAGTCTAAGTTTAATATGATTATAGGTTTAACTATATTGCATTTCTAGCACCATTTGGATAATAATAAAAGGTTTGATAGTTTAATGGTTTATTCCGTCCTTATATCAAACCTTTTTATTTACAAATATATAATTTATGTATTATTAGTGGAAACTATTAATAATTGAGTTGATAATAATATCTTTCTCTTCTGGAATCAATAGAAATGATCTTTCGATACGAGTGTACATATCTAGCATCTTAAAAAACAGTTCGACCGAAATTCCTTCTTGAATTAAGTTTTCTTTTCTTCCGTCTTCATATAATTTGGTTAAAAAAGGTAGCGTAATACCATACCCAGAAACTACATAGTTTTGTAGATCAATATTTTCGCTACTAAAAATATATTCAAATAATGCTCTCTGCTGTGGCCTTTCGATCGTATGATTAAAGGAATGATTAAAGTATTGGTAAAGTCTTTCCTTAATGGGAAGTGAAGAACTTATGATTGATAAAATATCATCACGGTCTTCATCTGCCAGTATGCGAATAGCTTCATTAATAGCTAATTTTTTACTACCAAAAATATTATAAATAGTTACAGGAGATACTTTAGCTTCTTTAGCAATCATTTCAATAGATATATTTCTTACTGGATAATTGCAGACCAAATATTTAGTTGCATTAATGATATCTAATTTTTTACGTAATGTTCTTTGTTCATAACCATTCATTTCATAATCACCTATAGGAATATTATACCAATTTTTACTAATATTAGAAAGTTTTTAATAATAAGAAAAAAATTTATAGTGGATTTCCCATCAATTATCCTCACAAGAGCATCATGTTGTTTTTCAAATCTGACGGTATTTGTTACTTATTAGCCAAGATAATGAAATAAATATATTGTTTTATTTCACGAAATGAGGTATTATTGGAATATAAGTGTTACACTTATGTGTATCAAATAAAGTAATGGCAGACGCTAAAAAATCTTAAAAGAAAGAAGAAAGGAATACAGTAATCGAAAGACTGTGGGCCGACTTTTAAGGCATATTCTAAATAATGCTCTTGATATAAGGATAAGGAGAATTATACCAATGATATACAAAAAAAACTTGAGGCGTTGTGGACTAATAACAAAGATAACCATGTACGTTATCTTGTTTGTGGTAATGACCGCTTTTTATTAACCGGTTACAAGCAACAGATAGTTTTAGCTGAAGAAAAACAAAGCGTTTTTCAAACAGGAGAGACCGTTTTGGCCGTTAAACAAGATGATTTTAGCCAAAATATTAATAATATTGCTTTGAATGGGGAAGCAAAATTGTCTGGAACTAAAGTCTCTTTGGTTCAAAATGTAAAAAATAAAGCAGGTTCTTTCTTTACTACTCAAAAAATACATATGGCCAGTGGTGAAAATTTTGGATTTTCCACATATTTTGAAATGGAAACCAGCGGTTATGATCCTAATTATGGTATAGGTGATGGATTTACATTTATTGTTTCGAAAAAACAGTTGATTTAGGAGCAATTGCTGAAGGTATGGGATATTTGGGTTTAAATAACTCCTTGGCTGTAATTTTTGATTTTTATGATAATGGGGGGCAGAATCCAATGTCTATTGCTTTAGGAGTTAATGGTGCGATTACCACTTCAAACACACAATTTTCCAGTAATTTTACTGGTAGTCAGGTTTGGCGAATTTGGATTGATTATTCGCAAGAAACTTTGACTTTGGAAGTGCGAGTAAATCAAGAAGATAAAATACGTCCACAATCAGCTTTCATAGTAAGTGGAGATAAAACAGTTTTTGTGAAGTGGGTTGATGCGACACCAGTCAATTCTTTCGTATTAGGAATTGAAGCGCTTCCTGAGTTAAACTTATTAACAGAAGAAGATAATACAACATTAACGAACTTAAGAGAGCAATACAATACTTTAACAGAAGATCAATTGAGGTTTTTGGATTCGAATTATGAAGAACAACTACAATTATATGAACAATACCTAGCCCTTAAAATTGAAATTAGAGGTTATGTTAATAATAATTTAACTGAAAGTGATTATACAACTAATAATTGGGAAGCAATTCAACAAATCCTAAGAATAGCAGAAGATTTAACAACTAGTTATAAGAGCATTGAACAAATTGCAGAATATGACTTGGATGCATATAAGGCAAGTATTGATGCAATAAAGACAATCGCTACTCAACTTGAGGATGCAAAAGTTGCCAAAAAGTTAGAGATTGATGCCATTTTAGAAAACTATAATAAAGAAGACTATAGTCCAGCAAATTGGAATGAAATCTTGCAAATTATAGGTGATGCAAAAACTGCTGTAGATGGTTTATCAGATATCAATGATGTAAGTAATTCTGATGTAGCAGAAGTTAAAAATGACACTGATGCTGTGAAAACTAGCACAAATTGCTGCACAAATTGTTTTAGAAGAAGCAAAGACTGATAAGAAGCTAGAAATTGATTCAATCTTAGAAAACTATAATGAAGAAGACTACAGTCCAGAAAAATGGACTGAAATATTACAAATTGTTAGTGATGCAAAAGAGGTTGTTGATAGTAAAACTATAATTGACAATGTAACATCAATCACTACTGATAACACAAAAGCATTGTGTGATGCGATTAAAACAAAAGATCAAGAATTAACTCATGCTAAAGAAAGTGGAAAAGTTCTAATAAACTTATTAAAAGAAAAATATAATGATTATAATTATGGACATGATAACCATGAGATAATTAAATCTTTAATTGCTGCAACTATCACAGATATTGATAATGCTATAACAGTAAATGAGATTCAACAAATTATAACAACCTTGAATCAAGCATTGGAACCTTTTAAAATTATCAAAGAATCAGATGGAAAGTACGACAAAGAAGATAAAACCATTGAATATGAAAGTGATGATATAGATGGATTATACTCAATAGTTGAAAATGATGAAGGCCTTGAAGAAGGTGTAAAAGTTGTTGTTATAAATGAAGAAATATCACCTGCAATAGTATCAAATGTAAAGAATCATATTAAAACTGATGAAATCAATGATTTTGGAATGAATATAAATAAAGAAGCTTTAAAAAAACAAACCGTTATTGGAAAATTAGAAATTAATTTAGTTGATTTAAACAATCAAATATTAAGCTCAGAGAACTTAAGTGGTATCTATACAATAAGTTTCTTATTACCAAAAGAATTAAGAAGTCACGAATCTATACGAGTTATTTATCTTGATCAAAACAACAAAATGGTTGAGGCCTTTGATACTGTAAGAGATGGTAATTGGATAACATTTGAAACTGAACATTTTAGTGGTTTTTATTTACTTGCGAACGAAGAAAAAATAATAAATCTTTGGTGGATTATCATTATATTAAGTGTATTAATTCTTATTGAATTTGTTTGGATTTTCTTAAAAAAAGAAAACGATAGGAATAGATTAAAGCATTGTTTGGCCATTACTAGTGATTGTTATTCCTAATCATGCATATTTAATTATTATTATTCTTTCGATTATATTTATTTTACTACTTGCATATATTATCTATCTTTATATAACTACTCCTAGAAGAACAGATACTAAAGAACATACAACAATAGTTTATAGCAGTAATGAAGAAACAATTAACCAAGTTGATGTTAATATCCAAGAAGCAGACTTAACTGAAACCGCTGAAGAAGATTCTATTAATGTAGTAGTCGATGATGTTGAAAATGACAATGATGATGAGAAAGTTATATCTGTTAACTTTTCAATATCAAACGGATCAAAAACCCCAAAAATTAGATACAATTATAGCATGATTGGAAGAATTCATCAAGCGCCAAAAGAATCAATTGAACGTTATAATCAAATTAAAAATTTTATTCTAGCATATGATGGTGTAAAACCTTCAATGCGTTGGAAATATGAAAACTTCATTTTTAAAGGAAGAAACGCTATTCAATTAAGATTGCAAGGTAAAACAATTCGTATATACTTTGACCTAGATTATAACGAATTTAAAGATAGTAAGTACAATGTTTCATTTGCTGATGCAAAAATTCTTAGATCAACACAAGTTATGATGAGAGTTAAAAGTCCAAGAGCCTTAAAATATGCTTTAGAACGAATTCAAATAACTTTTGAAAAACTAGGAAACAAACAAAATGAAATTCAAAATGTCGATTATACTTTACCGTATTTTGATTTAAATACCCTCATTAGTAAAGACTTGGTAAAAGTTAATACTTTAAAAAAATAATTGACAAAAACATAAAAGAGACTATTAGTTTATCAAAAATAGACTAATAGCCTTTTTTAGTATTAATTGAATTAAAATAGTTAGACAAACACAATAAAAACCGCAAATAATGCGGTCTTATTTCTAAATGAATGCTAAAAAAGATTGACACAAAAAATGTGGCGTGATAATATTTAAGTAATATAAATATAAAACCGTTGAGGCAGAGTAGTAACTTATAATTTTGGGTATTCAGAGAGTCTTGGGTTGGTGTGACAAGATTATCCGGTATAAGATGAATGGACTGCTGAGGGCAAAGGCGAGAGCGAAAAGGTTGTTTCGAAGGTAGTCTTTGACGAATCCCGTCGTTACAGGGAGAAAGTATGATGGTACTTTCTTAAAATTAAGGTAATGCAATTAGCTTGCATTATGAAATTGGGTGGCACCACGGAGCATATTAGAATTCGTCCCAAAGAGCGAATTGTTAATATGCTTTTTTGTTGTATAGGAGAAAGTAATGGTACCAAAAATTAATAACTTAATTTTTTCAATGCGATGGCGATGGCGTAAATAACTTAATGCTAGCGGCAGGTATTTTGCTGCAATAAAAAAATCGCAAAAATCATTACATTCATACAAGGAGATTTAATTATGAAAAAGATAATAATAACAATAATATTACTAGTAAGTTTAATTGCAAGCGCTTTTTTACTAACAGCTTGCGCGGATAATTCTAAGACAATAGGCATAATTCAGTTTGGCAACCTTGAATCGCTAAATAATTGCTATGAAGGCATTGTAAAGGGCTTGGACGAAGCTGGGATAAACCAAAAGAACGGTTACAAAATAGATTTACAAGTAAGCAGTTTTGACGCGTCTATTAGCGCAACTCAAGCTCAAAGTTTTGCCAACAAAAATGTAAGCATAATTGGCGCAATTGCTACATCGTCTGCCCTTGCAGCTGCTGGCGCTGTAAAAGGTAAAATACCAGTTGTATATTGCGCTGTCAGCGACCCAGAGTTTGTAGGTCTTACAGAAATGGAAAATGTTACAGGAAGCAGCGACCTATTAGA
>JAAYOD010000013.1 GCA_012520515.1 Clostridiales bacterium
CACCACTTTGGGATAATTTATATCGTAAGTTTGCTCTAATAGCTGTTTTACCAGCTCTCCGCCCCCTTCGCCTATGGCGATTGTGCCAAGTGCGCCATAGCGTGTATGGCTGTCGCTGCCTAATATCATCTTGCCGCACCCTGCCATTTGCTCACGCATATAGCTGTGGATAACACCTTGATGCGCAGGCACATATATACCGCCATATTTTTTTGCAGCAGAATATCCAAACATATGGTCATCTTCATTTATAGTGCCGCCAACGGCGCAAAGGCTGTTGTGGCAGTTGGTCAAAACATAAGGTATAGGGAATTTTTTAAGTCCGCTTGCCTTTGCCGTTTGAATAATGCCTACATAAGTAATATCGTGGCTAGCTAGGCAGTCAAACTTTAGCTTAATTAGGCTATCTTTTGTAGTTGGCTTATTTTGATTATGTTTATCCAAAATACCATAGGCTATGGTGTTTTTGTATGCGTTATCATAGTCAAGATTAGATATTTGGTTTTTTTCTATTTGAGTGTTGTTATAAAAGTAAACTTCTTTGTTTACAGTAGTAATTGGCATTTGCTTTCTCCTTAACTGTATTTTATAAATAATGCTTAATTGTAATAATTATATCATATAGTATAACTATTTTCGCCATAAATGGCAACAATCTTTTAGGTTTGCTTGACATTTTAAGGTAAATTAATACATAATAGCCATATGAGAAAGTTTTTAACTGTTGATGATTTGAATATAGTCTATGAAGACAATCACTTAATTGTAGTTGTCAAGCCGCAAAATGTGCCCACCTGTCCTGACGAGTCAGGCGACCCTGATATGCTCAGCGTAATAAAAGAATATCTTATCAAAACTTATAATAAGCCTGGCAACGCATATGTTGGGCTAGTGCATAGGCTAGACAGACCAACAGGCGGCGTTATGGTGTTTGCCAAAACCAGCAAAGCAGCTTCTAGACTGTCTGAAACAATAAGGCAAGGCGAACTTGACAAAAGGTATTTTGCAGTCCTTATGGGTACGCCTAGAGAACATCAAGTAACACACCTTACGCACTATCTTAAAAAGTACCCAGAAAAAAATATGGTTTATGTAGCCGCAATGGGAGAAGAGGGCGCAAAAAAAGCTGTGCTAAACTACAAGATTTTAGAGGAAAATGCCACCATGAGCCTTGCTGATATCAAGCTGTTAACAGGTAGAAGCCATCAAATTCGCGTACAGATGGCAGCGCTTTCCACACCGCTTTTTGGCGATATCAAATACGGCGGCGATAAAACGCCTGTTGGGTATAATATAGCCCTTTGGGAAGTTGAGCTAAAATTCACCCACCCTATTACAAAAGAAAAACTTATGTTTAGGGTATATCCGCCAGTTGACGATGTGCCTTGGAAATTCTTTGATGTAAAAAGATTTTTAACAATAACAATAAAAAATGAATATTAAAAAAAGGGATAGTAACTATCCCTTTTCTTTTATAAAAACATTGTTTTATTTAGTGCCAAACAATCTATCGCCAGCGTCGCCAAGCCCTGGTATAATGTAGGCTTGCTCATTTAGCCTTTCATCTAGCGCTGCTGCAAAAATTGGCACATCGGGGTGAGCGTTGTTAAGTGTCATAACTCCTTCAGGCGCTGCCACAAGGCACATAAACTTAATGTCTGTAACTCCCCTTTTCTTTATAAAATCAATAGCCATAGCGGCGCTACCGCCAGTAGCTAGCATAGGGTCTACAACTATTATTTGTCTTTGGTCTACATCAATTGGCAACTTGCAGTAGTATTCTACTGGCTGATGGGTGTCTGGGTCGCGATAGCAACCTATATGCCCTATCTTTGCGCTTGGCACAAGCTCCATTACTCCATCTACCATGCCAAGACCTGCTCTTAAAATTGGCACAACGCCTATACTTCTACCGCCTAGCATCTTGCCTGTAAAAGTGGTCATAGGTGTTTCAATTATGGTATCTTCCAAAGGCAAATCTCTTGTTACCTCATAAGCCATAAGCAAAGATATTTCTTTAAGCAATTGGCGAAAATCTTTACAATTGGTGTCTTTATCTCTCATCATGGACAATTTATGCTCAATTAGCGGATGGCGGACAACATTAATTTTCATATTTTTCTTTCTCCTTATAGGTAGTTTTTTTCTATTTGTGTAATTTTATCTAAGCGCAAAGTATGTCTGCCGCCTGCAAATGGGGTAGAAAAAAACGCTTTCACCATTGCTTTTGCCTCTGACGGAGATGTAATTCTACCCCCCATAGCAATAATGTTAGCGTTGTTATGCTCTGCGCTTGCCTTTGCTGAAAAGACATCAGTAATATGCGCGCACCTTATTCCGCGAAACTTGTTTGCCGCAATGCTTATGCCTATACCTGTACCGCAAAGTAAAATACCTTTGTCTACATGGTTATTTAACACAGCTTGCGCTACCTTAACTGCAAAATCGGGATAATCAACTGATTCTTCAGAATATGTGCCATAATCACAATATTCTATGCCAAGTTCATTAAGCGCTTCAATGCACGCCTCTTTCAAAACAAATCCGCCATGGTCACAACCTATTCCAACTTTCATATCCTAAGCTCTCTCCAAAAATTTCTTAAAATTCTTTAGGTATTATATCACAATAATAAACCTTGTTCAAGCGTTAAAAAACTCTTTATACCGTTTTTCCCGAAGAGCTTTTTTCCAGCCTATTCATAATAGACGCATAAATGCCTTTAGGCGGTAACTTCTCAATAATAATGCAGTCATATTTTTTTTCAGCTTCACGCAAAATTCTAAACACATTGTGTGCTATTTCTTCTCCTGTTTTGCCCATGTCGACATAACTTCTTGCCCCAACTGTATCTACTTTGTCATTGGTAATTAGCATAACAGCTTTTTTGCCGTTTTTAGTTTGCTCATCATAAAACTTTGTACCGCTATAGATATTCTCAAACATAACGCATTCGCAACTAGGGGCATAGTGCTTATATTTCATACCAGGCGATTCTGCTACCCTAATTTCGCCTGTATGGCTTCTAACCTTTGGCAAAACTTTAGTTAGCATTTCTACCGTAACAGCGCCAGGTCTTAAAATGGTGGGGATATCGCTCTCTAGCGTAAGCACTGTACTTTCAATACCAACTTCACACTCTCCCCCATCTAAAATAAGAGGTATTTTTCCATTCATATCTTCAAAGACAAATTTAGCTGAAGTTGGGCTTACCTTTTGCGAAATGTTTGCGCTGGGAGCTGCTATAGGCAAGTTGCTTTTTGTAATTAATTCTAGCGCCATTTTATTGTTTGGTATCCTTATACCTACTGTATTAATATCGCCAGTTACTTCTTTTGGCAAGTTAGGTTTTTTTGGCAAAATAACAGTAAGCGGACCAGGTGAAAAACTTTCAAAGAGCATTTTTGCTTCATTGCTTACAAAAGCTACCACTTCAGCTTGCCTAACGCTTGCAACATGCACAATAAGCGGATTGTCAAAAGGGCGGTTTTTTGCTATAAAAATTTTGTTTACGGCATTTTTATCTAGCGCATTTGCGCCAAGACCATAAACTGTTTCTGTTGGAAAAGCTACAAGTTCCCCTTGTTTTATCAGCTTGATTGCCATATCTAAATACTCTTTTCCGCCAATTATAGTTTGATACATTTATTACTCCAAAGTAAATATATAAGTGTTTTTTCCGCTTGTAGCTATAGCAAAAGTGGTTTGAAATTTGTGGCCAGTAAAGACATCGTACACTTCAAGGTGGTCATAATTTGCGCCAATTAGCACATCGCCACTATAGTTTTTGACGCCTAGTTTTGAAAGGTGGCTATAAACATAAACGCCATGTTTTACATTTACCACATCTTTAAGCAAAGTTTCATTGCCTAAATCGTCCACTCTAAAATACGCTTTGGTATTTTCAAAATCTCTAAGCCCTAAAGCGTATTTGCCATAAAAAGGTGTAAGTTCATCATAGATAAAGGGTATTACGCCTTTTTTAGTTTTTGCGTCTACTGCGCCAAAATATGCTGTATTATCTTCAACGCTTAGTTCCGTTCCTATAACTATACCATTGTGAGCATAGTATGTTTCAAAGGTCTTTTTGCCTTCCGTAACTTCTATTAATTCCACCTTTTTTCCGCTAGTATAAGAAATAAATTCTAATGGACCAAATAAGCTTTGATAAGTTGGGTCAACATTTTGAATGCCAATCCCGTCTATAAAAGCAAGTGGCATAAGCGCATCATTTACTCTTATTACATTTGCGTTTGAGTCCATAATACAAAAAGATACTTCATAGGTATAATCTCCCCACTCTACATAGGGCGTATAGTAAAAGTACACAATAGAATAACCGTCTTTTATAAATTTTGACGGATTTAGCACAGGCAAAGAATACTCATACCTTGATTCATCTACCACAGCTAAATTGTTAAGTGCGTCACTAGAGTAGGCATAGGCGTCTGTAGAGTATTTGTTTGCTACGCTGTCAACTAAAAGCCAGTCATTGTCGCGCGTGGTTTTGGTATTAAAGTTAAATAAATCCGTACGGACTAGTGCATACATAGTTTTACCTTCGCCAGTTCCTGCATCATATGCATGATAGGTAAGATTATAACCTTGAAATTCTATTTCACTTTCCAACCTTGACGACCTTATAAACCAACCATTGCCTATATAGCTTACTTGTATGGAAATATTATCTGTGTATTTATTATCTACATCTTCAGGAAAAGCCTTAAAGTAGTCACTGTCATGAATTTGTAAAAAACCGTTTTGCAAAATGTTGCTTGGCGAAAAAAAGTAAACTGCGCCTTTGCCGATAGCTACCAAGATATTATCATAAATTACCATATCATAGCTATAATCGCACGCCACCTTAAATACTTCCAGCAGCTTGTCTTTTGTCTTATACTCATAAAAGGTGGTATAGTTTACGCTTATCATTGGACTTGCCTTAATGCCTGGCACTGCTATATAATCTCCCACAAACATAAATTGTCTAAATGACGGATTATAAGCGCAATTTGTGTTAGTAAAGTCTGTTTTATCCCCTGCGTTTTCTCCGCGGAATTTAACTACGCCTATTATATCAAGCAGTTTACTTGTTTCTCTGTCAAAATAAGGCTTTGTAACTATTGCATAGTCGCCTTTTATGGAAATAACACTGCTATAAATTGGGCTTATCAACTCTTTTTCAAGCGTGGTGAAACCATACAGCGTCATAGTAGAATCATCATCGCCTGTGGCATACTGATTATAGGAAAGTAGCTTAGTTACAAAAACATCGCTTACGCTATCATAGCTAAAAACGCTAACGCCAGAGCTTAAATTTATCTTGGAAACAGCCTTAGTTATGGGCGCTTGACTATCAAAATCCACAAAATACTTTTGATAAAACCCTTTATTTTTATTGCAGCTAAAAAACATCACACTGCCCAGCATTATTATAAGTATTAGCGCCGCTATTTTAACTGTTTTTTTCATACTAAATATTATATCATAATTTGACATAATGTAACAACAATTGTAACCAAACTATTTTTGGCAAAAATAAAAGGGCGCAAAGGGAAAACTCCTTTACGCCCTTAACATTATTAGCTAATTTTAGTCATTTACTTTGCGAATTTTTGCGTTATGGACGGCGGATACTACCACTGCTACAACTACGGATACTGCAATTAGTCCCACAAGTGCTATGGAAATTAGCGTATTCCAGTCTTTGCTCTTTTTGATTTCTACAATCTTGCCGTCTATGACATTGCCAAGTTCATCTAACTCTCTTATGTACTCATAGCCATAATATGATAGCTTGTTGCTCTTGGCGTCATAGCTTAGCTTACCAAAGGTGGGATTGCTAAGTTTGTTGTTGTCGTTATGTAGTGAGTAGCCCGTGTTTACAGGAACTTTAGGATTGCTGACATAGTTATAGAACTTTTCTCCCATTGTTCCCATCGTCAAATACAAAGTACCCTTGTTTCCAATCTCACTTTTGCCGTTTGCATTAACCAACATCTTTTTGCCGTTTTTGTCTAGATAATAAGTTTCGGTATAGGTGTGGTCATGACCTGCTATTACAAGCCCTACTTTCTTTTCATTAAACAGCGGGGTAAGCTGCGCTCTCATTGCAATGACATCTCTATCATAAGAGTGACTGCCTGCGCTATAAAGCGACTTGTGCATAACAACAACTTTTATCTTGTCTTTTGCTTTATCAAGGTCTGCTACAAGCCAATCATATTGCGCTTTTGAAAGTTTGTATTCTTGGTCTAGGTCATTGGTGTTAAGCACAGTAAAATGCACTCCGCTATAATCAAATGAATAATAAAATCCTGTACTTTGAACTTGGGCGCTTGGCAAGTCATAATTAAAGTGGGTATACATATAGTTATACTCATCAAGTCTTGCGTTTACGCTTGCTCCAGCATTTGCAGGCGCTTTCTTTTGAGAAAGCTTATAGAAATAATCTGTATCAGCTACTCCGCCATAATAAGCCATATTGCCAGCTTTTGCAACTTCAAAACTCTTAGCTTCGTGGTTGCCGGGCGCAATTACCATAGCGGTAGACGCATTAAATTTAGCTGCGGAATTTAGCCACCACTCATATTGTGATAGGTTACGCCCGTTATCAACGGCGTCGCCAGGATTAATCATAAAGGCAATTTTATCTGTAAACACAGCGCCAAGCTTGTCATATATTGCGCTTATACGCTCATAAGCATAGCGTGAAGAGCTTTGCAAGTCACTGCCGATAAACGCTTCAAAATCTTGTGCTGTATCGGGTGCTGTGATAAATGTATACCAGTCAGACCAGTAGCCTTTTGTCCTTTCTCCCACTCTGTAAGCATATGTGGTGTTAGGTTTTAGATTGGTTAGAGAAATGGTATGTCTGCCAAGCTCTACATAACCAGATTGACACCAAACACCAAGGTCAATTAGTGGCTTTGTAGTGCCATAAATTTCTGTTTTTGCTGACTTATATGACGCTGCATTTTTGTTAAATGTGCCGTCGTTATTAGTTTCCACATACTCAATACCGCCGCTTGTTATTCTCCTGTCGGTAAAATATGTAAAGTTTGCCATCGTTGCTGGGTCACTGCCAAAGTTGGTAGTTACCATGCTTGGCTTTTTGCCATTTTCTACCGTAACTATTTCATCGCGGGTTTTTTGAATATAGGTAAACACCTTAGCGTCTGCGTCAGTAAAGTCCTTGATAGTGATAAGTTCTTCTTTTTCAGTCATTACATCAGAACCTTTTTCATCAATGCCAAAACTTCTTATTACATCGTAAGCATATTCGCTTATTGACTTTTTAAAGCTGGTAGTTAGGTACTTTGAAACAAGATCATCAATAATTTCAGTTAGCGAATTATTTTCAAGGTCAAAGTCCATTCCTGTCTTTTCAAGTAATCCCTTTACAACTTCATGCCCGCCTGCTACTTTTAGTATGTCGCCAAGATTAAACTTACTTAGGTCAAGCTTAAATGTGTCTTTGGTAAAACCTATTACACCGCCAAGCAGTTCCAATTGATTTTTAAAACTGTTAGAAATTCCTTGACTTAAATCAAGCGTTGTATCTTGCAAGCCTTCAATAAGTCTATACAAACCTTTTTCTCTATCTAATATTTTTTCGAATAAAACATCTACAAGGTATCCAGAGTACACCTTTTTGTAGGCTTCTTTGTGAGCGTCGTCAAGCTGGTCCATACTAGAAATCTTGTTGCCAGTGTTATGGTCTATATATCCGCTCATAAAAAAGTCTATTACATTAAGTCCTTCGGCAAGTTCAAAATAGCAAATCTCATTTACTAATTCTTCCAAAAATCCAAAGACTTTATTTTCTTCTTTTTTGTAAAGCTCATTGTCGCCAGAATATGTATAATCGGTAAGCACATCTGTGCCTATTGCGGCAATAAGGTTATCGGCAAGCTTTACTATATCTTTTGAAAATGCGCCAAGATTAATATTAAATCCGCCCACGCTTAAACTTATATTGCCGATAAGGTCGCCTAGCATACTAGTAATTGTAGGGGTCAAAAACTCATTAAGCTTGTTTACAACAGCGTTGTCATAAACTCTTCTTTGAGCATAGCTTGAATAATCTACTATTCGCTTTTTGCTATAATCTAAAAAGCTATTAACTTTATTATCAGCCACATAACCGTACTTGTCATTTGCGTAAACTTTGCTAAACAATTGCACATTTTCGGTTTCTGCGTCAACAAACTCATTAAGCACTCTATTTAGGTATGCTTTTTCTGCAAATTTGCCATTAACTTTGCCATAATGAATTCTAGTTGTCTTTAGAGCGCTGCCTACACTGACATTTGCGCTGGACTCTATGTCCACTATTTGATTGCCGTTTAGAGAAACTCTAGTTGCTGTATCGTTGGCGTGCATATGTCCTGTATAGACATATCTCATGCCAAGGTCAGCCATAAAGTCGGCCATCTCTTGCCAATTATAAAGGATAAATCCTGTAGTAATATTTTCTTCCATTTCCCAGTGGGGAAGTACAGAGTGGTGAGATTGACCAATAATTATAGTACCTTCATTGGTTTTTATAATGTCGCCATTTTTTGCCATAAAATCTTGAGTGGATTTGCAAAGTTGTCCGCCAAGAACATGGCCTTCTATCGCGTTTGAGATTGGCACATCCATACCAACTACGGAAAATTCGCCATCTTTTCTTACAGCAAGGAAAGTTAATTGTCCTACTTCTATATCACGGCTGTCATTAAACTTTTCATATAAATAACACTGTCCCGACGCTGAAAAATGAGCAGAATTATCTATAAGTTTAACAAGGTCGTTATCAAGTAGATATTCCATAGAAAGACTTTCTTTTTCTTCTATGGAAGCGTCAGCTTCATATGTAAAGTAGCGGGTGTTGTTTTCTTCATCATCTTTTACAAACTCCCACGCCCAATTAAAGTCAGAGCTTAAATAGCTTTGCACAAAGCCATATTGCCCTTGCAAGTCGTCTGCCATATAAGAATAATATTCATTTGCCTTTTCCGTACTGATGTTAGGATAGCCAAGTCCTGCATAAATTAGAGCAATATCCATTCTAGTGCTGTAATAGGTGGTGGTCAAAAGACCTTTATCGTTATCAAACCTATAGCTTGCTGGATTGTATAAATCGTGGTTACCCATTATGGCAAAAACTTGGAAAGAGTCATTGCCTGTTTCCGTTCTGATATCGTTTTGAAGTTTGCGCAATTTATTCGCTAAATCTATATGGCTTAAAATTTCGCCATCTTGCGCTGTATCCCCTGTCAACACTAAGTAGTTAGGGCCTATCTCTTTTATGTTAAGCATAGCTTGGTCAAAAACGGCTTCTGCTTCCAACCATAGCTTAGTGCTTTTATCCATTATCCAATTGTAGAAAAATTTATCGTCGTTACTCTTTGTTATATTGCCATAATAACCCAACCTAAAAGGATAGTAGTGAGTATCTGTCAAGTGAGTAATCGTAATGTCTTTACCCCCGCTTATTTCGGTGGCGGCGCTTGCTCCATTGCCTATGACATTTACACAAAGCAATGCCACGCAAAGAATTAATATACAAGAAATGATAGCTATAAAAGCGCCCTTTTGTCTTATGTTGTTAAGCATTCAACATTCCTCCAAATCAATGTATCATAATATTTTAGATTATATTATAAATATAACTATATGTCAATAATAAAAAGCGCGACACAGCTATTTTGCTTCGCGTATCTTCATATAAATTTGTTGGTAACTAAATAGCAAAAATGCTAGTTTTTATTTTCAATGATAGTTTTATAACCGCCTCTTCCCCGCTTTACGCAATGGCTTACTCTAGATAATGTTGCGCTACTTATGTCTGTGTCTTCAATAATCTTAGCATAAGTTTTGCCTTCCAAAATAAGTTTTGCCGCGCGCAAACGCTGCGCAAACTGCTCTAACTCCCCTATGGTAAACAAGTCTTCAAAAAACATTTCGCACTGCTCGCGGCTACTTAGGCGTATGAACGCGTCATATAAGTCATTTATCATTTCTTGCGTTATTTTACCTTCCATAAAAAACTCTCCTATATCGGTTCTTTTTGCAAAAATGCTCTTGTTTTTTGGCTCTTTGAGTTACCAAACACTTCGCTTGGGGTTCCCATTTCTTCAATTACGCCATCAGCCATATATATCACTTTATCTGCCACTTTGCGCGCAAACTCCATTTCGTGAGTGACAATAATCATAGTGCTATCTTTGGATTTTAGGCTCTTAATAACCTTTAGCACTTCGCCTGTAAGCTCTGGGTCAAGTGCGCTCGTCGGCTCATCAAAGCACAAAATTTTGGGATTTAGCGCAAGCGCTCTTGCTATTGCTAATCTTTGGCATTGACCGCCAGATAGTTCGCAAGGATAAGATTTTACTTTATCAAGCAGTCCCACTCTCTTAAGTAGTTTCATAGCAAGCTTTTCAATGTCTTCATGCATAGAGTTTGCTTGCTGTCTAAGGTCGCTTCTCTTTTGCAAAAATATTTTTCTTGCGCCAGGCTTAAACAAATTTTTTATATACTCTAAGTTAGCTTCTTTTTTCTTGCGTTTTATATCAGCTTTTATATATAGCGACGGCGCTAAGGTAATATTGCTTAGCACATTGTATTGCGGAAAAAGGTTAAACTGCTGAAAGACAAGTCCAAAATTAAGACGCTTTTCTCTAAGCTGAGCATCGCTTAAATCTATATCTTTTTGTGCGTCATAGATTAGTTTGTCATCTATATATATCTCTCCGCTTGTTGGCGTTTCTAAAAAGTTTAGACACCTAAGCAGTGTAGTTTTTCCGCTGCCTGACGCTCCTATAATTGCTAGCACTTCGCCTTTGTTTAGCTCAAAATCAATGCCTTTTAGCACTTCAAGACCGTCAAAGTCTTTACGCATATTTTTTACTTTTAATAATGCCATAATCTATCCTTGATAATAATTAAGTTTCTTTTCTATATAGTTAAATAGTAGTGTCAGTATTCCGTTAAAGGCAAGGTAAAATATTCCTGAATAAAATAGCGGCAGAATTGACGCTGTGGCTTTCATCATATCTTGTGATGATTTTATCAGCTCCCCAACAGAAATTATGCGCGCTAGCGATGTGTCTTTTACTAGGGTAATTACTTCATTGCTCACAGGTGGCATTATTCTCTTTATTACCTGCAACAAAACCACCTTAAAGAAAATTTGCGTTGAAGTCATGCCAAGCACTTTACCTGCTTCATATTGCCCTTTTGGTATGCTCTCTATTCCCCCTCTATATATTTCGCTAAAATAGCAAGCATAGTTTATGACAAACGCTACCGTAACTGCAAACATTCTTGATTCCATAGGGTAGTTAAATACAAGACCAGGAACATAGAAAACTATTATTATTTGCAACATAAGCGGAGAGCCGCGAACTATCCAAACTATTGTTCTGCTTAGCCATCTTATAGGCTTAATTTTGCTCATAGAGCAAAACGCAATAATAAGCCCTAAGGGTAGGGACATTATCAGCGTCAATATAAAAAGTAAGCATGTTGTTGCAAAGCCTTGGGCTAGCGAAAGCATTATTTGTCCAAAATCCATATCTTATCCTTTAATTTTCTCATAAAGGGTATCGTGGCTTTAGTTACAGCCACGATACCCATTTAGTGTTTTTGGGAATTTATTGTTATCGTTTGTTATTTGCTAAGGTCAAGAAGTTGTACTTCAATGTCATACTTTTGAGCAATTTCTAAAAGTGTGCCATCTTTGTATAGCTTAACCATTACTTCGTTTACTTTTTCGTCAAGGTTGCTGCCTTTGCGGAAACCTATTGCATACTCTTCATAAGCTAGGTCAATAGATTCTACTATAACAAGATCTGCATAGTCACCTTTTCCTACATAAGACATTGCCATAACATAGTCCATTACGGCTGCGTCAGATGTGCCAGAAATTAGCTCCAACAAGCAATCAGTTTGAGCAGATACAGATATAAGTTTAGCTTGCTTTAAATACTCATCGCCTTTAATAGCGTCCACGCCTGCACTGCCGCCTTCTGCAGCTATCTTAGCTGATTTTAATGATTCTAAAGAAGTATACTTGCTTGCATTGCTGGCTTTAACTACCACAGCTTGCTCATTCATCATATAGGACTTGGTAAAGTCAACATTTTCCTTTCTTTCATCGTTTACGGTAAAGCCGTTCCAGATACAGTCAATTGTTTTGGACTTTAACTCAACTTCTTTGGTATCCCAATCAATTTCTTGAAAAACTGCCTTTAGTCCAAGCTCTGCGCAAACAGCTTCAGCAAACTCTGTATCAAAGCCTATCCACTTGCCATTATCATCTTTATAGTTCATGGGGGCAAAGTTGGTAATGCCTATAACAAGCGTTCCTTTCTTTGTAACATACTCAAAGTCTTTTTTGTTGTTGTTACAAGCTGTCAAAGTCAAAACTGATGCCACAATTATCAATACGGCCAACACTGCTACTACAATCTTTTTTTTCATTTTTAATACTCTCCTTATTTTTGGTCTAAATTTTCTTTTTCTTTAACGCTTTAGTTTGTTAAAGTAATATCAGTATACTTCACTAAACTAAAGAAGTAAACTGTTTTTACCAAAAATAAGTTTCGATTTTCGTAAATTTCAATATTTTTCTATATTTTTCTTTTTTTAAGTTTTGTTTTGACTAATTAGGTCTATCTGGAATTTCTTCTATAACCCAATACCTTCCTTGCTCAAACAGTTTTTTATGTAGGTCTAAATCAGAGACATATAGGTTTATGCCCTTTCCAATAGCTTGGCTATCATAGACGCCGGTTGCTTGCGCATAAGGATAAAAACATTGCTCATCAAGGTCTGTAGTGTCTTGAGAGGGAGGCACCTTTGGATTAGTTATAATAACATGCCTTAAGTTATGGCAGCCTTCTAGCAAGCTTCCGCTCATTCTCATAAGCTTAGGCGGCAAGTATATCCAAGTAAGACTTCTACACCCTTGGAATGCGCCGTCATATAAAGCATTTCCATAATCTACTGCATCTTTGTCGCTTGTTTCTCCTTTAGTAATTGCCTCTTTTTCATAATCATAGATATACATCTGTTTAAGCTTTCGTCTGCCGTTTTTAGTATTTATAATTTCCGTGCATGCGCTTAAATCCACCCACCTTAAAGAAGTGCACTTCCAAAAAGCGTATTGTCCAATAACTTTTAAGTTAGCGCCGCCCTCAAAAGAACTAATCATAGTGCCCATAAAGGCATTGTCTCCGATATACTCTAGTGTATCTTTGTTTTCAAATTTAACTTCGGTAAGCTCTGTACAATTGTTAAAAGCATTGTTTTGAATTCTGCTAACAGTGGAGGGAATGGTAACTGATTGTACACTGGTAGGCAATGACCTAGAACCTATCATTATTATGGTACAGTCAATTGAGCTACCGCCAATGGTAAGCGTCAGCGAAGAAGGAATAGTAATATTCTTTGTTCTGTGTGACCAAAACGCCATATTGTAACCAATTATATTGTCATTCATATTGTATATAGCTTGCAATGCTATGTCCGTCGTTGGACTGTTTGGATTGCCTGGGTCTACGGGATAATCTCTATAAATAAGCTCTATATCGTATAAGAAAATAGAATCTCTATATGCGCCATTGCCTGTTTCTACTCCGCCAGCCTTAAGCTTTTTACCTTCTTGCAAAATCTCTTTAAACTTATTTAGCACAGACACATTGCAAAATACCCTTGTAGGTACAGAGTAGCTTTGTCCTTCGCTTGAGCTATCTCCACCTATTTGGCCTGTTTCAAAGGTAGAATACATAAAGTCAGAATAAAGGTGTCCAATTGCTACTTCGGAGCTGTCTTCTGCTTCGCTAAATCCCCTTGGAAGATTATTTTCATCTGTCATATTTGGAAACTCAATACTTTTTAAGCTATCGCAGTTGGAAAATGGGCCGTTGCCGTATCTTGAAAATTTCCTGCTTACAATCTCCACTCTAACTAGGCTTGACATATTGCCAAAACAAGCGGTGCGCAAAATTTCTAGTTGGTTATATAAACCATTGCTTGTATCTTCTAAAAAGGTTAAGTCATATACACTTGTACAATTATAAAAAGCTTGCTTGTCTATTTCTTTTACGCTGGCAGGAATATGCAGTAGCTGAAGTTTTTCTTGATAAGTAAAAGCTTTTGCCCCTATATACTCTATGCCTTCTTGCATATTTAGAGCAATAAGGCCTGTTGTGGTGTAGTTTTCTCTATCAAAAGCAAGGTCGGGAATAATGTTAAGCGCGGGAACATAGATATCATTTATTGTCTCTCCCCTAAACTCCACCCTATAAAGCTCTGGGCAGTTTGCAAAAATTCCTGCCCCAATGCTGTTAGGCAACTCCGTTTGGCCAGTTTCAGCCAAATTGCCTATGCTTTCCCATTTCCTATCGTCAATTATTCTGCCATCGGCGGCTCTTATTTGGTTTTCAAAATAACAGCCAGGCTCAAAAATTACTTCCGCAAAGCGTGTGCCTGAAAAACATTGTACGCCAATAAACTTATACTGCGCCTTTATACGCAAAATACTTTGGTTTTGTCCATTATTTATGGTGTTTCGCCAACCGCTAGAGCGGAAAGCAAAGTTGCCTAAATAAACTACATTGTCAGGGAGCGCAAAAGGATAAGATATCCCCATGCTCTTTGTATCTTGAAAAGCGCAGTCGCCTATGTACTTTAAGTTAGAATCGCTAGCAAAATTAACTCTTTCTAGCTTATTGCAGTTATTAAAGGCAAAAGCCCCTATCTCTTCCACATATTTCCCAATACTAAGCATAGTCATAGTGTTTACATTTTCAAATGCTCTATTGCCTATCTTAATTATTGGGTATTCAGTAGCGGTAATATTTATAAAATTGCCTTCTTTGTCATAATTTACCACTTCATCTACTAGCGTATCGCCTATATCAATAATAGGATGACCTTTTTTTGTATGCGATGTAATTATTGCGCCTTGATAAAAAGTCTTTGTTTGGCTTACGCCCTCAGTTATATAAGTATAATCTATTTTATCTACATCAAGCACGCTGTCTAAACTTACAATTTCATAGTCATAAAGGCGTGAATAGTGCGCATACAAAGTTACATCGCCCCAAAAGTAATATAAGTCGTCTTTAGTGACTAAATTGCCTTTGCCGTTAGGCTCTGTGTAATAACCTTCAAACACCCATCCGCCAGCTTTAGTGGGCAAACCTGCCGTTGCGGAATAATCTGCGTTTGCTACGCTAAAGTTAGCCAACTCCGCGCCAAAAGAAACTTGCTGTCTGCTTGCTCTTTGCTCTTCTGATTTGGTTGCCGCTCTTCTGTCAGCATTTTGGTAGTTTAGCGTAAGGAAGTAAGTAGGCTCTACAACCACCTTAAAAGTCATATCTATTTCATCATTAAAGCGCATTCTTTTAGTTTCTGCACCCACATTATAAAAGATGCTGTTTACCACAAACTCTTCATGCAAAGTGGTTTTGCTTTCACTAGCTGTTAATTTTATAATTGTCTTATTTTTATTAGAGCCTTCCTCAAATCTAGAGGCCATGATTTTTTCATTATTGACTTTTACATAACTTATCTTATAACCGTTAGGATTTTCATATTCTATGCTCAGTAAAAAACTCTCTCCGCTCTTTAATGGCATAACTGCGCCAGAATCTTTGTTGTAGTGGTACTCTTTGCTATCAAGATAGTCTAAGTTTGTTTTTAGTTGCATTGCTTTTACAATGGTAGGCGGAACTATGTCGCCTTTGTTTAAAAAGCTCTCTATTAAACTACAAGAGGCAAGCAGCATACTTAGCATAACTATCACTGCTAATAATACCCACATCAAAACATGTCTTTTACATCTCATATAAGTACTCCTATTTATAGGGGTTAAATCCTATTTTTCTATCTCTTATCGCTCTTCTTATTATCAAGAACACAACCACCGCCACCGCTGCCGCGCCAGTTACGCTAGCTACAATAATATATACTCTATAATCTTTTTGCTGCGGCTCTTCTATACTTGTTTCTTGCTTTACAATGTATTCTTTAGAAAACAGCGTTATGGCTGACTTTGCGTCAACAATGGATATCACAATTGTTTCTTCATTGCCGTTTATGGGATAGTCGTTTGATACCTTTATCCCGTTTATATAAAGCTCATATTTATCTGCGTACTTTTTATCGAGCTCAATTCTGCCCCCCATGCTAGAAACAAGCATAGTAGCTTTATCTATCTTAAGTCCGCTAATTAAATTTAAATATGTTTCATCAGCGTTTATAACTTCATTTTCTTTCTTTTCTTCCAAGGTGACATTAAGCTTTTGAGAAAACGCCACTTGTCCTTGGTATTTTATTTTTATCACTATTTCTTGAGCTTTGTCAAGGATAATAGAGTGTACCTCTTTATCATTGCTATAAAGCGTTAGTCCGTCAATTATGCTTTCGTTAAGAGTGATAGTCACTCTATCCGATATCTCTACGCCGTTTTGAGTATAAGTTATCTTTGTTAGGTCGTCATAAACTAGCGCGCTTTGCCCTAGCACTATTGTGTCTATATAATAAGTGGCTTCAACTTGATTAAGATTTTTGGCGTCTTCTGGTATAAATCTTACGCTGTACCCCTCTTGCCTTGTGTCCTTTTGCAAAACATAATCTTGCGTAAATTCAAAAGTGCCTGCAATCTCATTTTGCCCTAAGTATGCCTTGCCTTTTATATCGCTAGGTTGCAATTTGTAGTTATCTCTATAAACTGTCCTCACCCCTTGCTCTAGTTCCATTCTTGGCGTGCCCTTAATAATTGTCAATGTCCTTGTATGTGATTTTTGAGTGTTGTCCACATTATATTTTACTATAACAGTAATCTCATAAGAGCCTACTTCTTTTTGTAAATTATTGGCAGAATAAATAAGTTCAATATTATGCTCATCTAAATACTCTTGGCTTTCGCTTACTTTTAAACTTTTGTATTCACCGTCATAAATAAAGGTTTTGTCGGCAAAAGTAACATCTACTTTAGGGTTAGTAACAACTATTACCTTGCCATTTTGCGTTATATTAAGTTCATAATTTGTAAATGTCCCTGTAAAGTAATATTCAAATTGACTGCCCACCGACGCTTGAGTATTATATTCAGTCACAACTTGCAAGCTTGCGCCTTTAAGACTATAAATATTGTCTATATCGCTATCCGCGCCTTGAGCATTTAGTATTTGATACCTGCGCACAAACTGCTCTCCTTTATAAACTTCGGTATCTATCATCTTTACATTGAGGATAGCTTTTTCAATAGCCACTTCCAATGTAGCATTGCCCATGACATAATTAGACTCATTAAGTAAGCTAACAACTAGCTTATATTCGCCAGCGTCAAAAAGCGGTCTTGAATTTATTTCCCTTAACTCAAAGGTAAATTCTTCTTGTTTATGGTTTTTGACAAAGCCGTCTATTGTATAGCTAAACTCATCAAATTGGTCAGTGCCATTATAGGTGAGAGTCTTTCTTACTCCGCTAATATCAGTTGAGCCAAATCTCCAAATAGCGTTTAGCGTAACGGGAGTTATCCTAACTTTATTGTTATTATCAAGCTGGCTGTCGGCAGAGATAACAAAATTATAGTTTTCCACTGCGCTTAAAGACTCCACAGTATAAATTCCTGCATGGTCACTTGCCGTTTGGTACCTTATATTTGCTTCTGAATTTGTTTCTTCGATAAAATAGTTTTTTCTCTCTACAATGCCACCAGAATAAATTGTGTACTCTATTCCGCCATAATTAATAATTCCAGTATATCCATAGCTATACTCTAAGTATTTTAAGTCAACGCTTACCGTAAGCTTATTTACCACTATGCCATAATCACTTTCAGATAAAGTGTAGTTATCATTATTTAGCATAGCTCTAATAACATAGCTACCAGCTGTTGTTATTCTTGCTTGTTTTACCATTTGCAAGTTATAATACTCAAATGAAAAGTCAGAACTTGTAATTTCATTATCTATACTGCCTATTATTTGAGTAATTACAAGCACAATATTTTTTGCGGTATAGGTATAGCTTGGCTGTACTGTTATTGATATTTCTTTAGGAGTAATTACCAAACTTGCAGTTATAGTCTTTGCTAGATAGTTAGCACTTTCCGCCACCTGATAGCTAATAACATAACTGTCTACATCAACTGCTTCTTGCACGCCTTGCCCATTTTTTTGAACGCTAAAAGTAGCGTCTAATTCACTAGGCAATGTTCCGCTATAAGGATAACTTGACGCTAAAGCTAAATTGGTTTTATCATACTCAGCAGTATATTGCTCATGTTCAAAATAAATATCTATCTCTTCTTTGTTTATAGTAATTACATATTCATAAATTGTGTCTAGGTAGTTATCATTTAGCTTTGTTACTGTAGCTATAACTGTATAAACTCCTGCGTCTATACAATCTTCTACTTGCTCTTGCCCTTTATAATATTCATATAATATAGCCGTTTCAAAAAAAGTAATAGGGTGCGTTATGGCTTGACCTGAATAGGTTTCAATTAAGTCTGGGTGACTTAGATATATCGTTGTAAGGTAAGAGGGCGTAATTTCTAAAATCCCTTTTTCGTTGTTTATGTCATAGCTTTTCAGCTCATTTGAAACTTCTAACTCTATATCATAAATCCCTGCATCAAATGTATCTATAATTTCACCATCTTTAGTTACGGTATAGCTAACATTAAGTAAAGCAATAATTTCATCTATATCTTGACCAAGCGCGCCAAATACACTATAGCTAAACTTGCTATTATCTATTTCTGTCCTTGCCATATTATAGCTAAGCGTTATGTTGTTTGGCTTTATTATAAGTTCAGCTTTTGTAATAGTTAAAGTAGCTTTTAACACTAGATCATTGTAATTTGGCTTGGAGATAGTGGCAGTAACTAAATATTGGCCTGCATCAGAATAAATATTGTTGTCATATTGAACGCTAGCGCCTTGGGGCAGATTTTGCACAGTTATGTCAATATCAAAACTTGTATAAGTGACTTCCTTATCTTCAAAAACTATATCCCCTTGCTCTAAGTCAATTTTGTTTACAATTAGCTTACCTTTATTGACATTGGTTACATCGTAATTAATAAATTCAGCACTAAAGTCAATATCATATTCTCCCACATTGTCGCCTAATGTATAGTTTGTTGTAAATAATGGCTCTGCTTGCTCTAATACAAGCTGACTTAAAGGTTTAGACTCATCGCTAAGCGTTAGTCCATTTATAATAATCTCTGCGCTCTCTAAATTTGCGCTGTCTAAATAATCTATATTTAAGTTGCCTACAATAATTGTAATAGCTTTTTTATTTATCGTTATAGTTCTAGATACCATAACATCGGTATAATTTTGGCTAACCCCTTTAATTACTTGAGTATAAACGCCTGCGTCAATTATGCGGTCAACTATGCTTTCGCCCTGCATTAAAGTGTAGGTATATGTATATCCAAAGTCCAAAAGATTATTGGGCACAGGCTCAGTAATTTCTTGCAAATTGCCAGAGTATTGATAAGTTATGTTATCAAACTCACCGCTATCAAAGGCAGGCACTATATTTTGCGTTTGCTTATTTATCACAACTTGATTAGTGTACTTAGATGGAAGCAATAAATCATTACCGCTAAAGGTTAGCGTAACTTCATAGTGTCCTGCGTTTTCAATTGTGTCCCCATCATCAAACTCTTGCCCGTTATATGTCCACTTGCCTGTAGTTATGTAGCTCTTTTCTTGTTTCATAAGGTTTTGAATATTGGCCTTTACATAGCTTTTTGCGGCATCGTATGTATAGTTAAAGGTTCTTTCTTTATCGTATATAAAATCTGACGAAGCCTTATACTGCACGCCAAACTCTCTTAGCGTTGGATATGGATAAGATGTATAAACTTCATATCCAAAGATATTTTCTACATCAAAACCTCTATCTACCAAACTAAAGTAATCTATTTCAACTTGGATATTGTCACTTACTGCTATATACTCTGTGTCCTTTGCTATGGAAGTAAAAATATCTCCATAGTTATCAGCTACAAAATTATAGTTAGTTTCTATATCCACAAAGCAGTTTTCAATAACTCCATCTGCATTATTAGTCCACGTAATACCGCCTACCAAATTATCTTGAGTTGCATCATTGCCAACTACTTTTACCTTATTTATTCTACTGCTATTTTGATAAGCCACACAGCCAATTTCTGCGTCTAAGCCTATTATTGAACAATACACATTGACGCTATCTATTATGCCGTTGTTTTCATTTGATACAAGGCTGTTGGTATCTTCACTTATAACGCCTTTTACAGTAAGGTTTTTAATCTCTCCATAATTTTCACTGATAAACGGCTCAAAAAGTCCCACTATTACATAGCCATTCCCATCTAGCTGGCCGTAAAATGAATTTATGTTAAGGTAGTTAACCTGTAAGTCAGTCGCGCTGTTTACAATTATACTTTGATTTAGCTTAAAATGGTCGCTACTGCCGTCAAGGTATGCAAGCTCTGGCAAACTAGTTATTATATACGGCTCAGAGAGTGTGCCTTGCCCCATAGGCTCTGCTTTTTCTATATTGTTTATATCGCCATCTATTCCGCCATAGCTATACCCAGTGGTTTCACTAAATAAGCTATCGCCAATAGTTACATTTGGCGCATTGTAAAATCCTGTATCAAAAAGTATGTTTTCCTGATTGTCAGCTATAAGAGTTTGCCCTGCAAAATTCTTTAAGGCAAAACCTTGCCCGTTTATAATCGTGGAATATTCAAAGCCGTATAAGTCTATCTCTACATTAAAATTACGACAATCAATATCTTCTACAAGATAGACATAGTATATAACGCCTGCGCTATTATAAAGAGTGCGAAGTTTAAATAAATCTACAACATCTCTAACTAAAAATGGGCTTTGTTGTGTTCCATATCCCTCAAAATGCCTAAAGACAGGATAAAAACTTTCTTGACTTACATAGACTTCTTGACACTCACTAAAATCAAAGTATGCACTAATATCTTGTTCACCTGGATCTACAAAGCTTGCAGCTTGACTATCATAAACAAGGTTTATGTCTTGCGTCATTACAAAAATATTTTGGTAAGGATAGGGCGCGTCTAAATCTTCATCATTGCCAACTGCCCTAACTTCTATATCCAAATACCTTTCAAAGTATCCGATAAAATAGCTATTTTTTAAATTTGCTAAGTTATTGCCTACAAGCGTTCCGCAATTTTTAGGTAAAACGCTATCATACTCTTCATTACCTGTGCTTGTTATATGTATCTCACCGCTTACTGTGCAATTTTCAAGCTTTGCATAATCGCTTTCCAAAACTTTGTTGTGGGCAACAAGACCGCCTAACGCCTTTATGGTATTATTTGCAATGATATTGCCTAAAAAGTGGCTTTCTTTAATGTTGCCATAGTTATTATAAGCTATTCCGCCTACGCCTTGACTGTCTATAACTGCGCTTACATCTAGATTAGCGCAAATGTAGCTATCTAAAATACTGCCTAAATTGTCATAAACTAGTCCGCCAATAGTATTATTTTTAATTTGCCCAGTGACAACGATATTTTTTAATTCACCTTTGTTAGTTATAGCAACACTAGCTCTTGAACTTGTGATATTGACATTGTTTAGCACAAGGTCATACACTTTTCCTGCGCTGCCAATCTCATTGCCAAAAATTGCGTTTCTAGCGTTATTTATAGCATATCCATTTCCATAAAAAGTGCCGTTAAAACTTTGAAATAGTGAGCCATACTCACCCATATCCACATTGCAGTTAAGGTAAATTGTTTTGCCATTAAAATATTGGCCAGAATTGGAAAAAGCAAGCGCAAAGTTATCAAAATCACTTTGAGAATTGATATAAAATTCAGTATCTTGATAGTTATAGGTAGCCATAGCACTATCGTCTGTATGGTTTATAGCGCAAAAAAACAAGGCTAGCATAACTGCTAGAACTATTGCCACAATAATTTTGGCGCTAAACTTTTTTGCCATGTGCTTCTCCTAAAACTGCCCTATAACTCTTAATATACTTATTCAAGTATATTATAGCATAGCTGTAAGCCTTTAATCAAGAGTATGTTGTCGTCCAATAACTGGTGCTTTTGTGTGGCAAAAAATCAAATTTGCTGTAATCTTATTGCATTTTTTTTGCTTTAATAATCTCTTTTCCGCCTTCAAATAATTGTAGCGTAAAACCTATAAAAATGGGCATATAATAAATGGCAAGACGCCAAAATAGCACTGCCCAAAACAACAAATCGCCTTCAATATACTTTGCAAAAATAGCATAAAAAGACAGCTCTGCAAGCCCTGCTCCCCCAGGCGTTGGCGCAATACTAGATGCGTAGCTAACAAAAACGCACAATACAAATACTGTCCAATAATCAAGTTGTATCCCAAGGCCTTTCATCACTAAAAAAGGAATGGAATTGTTAGCAAAAAACTCAATTAGGGCTACCAAACCTATGACTATGATAACCTTTTTGTTAGCACTTAGGTATTCTAGCCCGCTTAAAAAATTATCCACGCCAGCCTTTACTTTTTGCAGATGTTTGTCATAATCTTTTACAATTTTGAGCTTATAAAGCAAGGATATCACTCCCTTTGCAATGGCATGCCCAAGCTTAGGTTTCCATACGCATATTAGCATAAAGGTAGGCACAATAAGTCCGCCTAGCACACCTAAGATAGCTATTATAATAATCCATATATCAGTAGTTACCCTGCTTGCAAGCAAGATAGTAATGACAACAGGCGCCATAACAAAAAATCTAATAATGTGTCTAGACATAGTCACAGCGCAAGCGTCGGTTGCTTTCATATTATTTTTAATAAGGTAGGCTAATTGAAAAGGCTCTCCGCCCGTCGCCCAAGGCGTTACTTTGTCATAATATCTGCCAAGTATTGACACCTTGATACAAGGCGCTAAATAGTTTTTCATCTCCATACGCTTAGTCAAAGTAAAAAATACCGCTGAGTCGCCTATTATGGTAACAAAAAACATTAAAAATGCCGCCACTATAAAATACCAGTTGGCAGAAAAATAATCTTTTACAATGTACCATGGCTCTCTTTTTCCTGAGTGGTCTTCCATTAGTATTATGATAAGCACGACTAAAGCGTTAGCTAAAAGGAAAAGTACTGTTGTTAATATTTTTTTTCTCTTTTTCTTTGCCTTTTCTAGCTTTTCAACTTCTAACATACATTTTCCCCTGCCGTTATGCCTGAAATAAATGCCCAAAATAGATTGTATCCGCCACAGTCGCCATCTACATTCAAAACTTCTCCGCAAGCGTAAAAATTGCTAACTAGCTTACTTTGTAGCGTTGTGTCAAACTCATTTGTATCAAGTCCGCCATGTACTACTTGAGCAAACTTAACTGGACCTAGCATAGCGTTTTCTATAACAAAATTCTTAACAGTGGTCGCTAAGTCATGGCCAGTATTTTCAGCTTGTTTTATTATACTTTGACAAATAGGTTTTTGAAACAAGCCAAAAATAGAATGCTTTTGCAGAAATTCTTGCACTTGACTTAAACTAAGGTCGGGCGCAAAGTCCACTAAAACTTTGTATTCTCCTTGATTTCTTGCTATATAGCTAGACAGCATAAAGATGCAAATTCCGCTTATGCCATTTGACTTAAACAAAATCTCTCCCATTTGCTTAGCTACTATTTTGTCGCCACAAACTAAACTTACCTTTACTTTAGCGCGCAAATTAGCTAAATTCTTAATAAATGTGGTATCTGTCAAAAGAGGCGCAATGCTTGGTCTAAGCTCTGTCACCTTATGCCCAAAATTTTGCGCTAGGTGGTGGCTATTTTGCCCTAAGGTTGCGTTGCTTCCTGTAGCTAATATTACATTTTTTGCCAATATAGTGTCATTGATTAAAAAAATCCCGTCTTTTTTTTGTATGCTCTCTACATTAAAGCCAGTTTTTATTTCACTTGGCAAAAAATTACCCCTAAGCAAGTTAAGCACAGTAGTTGCGCTATCGCTATAAGGGTAAATTCTATCTTCAACTTGTTTGATTTTTAGCCCTAATTTTTGCCAAAAATCATAAAATTTTTGAGTTTTGTCTATAAAATGAGCTACATAAGGGTTGTTATAATTTTGATTACAAATATTCATGTTTGCCAGGTTGCATTTGCCGTTGCCTGTGGCTAAAAGCTTTTTGCCCACTCTATTTGCGCTTTCCAAAATAAGTACGCTTTTGCCCCGTTCTTTTGCAATAATACCTGCTGAAAGCCCGCTTGCGCCACCGCCTATTATAATAACATCATACATATAATCTTTCTCCCTGTCTTTAGTAAAAATTACTGTACGGCAAGCTGGCGTTATCAGCAAAATTACTTACTCTTCCACTCTTATTATAGCTTCAATGCCAGCTACACACTCTAGCTGTTTTAATCCTACTCTAGCCTTAATTATATTGCTTTCTTTAGTTTTGTGTAAAATAAATATAGCGTTTACTCTGTCTTCTGTCGCGCCAGAAAGCTGTTGCATAGTTTTTACGCTGACATGATTTTTAGCAAACACTTTTGCAACGCTAGCAAGCGCACCTGGGATATCAATAATGGTCATACGCATATAATATCCTGCCTTAAAGTCTTTGCTAAAGTTTTTCAAAGATACATCATTGCTGTTTTTAAAGCTAGAATATTGATGCTTTGTTTTCTTAGCGGCAAAAACAATGTCGCTTACAATGGCGCTCCCTGTTGGAAGCGCGCCAGCGCCCCTGCCATAAAGCATAACTTCGCCAACGCTGTCGCCATTTATCATAACGGCGTTAAAACTGCCTTTTACCGTTGCCATAGGATGCTCTGACGGAATAAAAGTAGGATGCACTCTAGCTTCAATCTTGCCGTCTACTTTTTTAGCAATAGCAAGTAGCTTTAAGGTGTAGCCAAAAGCCTTGCCATAGTCCATATCTATTTTATTAACTTTTGAAATGCCTTCTCTATAAATGATATCAATTGGCACTTTGGTGCGGAAAGCAAGCGTGCTTAGTATACTTAGCTTGTATGTTGAGTCAAACCCTTCCACATCAGCGGTTGGGTCGCTTTCTGCATATCCTAGCTCTTGCGCCTTTTTAAGCGCTGTCGCATAGTCTTGATTTTCTCCATCCATCTTGGACAAAATATAGTTGGTTGTGCCATTTACTATACCCTTTATAGATAAAATATTATCCCCTTGCAAACTCTCTGTAAGAGTGCGAATAATGGGCACACCGCCTACGCTGCTTGCTTCAAAGTAAACGCCTGCTTTGCCTTTTTTTGCCGCGCTTTCCAGTTCAGGCCAATGCTTGCTTATAAGTTCTTTGTTGGAAGTAACTACGCTCTTGCCATTTAATAGGCATTTTATAAGGTATGATTTAGCTGGCTCTATTCCGCCAAAAAACTCTGCCACAACATGCACTCTGTCATCGTTTGCCACCTTATCTATATCGGTAGAAACTATGCTCATATCAACACCCATTTGTTGACATCTTTGGGTGTTTTTTTCAATAATATGTAAAACTTCAATGTCTAGTCCTTGATTTTTCTTAATATTTTGGTGATTGTCGGTAAGAATTTGATAAGTTCCTCCGCCTACAACTCCCAAACCAAGTAGCGCAACTCCAATTTTTTTCATAAAAACCTCTCTTTTTTATTTGTTCATATCGTATAAAATTTTTAGCCCTTTAAGCGACAAAGACCTATCTATTACATCGACGATTTTGCTGTTCGTTTGTGTAACCAATTGACTCATTCCGCCAGTTGCTATCACCTTAGCGTCCATAAAACCGCTCTCTTCTTTCATTTTCTTAACTATATAGTCCACAAGACCTGTAAAACCATAAATAATACCCGCCTGCATATTAGATACGGTGTCTGTGCCTATTATGGTATCGGGTTTTACAAGTTCAATCCTTGGCAATTTTGCCGCATTGTTTACCAAGCTCTCTGTGCTTGCCTTTATGCCAGGCGCAATAAGACCGCCCAAAAACACCCCGTCTTTATCCACCATGCCAAAGGTGGTAGCCGTTCCAAAGTCCACTGTTATCACTGGCCCGCCATAGTGGTTATATGCAGCTACTGCATTTACTACACGGTCGCTTCCTAAGTTGTTTATTGCATACTTATAAGTAAGACCGGTATTAATGCGCGGTGATACCATGATTGGTTTTACTTTGATATAATAAGAGCACATATGTTCAAGTGTATAATTGATGCTAGGCGCAACGCTAGAGATAATAATACCATCTATGTCAGAAAAGACATATCCGCTTTGGTTGAGCAAATCAAATAATGTCATACCAAACTCATCTGCTGTCTTGGTGGTATCAGTGGCCATTCGCCATGTCTTTATGTTTTTTGTACCATTGGACAAGCCAAGCTTTATATTGGTATTGCCCACATCCATCAATAATATCATATAATACTCCTATATTTAAATATAATATCATATCTAAATACGCAAAGCAAGAATTTACCCACCGTCATATATACAAATAACGCCTATTAAAATCTCTTGCCCACATACAAAAATTGTGTGCAAATAGGTGCATATTTATTAAGTAGTTTCTTAGGGGGTTTTTTATAAAATCAACTCTCGTACATATATTGCTTTAATTATGCTTTTCACTTCAATGTCTATGCATATAAAAAGTGCGGGTTAATTTTTATCCACAAATGAACGGTTATGCATATATAAAAATTATTATTTAGCGTAAAAAAAGGCAAATTAGGAATAACCTAAATTGCCTTTAATTTTTTAATAAATTTTGCTTTTTATATTAGACTAGTTGCAAAATTACCATTTGGGCATTGTCGCCACGACGATTATCTATCTTTATAATTCTGGTATATCCGCCGCCTTGCCCTAAGTCTTGCGCTCTCTTATCATATTTGGGCGCATATTCGCGGAAAATCTTTTCTACTAAAGGATGTTTTACATCTCTAGTTCTTTCCCTAAAGCTTTCTTTACTTTCTTTTGGCTCTTTTACTTCTTGCAAGTTATGAAGTTTTGCCATAATTCTTCTTCTTGCAGCAAGCTTTTTAGGTCCATCGTTGGTAAACTTAACTTCAATAGGCTCATTTTTTTGGTTAAGCTTAGTTTTGGTTACTTCAACGGTATCTTGATAGGTCTTTATTGCCAAAGTAATAATTTTTTCCGCAATTCTCTTAACAGATTTTGCTCTGTCATAAGTAGTTTCGATTTGTCCATTCCAAAGTAGCGCGCTGGCTTGATTATAAAGTAGCGCTAATCTTTGGTCTGTGCTTTTTCCCAATTTTTTATTCATCTCTATACTATCTCCTTACTCATCTTTATTAGAAAGTGACAGTCCGAGTCCTGCTAACTTTTCTTTAACTTCATCTAAAGATTTCCGTCCAAGATTTCTTACCTTAAGCATATCTTCTTCAGTCTTCTTTATAAGCTCTTCTAAAGTGTTTATGCCAGCTCTCTTCAAGCAGTTAAGCGGGCGTACGGACAAATCAAGTTCTTCAATGCTCTTTTGCAAGCTCTTCTCTTTTTTATCTTCGTCTTTATTAACCAATATATCCATATCGGTCATATCGTCAATAATAAATAACTTTAAGTGGTCGCTCATAATTTTAGCAGCCAAGCTAAGAACTTCCTTAGGAGAAGAAGTGACGTTGGTCTCTACCGTTATTGTCAATTTGTCATAGTCGATAGATTGCTCAACTCTAGTCGCTTCCACAGCATAGCTAGCAGCTACTACGGGCGAATACAATGCATCTATTGCAATAAAACCAATAGGCGCTTGACTAGGTTTGTTATATTCAGCGCTTACATATCCTCTACCTCTAGTTACGGTAAGCTCCATATCTATGCTATAACCTTCTTCTAGCATACAAATATAGGAATGGGGGGTTTTGATTTCTATATCTTCAGGAACTTCAATATCCCCTGCTACAACTGCGCCAGCAGTAGACTTTTGAAGCTTAATAACTTGAGTGTAACCAGGTTCATTGCTAAAAGTCTTTACAGCTATATCTTTTATGTTTAGGATAATTTCCGCAACATCTTCTTTAACGCCAGGTATGGTGCTAAATTCGTGCATTACGCCAGCAATTCTAACTCCGCTAATTGCAGCGCCCGGTAAAGCTGTGCAAAGGATTCTGCGCAAGCTATTGCCTATTGTTGTACCGTAACCTCTTTCAAGCGGCTCTATAACAAAACTGGCTTTTGCTTGATTTGCCCCTTCTATTTCCGTTATTTTGGGTTTGACTATTTCCATCATGATTGCAATCCTCCTTTACGCTGTATTATTTAGAATACAACTCTACTATCATACGCTCAGCAATAGTCATGTCTATATCTTCGCGTGACGGTAACGCTAACACTGTTCCTTTTAATTCTTCAGGGTTGAATTCTAGCCACTTAAATCTGTTATTTACCTTAGCAGCTTTTAAGTCTGCAAAGAAAGATTTATCTCGCTTGTTTTCCTTTATCTCTATAACATCTCCTGCCTTAACAAGATAAGATGGTATGTTTACTTTCTTACCGTTAACGGTGATATGTCCGTGGTTAACTATTTGTCTAGATTGCGCGCGGCTTATGCCAATGCCCATTCTATAAACAACATTATCAAGCCTTCTCTCTAGCAAGCAAAGCATAGTTTCGCCTGTTGCTCCGCGCATTGTTTCAGCTTTGTCATAATAGCTACGGAATTGCTTTTCAGTAAGTCCATAAATTCTTTTAGCTTTTTGCTTTTCACGCAATTGCAAGTTATATGCGCTTGGTTTTCTTCTAGACATACCATGTATTCCAGGTGGGGTTGGTCTTTTTACAACAACGCACTTCTCAGAGAAGCACTTATCACCTTTCAAAAATAATTTGCATCCTTCTCTTCTGCAGAGACGACAATCTGGTCCTGTATATTTTGCCATGTTATTCTCCTCCTAATTACAGCCTTCTGCGTTTGGGCGGACGGCATCCATTGTGTGGTATTGGGCTTACATCTTTTATCATAGTAATATCCACATCACAAGCTTGGACGGCTCTAATGCTAGGCTCTCTGCCCTGTCCTGTTCCCTTAACAAAAACTTCTACTTTCTTAATGCCATGAATTTTAGCTTCATTAACTGCTTTCATGGTGGTTTCTGTTGCGGCAAAAGCTGTTTCTTTTCTTGCTCCCTTAAGTCCTAGTGTGCCTGCTGACGCCCAGCTTATGGTATTGCCGTTTAGGTCAGTTACGGTAACAATGGTATTGTTGTGCGTGGTATGTACATGTACCTGCCCTTTCTCAATACGCTTAATGTCTTTTCTTTTTCTTGTCGCAGTCCTTGCGCCTTTCTTTGCAGCCATAAATAACCTCCTCGACTAAGATTTCTTAGAACGGCTAACCGTACGCTTAGGTCCTTTGCGTGTACGGGCATTCTGTTTAGTGTTTTGTCCTCTAACGGGCAAACCTCTTCTGTGTCTTAATCCTCTATAACAACCAATTTCCATTAGTCTTTTAATATCTAACATTGTGTCTCTGCGCAAATCACCTTCGATTTTCATATTATTCTCAAGATAATCACGAATTGCGGCAACTTGCTCATCGGTTAAATCCTTAACTCTGGTATTAGGGTCGATATTTGTTGCGGCTAGCACTTTGTTGCTAGAAGCTCTGCCAATACCATAGATATAGGTTAATCCAATCTCTACTCTCTTTTCACGGGGTAAATCTACACCTGCTATACGAGCCATTCAAACCTCCAAATAATTTTTTAGTAAATATCTATATTAATCAATGAAGTAAATTATCTTTTGCATATATACCTAGATAATTCAGCCGCCTTCATATTGAATTCTTTTTGCTGCACCTTTTTAGCGCAGGCGTTATAGCTTGAATATTATATCATACCCAAGCATTCATTTGCAAATATTTTTAACCTTGTCTCTGCTTATGTTTTGGATATTTTGAGCAAATAATCATTATTTTACCATTTCTCCTAATAACCTTACATTTATCGCAAATAGGTTTAACCGATGGTCTTACTTTCATTTTTAAATTCCTCCAAATATTTTCTTTATCTTAAGCTTGGAACTAATGCCTATTTCGGTAGGTTATTCTACCTTTGTTAAGGTCATAGGGGCTCATTTCCACCTTTACCTTATCTCCTACACACACCCTTACAGTGTACTGACGCATTTTTCCACACAAATAGGCAGTGATTATGTGGTCATTAGTAAGTTTTACGCGGAAATTCGTTCCCGGTAATATCTCAGTAACGACACCTTCAACTTCAATTACATCTTCTTTAGGCATAATACCTCCATCTATATTTTTCTCAATGCGCTATATATCTCGGCATCATATACAGTTGCCGAATTTTTAAGTTTTTCTGCTATACCTTCAAACTTATCGCCCGTTACTTTTAGGTGTTTAATTTTTTTTAGCTTCGGGTTTGCCAGCCGCCTAATATCGCCGTCAGCAATTTTGACAAACTGTTCATCTACTACTTCCACCACTAAAAAAAATCTACCTTTATCTCGTCCAGCTCGGCTAAATACTACCGAACCTAACTCTATCGGCCTATCCATAATTCTCCTATAAGGTTAATATTTCCACGCCATCAGGCATAATAACTACAGTATTTTCATAATGTGCCGAAGGCTTGCCGTCCGCAGTAACGATAGTCCAGCCGTCATTTAGCTGCTCTATCTCATATGTGCCAAGAGTAATCATAGGCTCAATTGCTATAGTGATATTTTCCCACAGCCTTGCGCCCCTTCCTTTTATTCCATAATTAGGTACATTGGGGTCTTCGTGTACCGTCGCGCCGATACCGTGCCCCACCAAATCTCTAATAACGCCAAAGCCAAAACCTTCCACATAATTTTGAATGGTATGTCCAAGGTCGCCAAGCCTTACGCCCGCTTTAAGTATCTTTACACCCTCAAAGAAGCTCTGCTTGCAAACTTCCATAAGCTTTTGCTTTTCTTTACTAACATTGCCTATGGCTATCGTTCTAGCTGCGTCTGTATGCATTCCGTCAATGCCTGCGCCACAGTCAATTTTAAGCAGCATACCCTCTTCAAGCTTTGTGTTATCGCTTGGTATCCCGTGCACAACTTGCTCGTCTATTGATGCGCATATTGTGGCAGGAAATCCGCCATAATTTAGAAAGCTAGGAACAGCTCCTTTTGCGGTAATATATTCATAAGCCAGTTTATCAAGGTACTTGGTGCTTACGCCTATCTTGGCTTTTTCTTCAATAAGACTAAGCGTATCGGCAAGAATTTTGCCAGCTTTTCTCATTGAATGGATTTGTTCCGGACTTTTAATTATTACCATTTAGTATCACTTTAATATCCTCAAACAACTCTGATATGGATTTATTGCCGTCAACATCAATTAATTTACCAAGTTTTTGGTAAAATTCAACAAGCGGCGCTGTTTGATTTTTATATACTTCTAGTCTGCTTGCAATGGTGGCTTCGTTGTCGTCTGCTCTTTGATAAAGCTTGCCGTTGCACTTAGCACATACATCACTTGAATAGGTGGATATATGATAGCTTTCGCCGCAAGCGCACATTCTTCTGCCGCCAATTCTGGTCTTAACTGTTTCAAAGTCCACAACTAAGTTTAGCACATAGTCAATATCAGTAAGACTAGCTAATGCTTCAGCCTGTGCTATGGTACGGGGAAAACCATCAAGCAAAAAGCCTTTTTTACAATCGTCTTGCTTGATGCGGTCTGCCACAATTCCTACCACTAACTCATCAGGCACAAGCTGTCCCTTTTCTATATATGACTGCGCCTTTTTGCCAAGCTGAGTGCCGTTAGCTATATTGGCTCTCAATGCGTCCCCAGTGGATATATGGGGTATACCATACTCTTTAGCTATTTTGGTAGCTTGCGAACCTTTACCTGCTCCCGGCGCTCCTAACAATATAATTTTCATATTATTTCAAAAATCCTTTATTGGTCTTGACAAGCAGTTGCGACTCTAGCGACTTCTCAAACTCAAGCGCCACGCTAACTACAATTAGCAACCCAGTTGCGCTAAATGAGTTATCAAATCCCAGCGTTGCAAATCCGTCTATCTTTAATATATAGGTAGGTATAAGCGCTACAAACGCTAAGAATAGCGCGCCAAATAGCGTTATGCGGTTATTGATTTTACGCAAATGGTCGCTTGTGGACTTGCCCGGGCGAATGCCAGGAATAAATCCGCCATTTTGCTGAATCATCTTTGCAATGTCGTCAGGATTAAATTGTATTTGCGCATAGAAATACGCAAAGAATATAATCATTAGGAACAAGAACAAGGGATACAAATTACCACCTACTCCCATCCATTTATACCAAAATGTAGTAAAGCTGTTTGTCTTTCCAACAAATTGCATAATCATTTGCGGGAACATAATTAAGCTGCTTGCAAAAATTATGGGCATAACTCCACTGCTGTTTACCTTGATAGGAATAAAGGTGGATTGTCCGCCATACATTTTGTTGCCCTTTATTTGCTTAGCATATTGTACAGGTATTCTTCTTTCGCTCAAGTCTACAAAAACTATAAGCAAGAAAAGCAGTATTACCAGCAAGATAAAGCCCATCAAGAACCATATTCCTGTCAAGTCACCATTAGCTACTTGGTTTGGTATGGTTTTGAAAATAGCAAGCCAAATGGAGTTTCCTAAGCTGCTCACAATACCTATAAATATTATAAGCGATGTGCCGTTGCCGATTCCGTACTCTGTTATTCTTTCGCCTAGCCACATAACCATGGCGCTTCCGCCTGTTAGGATAATGACTATGCAAATCATAGTAAAGATACTGTTGACACTTGAGCTATCCGTTGCGCCATTAGAGCCAAATACGCCAGTGATGTTTGACCTCCAGCTAAGCATTACGCCAACCGCTTGCACAAGAGCAAGCCCAATAGCTAGGTAGCGTGTGTATTGATTGATTTGCTTTCTGCCCTCCTCTCCTTCTTTGCTCAATCTTTCCAACTTTGGAATAACCAAAGTTAGCAGTTGCATTATAATAAAGGAGTTAATAAAAGGCACAATACCAAGCGCAAACAAGGTTCCGTTGGACAATGAGCCACCCGTAATCATACTTAGCATAGACATCAAGTCATAATCAGAGCCTGCTCCGCCTGCTCCAAAAGTGTCTACTAAGTTAAGTCCGGGTATTGGCACAAAACATCCCACTCTGTATATCAGCACGATAATAAGAGTGTAGAACATTTTTTTGCGAATATCTGGCGCTAAAAAAGCGTTTTTTAATGTTTGCAGCATTATAGGACCTCTACTTTACCGCCTGCTTTTTCAATTTTTTCAACAGCGGATTTGGTGAATTTGTTAGCTTTAACGGTTAACTTTTTAGTTAACTCGCCGTTCCCTAAAACCTTTAGTCCGTATGGTTCGATTTTGCTTAGTATACCGTTTGCTAGCAAAAGCTCTGCGGTAATTTCTACGCCATTATCAAACATTTCCAAAGCATCTATATTAACAATAGAATATACCTTTTTGAATTGTGTATTTTTGAAGCCTCTCTTTGGTATTTTACGAATCAAAGGCATTTGACCGCCCTCAAATCCTACTCTAACGCCACCGCCGCTGCGAGCCCATTGACCTTTGTGGCCCTTTCCACTGGTTTTTCCTTTGCCAGAGCCTATACCTCTGCCCAGTCTTTTAGCTTTGGTTACCGCTCCTTCTGCAGGTGAAACTGTATGTAGTTTCATATCTAATACCTCCTTACTTGACTTCTTCTACCTTAACAAGGTGAGAAACCCTGTCAATCATACCGCGAATTACCGGGGTATCTTCTCTAACTATAGAAGCGCCGATTTTTCTCAAACCCATAGCTTCTAATGTAGCTGCTTGTTTCTTAATTCGACCGAATCTGGATTTAATCAATGTAATCTTTATTTGTGCCATTTAATCCTCCTTAGTCAGCCAACTGCTCAACTGGTATGCCGCGAATTTGCGCAATTTCTTGAGCTGTCCGCAACTGTGAAAGTCCCTCAATGGTGGCTTTTACACTGTTGATAGGGTTGTTAGTGCCTATATTTTTGGTACGAACATTTTTAAGTCCTGTCGCTTCAAGCACTGCTCTAACAGCGCCGCCAGCAATAATTCCCGTTCCTTCAGGCGCGGGCATCATTATTACCTTGCCTCTGCCATACACGCCTTCAACAGCATGGGGGATAGTAAGACCTTTCATAGAAAATGAAATCATATTCTTTTGAGCAATCTTGGTAGCTTTTTCAATAGCTTCTGGCACTTCCTTTGCCTTGCCTAGTCCGCATCCAACTCTATTAGCGCCGTCGCCAACTACCACCAACGCTGCAAATCGTATGTTTCTGCCGCCCTTAACAACTTTAGTTACACGGTTTATAGAAACTGTTCTCTTTATCAAATTATCTTTTGGCTCTCTATGTGAAAACCTTTCATTTCTAGCCATATTACCCTCCTAAAACTCTAAACCGGCTTCTCTGGCGCCATCGGCTAAAGCTGCTATTCTGCCTGTGTACTTGTATCCGCCTCTGTCAAAAACAACGGACTTGATACCAGCAGCCAATGCTCTTTCTGCCACTGTTTTGCCAACTTCTTTGCTTGCGCTTACCTTATTCATACCACTAACCTTAGCAGCAACTTCTTTTTCTAAGGTGTTTGCGCTAACTAGCGTAACGCCTTTGGTGTCGTCGATAATTTGCGCATAGATATTGCTAAGCGACCTATAAACATTTAGGCGGGGCATTTCTGCTGTCCCATTTAGCTTGAAACGCATACGATTGTGTCTTGCCTTTCTAATTTCGTTCTTATCAATTTTGCTAATCATACTACGCTCCTTTATTTACCTGCTTTCTTACCAACTTTACGCAAAATGTTCTCATCTTTATAGCGAACACCATATCCGTGGTAAGGTTCGGTTTTTCTAATAGACTTTATGTTTGCTGCAACTTGTCCCACAAGCTCTTTATTAAAGCCAGATACCTTAATTTCGGTAATGCTGGGGCAACTTAGCGTGATGCCTTCTGGCGCTGTGACAGTGACAGGGTGAGAATATCCCACATTAACAGTTACATCCTTTCCATTCATTTGCGCTCTGTATC
>JAAYOD010000014.1 GCA_012520515.1 Clostridiales bacterium
AATATCAACGACTATGCCGAATTTTTCAGGAATTATAAATCCCTATCTGACCGCTCCTAAAGGCTGTTTTTTTATGTTTTTTAGTTTCCGTTGTCGGAGCAGTCTTTTCTAATAAGCCGTATGACAAATCCAGCGTTGTCACCTGCTAGGTTTACTTTTTGTATATTGCCATTTGCGTGTACTATGGAGTTTTTATCTATAGCAAATCCCCTATCAGCAAGGTAGTAAAGACACCTTTCAAGGTTGGGGGAACTAAAAGCCACATGTCCAATGCGTCCGAAGTGGTCTTTCATAACCGCTTCAATACCAGAAAATTTGCCTTGGCTTTCTATATAGTTTTTACCGCTTAATTTAGAGAAAGTCTTAAGAAGTTTTATGCCCTCTAGTTCATTTGTATTAATGCCGACATGGTCAAGCTGGATATCAAGCATATCATTAATAGCATCGCGCGCGTTTTTGGTAATCTCTTCAAATTTTCCTTGTTTAAGCAGTTCTTCATTGACCATGAAAGTACCGCCGCAACACAATACATTTTTGTAAGAGAGATACTTGTTTAGATTACTAGAATTAATGCCGCCAGTTGGCATAAAACGCATAAAGGGATAAGGACCTGACAAAGCTTTAAGCATATTTACTCCGCCTAGCAATTCGCTGGGGAAAAATTTAACTACTCTTAGTCCTCTTTGGTAAGCTTGTTCAATATCAGTTGCATTGCTGCAACCTGGAAAAACGGGTATCCCTAGCTCAATACACCTGTCTACAACCTTAGCATTAAATGAAGGCGTCACTATATATTTTGCGCCCGCGCTTATAGCTTCATTTACTTGTTCGATAGAGATTACGGTGCCAGCGCCTACCAGCATATTTTGGCATTTTGAGGCAATTAGTTTAATAGCGTCTTTAGCAATAGAGCTTCTAAATACTATTTCCACCACCTTAATGCCTGCGCTAGTAAGAGCGCCCATTAATGGCAAAGTATCTCTAATATTTTCTAATTTTACAAGTGGGGTGATTCCGCAAAGTTCTAGTTCTTTAACGACTGCATTGTAGTTGCTGTTGTCCATTAGTGCATCAAATCCTTTATGTTGGAATATTTTTCCTAAAAAAAAGTATATAACAGCGTCAAAACTTTTACAAGGGTAAAAAATTATCGCTTCAATAACAAAATTCTGTTAATGTGTTGATTTTTATTGAAATTATGTAAATAATGTTATATACTAATGAAAATAAATTGGAGGCAATTATTATGTTAAAAAAAGATATGTTGTTAATAGATGCTTTTAGAACAGAAGGCGTAAATATAGAAGCTATGGCAGAAACTTTGGCAGGCTTTGGCATGCATTGTTTAGGTTGCTCACTAAGTCATGGAGAAACCATAGAGCAAGCAGCAAGAGCTCATGGTGTAGACCCTGACCTTATGATAAATGCGTTAAATGAAGCAGCTGGTTTAAAAGAATAATAGCTTAGGTAAGCATTGGCATTTAGATTTAAACGGCGCATAACTTTTATGCGCCGTTTTTTTGCGCCGTTTTTTTGCGCTGTTTTAGGGGTTTGTGGTAATAATGTTCTATTGACATTATAAGATACACTATGTTATTATATAACATATAAAATAGGAGTAGTATGGCGTCAAGAAAGCTATTTTTATGCTTAGTTTTGATATTAGTTGCGGCAATATCTGCTGTGACCCTTTACGGTTGCGCTGAAACTACCGCAGATGACAGTGTTCAAATAGTAAGCATGACGGTATTGACAAGTCACGACGGGCCTTATATTTTGAATGAAAAAGGTCACATTGAAGATATGGACTTGTCGGAGATAACCGTTAGGGTGGTGTACTCTAACGGCGAAGAAGAAATAATTGCCGTTAATGATACCATGTTTACCCCAGACGACATAAAAAAGTTTGAAGTAAAAGGCGACCATACGGTATTCATTAATTATGGCAATTCTAGCGTGGCGCATACAATAAGTGTTCGCGCTCATACGCAAGTTAATACTTTTACTGCTACTTTTATGTCCAAAGGCGGTTCTATTGTTGACAATCAATACACCAAGGTAATAGTAAATTTTGAAACGCCAGTAAGAGAGAATTATACTTTTGACGGCTGGTATACTGATTTTGAGTGCACAGGGGATAGAGTAATAGCACCCTATACACTAACGGAAGACACTGTTTTTTATGCCAAATGGATAGACAATCGCCGTTGCACAGTTACTTTTTATGATGAAGAAGAAGTAATATATAATTTTGAAGTGGTTTATGGAGAAAGCATTAACCCAGATGACCAAACTAGTTATCCGCCTCCTGCAGCTAAAGAAGGAAAGAATTTTAAAGGCTGGGAGCTTATTGAAGGCGAAACGCACGAAATCAAAACTGATGTAAAGCTAAGAGCTATATATGAAGCTGAGAAGTGTTTAATTATTTTACATGACAAAGAGCAGCGGACTGTGGATTATGGCACAGAAGTTGAGTTTGACGAGATAGTGCCAGAAAAGCCTGGTCACCAGGGGAGATGGGTAGCTTATATTGATGACAGCGAAAGCTATGTGGAACTTGATGACCATAGTTTGTCTTATAATCCAGACACTAAAACGATTACGGCAAACAAGAAAAAGATTGTTATAAAGCCAGAATATAGAATTAATACATATGAGATAATAGTCTATAATGGTTTATTAAACCAAACTCCAGAAAACATAAAGTCAGGAAATATAGTTTTAGAGCAAGTATATAACAAAAACGGCGGCAGTTTCATTAAAGAATATGGCTCCACATTTAACTTGGCGCAAACAGGAGGCATAAATGATGTCGAGCCTACCATGTACCATGGCTACAATGTGGACTGGTGTTTTATTACCCATGATACAAATGGCAAAGAGATTTGGCGCAGGCGCGATAATCGCATTTGGGATGATGATTTGGAACAATTTGTCAAAGATGAAGAGGGAGAGTCTCAAAACTTTGCTTTAAAAGACGCTTATGGTAACACTCTTGCCCAAATTCAAGAAGGCAATATCACCGAAATACAAGGCAATATTACAATAAAGCCAAAGTACACCAAAAGAATATATACCGTCACTTTAAGCCGTGATAATGAGCCGCTTCCTATTGTTTTTGAAGTACCTTATCATACCGATTTTGCGTTATACAATCCATTCCTGGAGGAATATAGCAACAAATACGCCAATTGGCAAGAAGTTAAGGATAGCTACCTAAGGTATACGGTAGCTGAGTGGCTAACGCCAGAAATGGTTGGCGAAGAGATTTGGCAGACGGCAAAATGGGACATAGCTTGGTATAACAGCCCCAGCAGCACAGCGCCTGAAAACAAGGTAGAGTTTGAGTATAATGAGCAAACAAAATCATATGGATATTATACTATTTTGGAGAATACCATTCTCTATGCAAGAGATATAGATAACAGAACTTATGATGTGATAATAAGGTATGGATATAATTTTTACAATAACACCTACACCAAGGAAGTAAAATATACTAACCTAAAACAAAATCAACCTTTAGAGCTGCCTTCAGATTTGACACTCAGCATAAATTATGATGGCGTGGTATATACATACTCTAATTTGTATGATTTCCCCTACCAAGGCGCAAATACTAAAAATTTTGGAGAGCCTATTATAAACCCTGATACCCGCACAAAGAATGTAGTATATTATGCGCATTATGCAAACCTAAGCAGATACGAAGTAAAAATATTTGATAAAACACAAAGCGAAGCTTATCCAGATGGTTCGCCTTTAGCTGTGCCAGATGGCTCTATCTATTATAATTTTTACAGCGGAACGATATTTAATTTAGATATGCTCTATAAAGGCAGCCTATCTAAAATTGCCCAAACGCATTATGAAGAGAAGAAATTTATAGAAGATTTTTATAACATAACACAGGTAAAATACAATCAGTATTTGCTTGAGTATGGCGGCGGCAATAAAGCGCAAGCAATAAGCAATATTGAGTCACTTATTAGTCAAAAGCAATCCATTATTAACGAATATTTTGCTTTGCTTAACATTTTAAGGCAATATAGTTATGACGATATCATCATTGATGGGTATTCTTCAGTTGAGGAGTATTATAACTACTTCTTTACTGACGCAGGCTATGATATGAACACCATATACGGTGAATATATTGGCGGAGCGTATTTGTATACATCAAATGCTTATGATACATATCGTGAAGAAATTTATGACCTAGAGAAAATACTGGAACTTATTAATAATTATGAAAAAAACAAACAGGATGCGGAGCTTTTTGAAACTAGACAGTCATATAAATATTCCGACTCTGTAACGCACCTAAATACTATTTATGAAGAAGGTGTTACTGATTATTATTTTGCAGGTTGGTACTATGACAGCGCTTACACTCAAAGAGCCGACGATATTGAAACCAATCCCGATAACGCTATGGAGTTTAGCGCAAAAATTACTAAAGACCTTATCTTGTACGCTAAATGGGTGGACAAAAAGAAAGGCAGTGAAGGACTTATTTTTGAACGCGTCGCGCCTAATCAAGTTGTGGTAGTGGACTTTTTGAATGAAGCGCAAGCTGGCTCTAGATATACTGGACAGCCTTATTCTAGAAACTTAAACGACCAAGGTAATATGCCTAAAGAGTTAGGAAATAGAATATCTGTTCAAATACCGTCTGAGCATCAGTTTAGGTTGCCTGACGGCAGTATTGAAATATGCTCTGTAATAGGCATAGTTGCTGGGGCATTTGACACAAATGCCATAATAATAACTGACTTTGTATTGCCCAACAGCATAAAGTTTATTGAAGAGAGAGTATTTAAGGATTGTAACTTGCAAGCTATAAACTATCAAACAGGCGATACCAATTACTTGTATGTTGACGCTGATATTGTAGTTTATCAAGCAATAACATTTGACAGTCTTAATAATGTGACGCTAGCTGACGGCAGAAGGCTTACAAGTTATAATCAAGGCGTGTTACTGACTTATGCTAATAAATCTATAGTAAATACCGTATATAACATTCCGCAATCTATAAATGGCGTTTCCATAGTGAGAGTGGCAGATTATGCATTTAGAAGCACAGCGGCATTGCAAACGGTGGTTGTAAGTAATAATGTCGTTGAGATAGGCGACTATGCATTTATGGGTTGCAATAAGCTAAGCCAAGTGACTTTGCCCAACAGCTTGCAAACGATAGGCGCAAATGCCTTTAGTGACTGTGCGCTACTTGCTGATGTAAACTTTGAATGGTCGGAAGAATATCCATCTCCCAGACTAAAAACAATAAAAGAAGACGCTTTTAAAAACACTGCTTGGTTTATTAATCAAAGGGGATTGGTAATTGTTGATAGTATTTTGTTAGGCGTGCAAGTAAAGCACGACGGCTCAGATTATGAGCGTGACCAATACGGCAATATTTTGGTAAATGAATTTAATGAAAATTATATCATTGGTAAAGAAAATGATGAAATAATTTATACTGTGTACATTAACGCTGGCACAGGAGCTATTTCTAGAATTGTTATAAATAAAGCTATAACTGTAATTACTGATTATGCCTTTAGCGGAACAAGCAGTATGGTTTCTTTGGATATAAACGCGTCTAGCCTTGTTTCAATTGATGATTATGCTTTTGACGGTTGTACTGGTCTTAGCGTCATATATTTTAGAAATGCGAATGCAGACATAGCTTTAGGTCAAAATATACTTGCAAGAGGCGGTAGAAGTGTTACATTTGCGTTCCCTGCCGGTTACATTACTGAAAACAACTGGCTGGCAGGTGAGAGATGGCAAGAGCTTATAGATAGTATTGATATGATGGAGATACAAGAATGTGAGTTCAGCACGCTAACTTATTACCAAAAAGCTAGCCAAAGCAGTCCCATTGTCAATATACCATCATTTGTAAATGTCATAGCAGACAATGTGTTTAGCAGTGGTTTTGAGAATATAGCCGATGTTATTTTACCAAATACGCTGTTAAAAATCGGAGCTTGGGCTTTTGCCAATATGACCAGCCTTAGAGCAATTGGCATACCGCAAAGCGTTAATGAGATTGGGATAGGCGCATTTAGTAATTGCAATAACCTAGAGCAAATATATCTATCTTTTGTAGGTCAAAAACTGGACGGCACGGGAGCTACTCATTTTGGATATATCTTTGGCGCGGTTACCTATCAAGATAATGTAAGCTATGTGCCTGCTTCATTAAAGAAAGTATTTATTAGAGAAAATACGCAAGATAGATTAGTTGATATAGCAAACTATGCATTTTATAGTTTGTCCAATCTGACACATATAGATATAAGTAAAGCTAAAATTGGTAGCGAAGGACAAAATGCATATTATGGTTGTAACGCCACCATTATACGCTAAAAAGTTATAAAAAATACTTGCAAAGAAGACGCTTATGTGTTAAACTTTGCTTTGTAAAATAAGGCCCCTTGGTCAAGCGGTCAAGACATCGCCCTCTCACGGCGGGAACAAGAGTTCGATTCTCTTAGGGGTCACCACTTAAAAAACAATCCTTTTAGGGTTGTTTTTTGTTTATATAGGCCATTCTATATTTAAAAATTACTATTGCGCCGTAATTATAATTATGGTATAATTTTACATAGTATTATTTAAAAGGTAGGATGTTCTATGACAGATATTAAAAGTATTGTTAGCAAATTAACTTTAGAAGAAAAATGCGCGCTTTGTTCAGGCGTTACCAACTGGCGCACTACTCCCATAGTTAGCCAAAACATTCCTTCAATTTTTGTTGCGGACGGTCCGCACGGTATGAGAAAAGAGATACAGAATGCCGAAGTTGCTAACATTATGCAAAAAAGCCAACCGGCTACTTGTTTTCCCCCTGCTGTTACTCTAGCTAGCACATGGGACACCAAGCTTGCAGCTAAGGTAGGAAAAGAGATAGCCATTGAAGCTATCGACCAAGAAGTTGATGTGGTACTTGGACCAGGCGTCAACATTAAGAGAAATCCATTATGTGGCAGAAACTTTGAGTATTTTAGTGAAGACCCCTATCTAACCGGAGAGCTTAGCGCAGCCTATGTCAATGCTGTTCAAAAAGAAAATGTGGGCACAAGCTTAAAGCATTTTGCGGCCAACAATCAAGAGTATAGAAGATTAACTCTTAGCAGTGAAGTAGACGAAAGAGCATTACGCGAAATTTATCTGCCAGGTTTTGAAAATACCATAAAAAAAGCTCAGCCTTATACTGTTATGTGCTGTTATAACCCTGTCAACGGTGTTCATGGCAGTGAGAATAAAAAACTACTTACTGACATCTTGCGCGATGAGTGGGGCTTTGAGGGCATAGTTATAAGTGACTGGGGCGCAGTTAATGACAGAGTAAAAGGCATTGTAGCTGGACTTGATTTAGAGATGCCCACCGCAAACGGAAGCAACGATAAAGCTATTCAAAAAGCTGTAGAAGAAGGCAATTTGGATATCAAAGACTTAGATAAAGTTGTGGAAAGAATATTAAAATTTGTTTATAAATGCTATGAAAACCGCTCTAAGCATAAAAAAGATTTCAAGGCAGATTATGATAAGCATTATGAAACAGCTTGCGAAGTAGCCACAAAAGGCGCTGTGTTGTTAAAAAATGAAGATAATATTTTACCGCTTGCAAAAGGTAAAAAAATTGGCGTTATTGGCAAGCTAGCTAAAGAAATGCGTTATCAAGGCAGCGGCAGTTCTAGAATTGTGCCATATAAGCTTACTAGCTTTACCGATTATCTTGACGAGATAAATGAAGAGTACTTGTATGCTGATGGTTATAGCTTAAAGGGAGATAAGCCCAATAAAGTGCTTATGAAAGAAGCGGTAGAAATTGCTAAAGAGTGCGATACTGTACTATTGTTTATAGGGCTTACTGACGAATATGAAAGCGAAGGCTTTGACCGTGACCATATAGAATTGCCACATTCTCACAATGTTTTAGTGAACGCTATAAGAGAAGTTAATGAAAATGTGGTAGTTGTATTGTCAGGCGGCAGTCCTATGGGTATGCCGTGGGTGGACAATGTAAAAGCTATCCTAAATATGTACCTTGCTGGTTGCGCAGGCGGTAAAGCTTGCTATAAACTGCTTTATGGTGAAGTTACTCCAAGCGGAAAACTTGCCGAAACATTCCCTATCTCTTTGCGTGACAATCCAGCGTATTTGTATTATCAAATGGGACCACAAACGGTTGAATACAGAGAAAGTATATTTGTGGGATATAGATATTTTGATACTGCCCAAAAAGATGTATTGTTCCCCTTTGGTTATGGGCTTAGCTACACTACTTTTGTATATAGCAACTTAGAGCTTGAAAAGTCTGAAATAACTGATAAAGATACGCTAAAGGTAAGCTTTAGCATAAAAAATACTGGTAAGGTAGACGGCGAAGAAATAGCGCAAGTATATGTAAAGGATAATGAAAGCACTATCTTTAGAGAAGAAAAGGCTCTTAAAGGCTTTGTTAAAGTAAGCCTTAAAGCTGGGGAAACTAAGCAAGTCAGCGTAACTCTTGATAGCCGTAGTTTTAGCTTCTACAATACTCTTATAAATGATTGGACTGTGGAAAGCGGAGAATTTACTATTATGGTAGGAGCATCTAGCAGAGACATAAAACTTAGCCAAACAGTAAAGGTTATTGCGGAAAAAGTAAAGATAAAAGATTATAGAGAAGTTGCGCCAGTATACTACAAACTACCTAGCGCGGCGGATTATAGCTTGACAGAGTTTGAAGAACTTATGGAAAGAAAATTGCCAGATAATACACCGCTTAAGAAAGGAGAAATTGACTATAATGCAACGGTAGGCGACCTAGATGTATGCGTACCGGGCAGATTCTTAAAGTGGGCTGTGCAGACATTTAGCTCAGTTGTGTTACCAAAAGACAGTTCAGAATACCTAAAGAAAATGGTAAAACTAGCTGCGCTTAATTTGCCACTCAGAAACATCTATACTATGACCAACGGCGCAGTGCCAAAGAAAGTAGTTGATGGACTAATTAAGCGTTGCAATGGCTATCCTTTTCAGGGTTGGGGCATGATTATATCAGGGCTTTTATCCAAGAGGGAGCGAAAAGACCAAAATCCCAATTATAAATTCTAAGTAAGGTTTATGGAACTTGTAATAGCCAGCAATAATAAAAATAAGATTAAAGAAATTACCCAAATTTTGGGTAATTTCTTTGAAAAGCTTTATTCCTTGCAAGATTTGGGCATAAATATAGATGTCGCAGAAACAGGAAAGACATTTTATGAAAATGCGCTAATAAAAGCAAGAACTATATCAGAACTTACACAAAAAGCTGTTATCGCCGACGATAGCGGACTAGAAGTATATGCGCTTAATTTTGAGCCAGGCATCTATTCGGCAAGGTATGCTAGCGTAAACGGCGAAGCTAATTCCAGCGATGAAAAAAATAATGAATTATTACTAAAGAATATGGAAAAAAATTCCAACAGAAAAGCGCGATTTGTAAGTTCTGTAGTGTTATACTATCCCAGTGGAAGAATAATAGCTACAAATGGCATTACCGAAGGGGAAATTCTCTATGAAAAGAAAGGCGCTAACGGCTTTGGGTATGACCCGTTGTTTTATAGCTATGAACTAAATAAATCTTTTGGAGAAAGCACAGCTAAAGAGAAGAATTTAGTAAGCCACAGAGCAAAGGCGCTTGCGCAACTTAAGGATATATTGTCGTTAGAGAAAAATATGTAATAATTTTTCTAAATTTTATAAAAAATGGCGAGAAATTATTTGACAAATAGGCTGGTATTTATTATACTTAATAAGCATTTGGAAAATGTGCGGGTGTAGTTCAATGGTAGAATCCCAGCCTTCCAAGCTG
>JAAYOD010000003.1 GCA_012520515.1 Clostridiales bacterium
ATAAATATTTCTAGACTGTATGTTGAGCAAATTATAGCCTGCGCTAATTATTGCAGTGTCAATAACCTTATCGTATACGCTGTCTGCCTTAATTTCAAAGACTACTGTTTCAACGCCAACAAGCGCCCCTTTTGCCGTTTGGCAATATGCATATGTTTTGCCATTGTATTCAAAATTACCATAGTGGTAATAAAGTTCGCCGTTGATATCCACAACAGTTATTTGGCTGTTTACACCATTTATGTACCAATTATGATATATAAGACTGGCTTTGCCTGTATTGTAAAAATCATATGAGTAGCCATTAATTTTTATGTCGGAGATATAATATCCACCCAAAGGAGCTGTTATGCGATAGACATTTTCCGTACCATGCACATATTCGTTTTCTGTATTAGCTATATCAGTAGTGACATTAGGATTATAAATGCTAGTAAGCTGTATACTGCCTGATTGTAGATTAGGGGTGACAACTTTATGTTTTTTAGATTTATAATTCACTATTATTTCAATATCGCGCCTAATCTGCTCTAAGTTTAGGGTATATTCTTGTAAATCTGCGCCCATAAATTCGCCATTTTCAAACATCAAATATTGCCCGTCTACCATAATGTTTTCAATGGTAAATTCTGGATTGATAGTACCAATAATCAAATTAATAGAGGCGTTATAGTCCACTTGAAGTTTAATAAGATTATCTTTAGAGATAAGATAATTACCTAAGTATTCAATACTTCCTACACTTTCATCTATCGATATATTGATATCAAATTTCTTATGTTCAAATTCCACTATGATGTCGTTATCGCCAAGCGGATTTATATTTATGGTAATGTTATCTTCATTGTTTTCAAAAATATAAGGAACAGAGCCATTTATGTCTGTCTTAATTACACGCTTTAGCGCATAGCCTACTGATGCTTCAAATGAAATTGTATAGATAAAATCTTCTCTAATTTCAACAACACCGCTAAGTTCTGTCATGGTATACTCAGGAGCAGAAGATGCCGCGCCTTCCTTGATATGCAAATTGACAGAGCCAGCTCCCGTAATAGCTACTGTGAGCTTGTGCTTTATGGGAGCAAAAATAGGTATCATTGTAACAATGCGGTTGGCAAAATCCCCTATGGGCTTGCCATTGTCTAAATAAAGCGGATGAGTTGTTATCTTTGTTTTGTCGTCAATGATTTCTTGCGTAATGCCATTTTGCCACCCCACAAAAATATAGTGATTTTTATATGGAATTTCCGAAGGAATTCCGCAAATTATTGTGCCTAACGCGTCGCTTGTTGCGCTTGCCAGCGTATTACCATACTGGACATATACACTTTTATCGTAAGTATAATCTTCTCCTTCATAATAAAATCTAACGGTATATGTTCGTTTTTCCCATCGCGCAATAACAGTAGCAGGTTGTTCAAAAATGCTATCTTCTGTTACAGGTATGTTTGTACCCTCAGTAAACCAACCCAAAAATTTCATACCGATAACTTCACCAGGACCTTTATCTACTGCAAAAAAGTCGCTGTCGTTTATCAGTGAGCCTATGGTGTCACCATACCTGAGCATACGAACGCCAATTTCAGGCAAGTTTTGATTATGTACAAATCTTATTTCGCTTTGTTCATGAGCAAAGATAGCCCTTGTGCGCACTTTATTGATATTTTCGTTAGCCTCAAAACTAAGTTTATGTCTGTTACTGCCAACACTGGTAGATATAAATTCTGTATGGTAAGAACTACTACCTACCGGAATAGACTTTCTATCTTCAGGATATAACCTTTCATACTCTCCTGACGAAGTTTGAATTTCCCAATAGGCTAATACTCTAGAGTTGTATGGATTGGAAATAATGGAAGCGGCTTCGCCATAAGCATAGTAACCGTATTCGTTAAGGTCAGTTGTACCCATAGACGCGCCATAAATATCGGTAGGAATCTCTACTTCCACATCTGTTGCTGTCTTTATGTATTCAGGATAGATATCCATATCTCTATCGATACTGGAAAAGTCATGGGGAATCCAGTTGCTAAATGTATGTCCATATACCTGCATTCTAGGGTCAGCTTCTGGATTGGGCGTCTTTGCAGGAGCTTCGCCAAAAGCCACTCTTTCTTCTACTGCAATAGAAGCGTCAGGTTGCCAAAAACGCACGGTATATGTTGCCTTTCTAAAGGTGGCAATATATGTAGCGTTTTTGTTGACTTGTCTATCTGTTCTGGTAGCTTCAGGATAACCGTCATTCCACCCTTCAAAGAAATATCCCGTTTCAGGAATGGCAATAACTGTGGCAGCGTCAGAGCCATTTGGCACAAGCTGAGTGGTCTCTCCCTGTATGCGCCCGCCTACACTGGCTTGGTATTGCAATTGGCAACTTACATCTTTTACTTCTAATGTTATAGTTTGCTCAAAACCTCCATAATTTAAGGAAACATTTTGCAAACCTGCTTTAGTGACATCAAGCCCTTCAATGTTAAGTTCGGTAAAAGCTACTTCGCTATGCGTTCCGTCGCTATAATAAACAGTGCAAAGAATTTGAGAAAGGTCTACCCCGACGCCTATTTCATCAGAATTGCTAACAATGCTAACAATGGTCTTACCTTCTGTAATAGTGTCATCAACAACGGGTAAAAAAACCAACAAAAGCATCATTAAAGCTATGGCTATAGCTATTATTACCGCAATGGTAATCTTATATCCTGAGCTGGTAAAAACCCGTCTGGTGTCTTTATTGTATCTACCTTTCATCTTTGCTCCTTAGCGACTTAATAAACTTACATTTTGTTTATCTAGTGGTTGCTTATAAACTATAAGCCTAGTTTTACTTATATATTATAATATAACTATTTAAATTTGACAATACATAATAAGCAGTTTTTAGGATAATAGACAAGTTAACCTCCTCTTTTTATGCCCTGCAAAAATTGTTATAAGTTTTATTAAGAATTTAAAAAATTCTTGCTAATTTAATATTTCTAGTTGCAAAAACCAGTATGCTATGCTATACTTGTTTATGCTTTTATAGCCGAAGTGATGGAATGGCAGACGTGACGGACTCAAAATCCGTTGATAGCAATATCGTGTCGGTTCAAGTCCCACCTTCGGCACCATCTAACCTTTGTAATTGTATTTTGCAAAGGTTTTTTTCTTAATTTTTTCCAAAATCCAGAAATTTTTTGCTATTTCGCAATAAAATTCTTTACAATTTTTGCACCTTTTTTATTAAGACAAGCATAAATTGTCAAAGGTAGAAATTATAAATATATGCTGTATTGTAGGCGGTATTCATACATTTTTGCGGTATATACAAAATGATTTGTTTATAGGCGCAAACACACTTTAGAAAATATACGCATAATGATATAGTGTAGGAAAATATGTTCTACGAAATTTATAAAGGAGGTATGCTTCTATGTTTGACGGATTTGGTATGGGCGGTTTCGGTGGTGGCTGCGGTCAAGGCGGTTTTGGTGGTTGCGGTTGCTTAATATGGTTATTACTTATACTATGCTGCTGTGGTAATGGATGCGGAAACATCTGCGACATTTTACCGTTGTTACTTATTTTGTGTTGCTGCTGCAATAACAAGCCCAGTGAGCGTCACTGCTAAAAAAAGAAGCTGTCGCAAGACAGCTTTTTTTCTATAAAAATTCTTTTAGTTTAGTCTACCAACATCTCCAAAAATGTCTTATAAACTTCAGGCGCTTTTTGTGTCCAAGAATTGCAAATAGATAACGCTTTTCCATAAGTTGCTACATTAAAATTAAGTTCAAAGATAGGCGCTTCAGCTTTTAGAATTTGGCAATTAACCTTATAACTGCCGTCCTTATCTCTACTGCACTTGCTATGAAATTCTTGTTTCCTGCGATACTCTAGCTTTGTTCTATGTATATACGCTGTCACTTCTTCACGCACAGAACATGGTATATCATTAAAAAAATGACTTAGGCACACTTTGCCATCTTCATTTATGCTAAGGTTGTAGCTAGACGGTCTAGTTTCATCTTTTTTTCTCAAAATAAAATTGGCGGCGGCAAGCTCTGTTATCACTTGTTTGCAATAAAAATAAGGTATCCAGTTGTTATCAACTGCACACATTTGCAACAAGATATCTTCGCTTATCTGCATTTCCAATTTTTCCAATATGAAAAGCACTAAAAGCTTATTGTTAATAACTTCGTCGTGTATCACTAGTACCTATCCCTTTGACAGAGTGAATATTATTTTAACATAGCGTTAGGCTAAAGTAAATGTATTCTATACATAATTTTTTACTATTTTTTTGACATACCACATATAGTGTTTGGAATAACAAGCCACCACAAATTACTTATCAGTAGAGCCAAAACCACCATTTCTAAGGTCTATTGTGTCATCGTCATAAGTAATGCCATATTGCACAAATATACCTTGACAAAAAGCGTCGCCTTTTGCAATGCTAATGCTTTTACCTTCTCTGTTATCGTTGGTGAGCTTTATAAAAATATGTCCCTCATTATCGCTGTGATAATAATCGCTATCAATAATGCCAACGGTATTGTTAAGCTGCAAACGATACTTAAATCCTAGTCCGCTTCTTGGGTATATCTTTAACACCCAACCCATTTCAATTGAAACCCTTATTCCGGTTGGTATGATTATACTTTCACCAGGTTTTATAAAAAAGCTGTCAGGCGCAAAAAAATCATATCCTGCGCTGCCTATTGTTGCGCGCTTAGGAAGTTTTAATTGGTTAAAAGCTTGTTCAATAAGCTCTTTGTCTTTATCAAAAACACCTATCCATGCGCTAATGAAATTTTCTTTAGACACCTTTTCAAATTTTGCTATCTTTTTCATTTTATTTTGCCAACCTTAAAAAGTATATTTGTCAGTTTTTGTCGTACGGATATAAATTATAACATATTTTGTAAATTCTTCAAGTCTTTTGCAAGACACTAAGAGCAAATACCATTTTAGCGGTTATATTTGTATAATCATTAAAATAATACAAAGATTTACAATAAATTATAGTTTATCTTGAAAAATTATGTGCATAATTAAGTTATGAAAAAATTTAGAAAATTCAAATCGAATAATAATGACAGACTTAGTGAGCTTATAAGTTCACAATCTAAGCGTATTGAAGAATTGAAAAAAGAAAATGAAAAGCTCTATCAAGAGCTAGAAAAATACCGCGAACAAGAAAGGGAAATTTTCCAAACTTTGAGCTATGCAAAAAAACAAGCGGAAAACATAATAAACGAAGCCAAAATAAAATATGCGCTTGAGTGTGAAAGAATTAAGGTTTACAGGCAAAAGTGGACGCTAGTGGCATCGGGCAATAATAAAAACAAAATTATAGAAAGTTTTGAGAAAACATATGAAACGCTAAAGCAATGCCAAACAGAAATGGAAAATATGTTGGCTAATGATTTAGGCGACAATATGAAAAGCTATATTGAAGAGCGGGACAGATTAAATGTAGAGCCTTGCCTAAATTATAAAGCAATTATATCGGATAGTAAGAAAGAAGAGGAAGACCATGAATTAAACAATAAGGAATTGGAGGAGCTGTTATCACAATTATAAGAAAAGATAAAAACAAACCAACCAAAATTTATAATACCGACCCAAATGGCAGCTACACAGGCAAACCAGATAATATAGATGAAAAACCTGTGCAAGATGCAGATGATTTGTAACAAAAACCTTTCATTTTAGAAAGGTTTTTTATTAGCTATTTTTTTTAATTTTTCTGTAACAAGCACCTTTACCCTTAACCATATCGTATTTTTATGGAAAAAAATTTGGTAACATTGGCTACAGAACCTGTAAACCGCACTAAAAAATTTGGTAACATTGGCTACAAAACCTGTAAACCGCACTAAAAATTTGGTAACATTGGCTACAGAACTTGTAAATCGCACCAAAAATTTGGTAACATTGGCTACAGAACCTGTAAACCGCACTAAAAATTTGGTAACATTGACTACAAAGCATATTTTTATCTAAAATTTGGTAAATAAGGTTTATATCTTTGCACTTGATTTTAACATTTGTTTTAACAAAAAACATAGAACAGAGTATAAGATATAATGGCTATAGCTGTATCCATAGATACAATATCTTATATTTGTTTGCATTATATAATATTAAAAAAAGCGGCTATTGCCGCTTTCTTAAGTAAGAATTAGCTTTTTTTTACAATTAAAATATTTTGTGGTTTAATAGTTTAATGCCGTTATCTGCCAGCACTTTTTCAGTATAAGCAATATCTTTTACCTTTACCAAAATAAGCGCCGTTCCCATCTTTGTAATGTAGGAATACAAATATTCTATATCAATATCATTTTGCTTAAGCACTGCAAGAATTTGAGCAAGGCGACCTGCTTTATCTTCAATCTCAATGCCTAAAAGTTGCGATGTCGCTGCTGCAAAGCCTGCTTCTTTAAGCACCTTTTCAGCTTTTTCATTGTCGCTAGTTATTACTCTGACAATACCAAAATCGCTGGTATCTGCTATTGTCATAGAAAAAACATTTATGTCTGCGTCGGCTAGGACTTGACATAAGTCGCTTATCCTGCCTTTTGCATTTTCCAAAAATACTGCTACTTGATTAACTGTCATATTACAATTTCCCCTTTCTTCGGTCAGTTGTAGTCTTTGCTTTCCCCTCGCTTCTAGCTAGAGAATGAGGAGAAACAAGCTTGATTTTTGCCGATACTCCTATTGCTGATAGCATATCATTAGTTAGCTTTTTATGCAACTTGTCTATCTCTTTAGCTTCATCTGAGAATAACTTATCTGACATCTCCACATGAATTTCCAAAGTGTCAAGATTGTCTATTCTGTCTACATAAATATGATAGTGGGGCTCTACACCTACACAGTTTAGCAAAACTGATTCTATTTGTGATGGGAATACATTTACTCCGCGAATTATTAGCATATCATCTGTTCTGCCAGCTATTTTATTGAGTTTGACAAGTGTTCTACCGCATTTGCACTTTTCGTCTGACAGCGATGCCAAGTCAAAGGTGCGATATCTAATTAGCGGTATACCTTCTTTAGTAAGGGTAGTAAACACAAGCTCCCCTGTTTTGTTATAGCCAAGCGGTTCTAATGTATCAGAATCCACAATTTCAGGGAAATAGTGATCTTCATTTATGTGCATTCCTGATTGCTCAGCGCATTCACAAGCAACACCAGGTCCGCAAATTTCACTTAATCCGTATATATCGTATGCTTTAATTTTCAACTTAGACTCTATTGTATTTCGCATAGCTTCTGACCAAGGCTCTGCGCCAAAAATGCCTGCCTTTAAATTAAAATCTGCCATAGTCATTCCTGCCTTTACTATGGATTCGGCAAGGTATACGGCATAAGAGGGTGTACAGCAAAGAAATTCCGATTGAAAATCTTGCAAAAGCTGTAATTGTTTTTGCGTATTTCCGCTAGACACAGGAACTGCCGTAGCTCCTAGTTTTTCTGCCCCATAATGCATACCAAGACCGCCCGTAAACAGTCCATATCCATACGCTATATGTATAGTAGATTCTGGATTTGCGCCTGTCATAACTAGACATCTTGCCACAGCTTCAGCCCAAATATCTATATCTTTTTTTGTGTAGCCAACTACCGTTAGTTTACCCGTTGTGGCGCTAGATGCGTGCAGTCTTACTATATCTTTTTTAGGCGCAGCAAACATACCATAAGGATAGCTATTGCGCAAATCTTGTTTTTCTGTAAAAGGCAGTTTATGCATATCTTGAAGCCCTTTTATATCTGACGGTTTTAGCTTAATAGCGTTCATTTTGTCGCGATATAAAGGTACTGTGTCATAAACTTTTTTTACTAAATTTACCAGTCTTTCCCCTTGCAATACTTCCATTTCGGAACGGGGCATACATTCTATTTGTTTATCGTAATAATTCATTTTTATCACCCTATTGAGTTATATCCATCCAATAATGCTTTTTGATTTACATCTAAAAATTTTGGCGGCACACTTTCTGTTACAGCCTGTGACATTTTATCAAAATCAAAGCCTAACATTTTTGTAAGCGCTCCCACCATAACAATATTAAGAGCTTTTATATTGCCTGCTTTTATTGCAATTTCAGCGGCATTAATAAACGCTGTTTTTACCTTGCCAGACAAACTATCTTTAATGGTGTCAGGATAAACAGCAGCGCCAATTATTACAGGCATAGGATATATTTCCATATCGTTAATAACCATAACTCCGCTCTCTTTTAAGTAATTTTGATACCTAAAAGCCTCCAGCTTTTCAAACGCTAGTATTATGTCTGCGCCCCCTTCCCAAATGATAGGAGAATAGACTTTTTTGCCAAACCTTACATGAGTTACTACACTGCCGCCTCTTTGAGCCATGCCATGCACTTCGGATAGTTTGCAATCAAACCCTGCAAGTTCTGCATATTTTCCCAAAACCTTGCTTGTAAGAAGCGTTCCTTGTCCGCCCACGCCTACGATAAGTATATTCATTAGTTATCCTCCCTAGCATCCTTGATAGAATTAAATGGGCAAACCTTTATGCACAGCCCGCAATCTACGCCTACGCATAAAGACTTGTCAATTTTTACACCTTTATCTGTCTTAGCTATTGCAGGACAACCTATCCTTAGGCATAAGCCGCAATTTTTACAATCTTCCACCTTGCAATAAGGCTTTGCGCCTTTCTTTAGCAGTTCGCATTCACGCTTGGCAATAATTACGCAAACTTCTTGTCTTGCCATATTTTCTTTTACTAATCTCTCTACATTGACTAGGTCATATGGGTCTACTACATCAATCTTTTCCACTCCGCAAGCTTTGCAAATTTGATACAAATCTAATTTTGAAGTAATGTCGCCTTGTAGCGTTTTGCCTGTTCCGGGGTGCTCTTGGTGACCCGTCATTCCAGTGGTGCTATTGTCTAGAATAATAAGCGTCATTGCGCTTTTGTTATAAACGGCATTAATAAGCCCTGTAATTCCGCTATGAATAAAAGTAGAATCGCCAATTACCGCTACATTTTTAGCGTCTTTGTTGGCTTTTCTAAAGCCGTGCGCCATGCCCACACTTGCGCCCATACAAATTACGGTATCCACAGACGATAATGGCGCTTGCGCTCCTAGCGTATAACAGCCTATGTCAGCATTTACTACACAGCGTAACTTGTTAAGTATATAAAATACTCCGCGGTGCGGACAGCCTGCGCACATAATGGGCGGACGGACGGGAGCGTCAACACCTTTAACAGCTTTTTCCCCGCACATTTTTTCCCTTATTGTAGCTACTGTTATTTCGCCTTGTAAAGAGAATATATCTTTTCCTTTGACATTTACGCCGTTAGCTTTAAGCTGATTTTCAATGAAAGGCTCAAGCTCTTCTATTACTATGCACTCATCAACTTCTGAAGCAAACCTTTTCAAACTTTGTATAGGAAGTGGATAAACCATGCCTAACTTGTAGATAGAGGCGTGGGGAAGAGCTTCTTCCACATATTGATAAATTGCGCCTGCACAAATAACACCTAGCTTTTTATCTTTGTAAATAACTTTGTTGATTTCAAGCGTCTCAGCTACTTCTTTAATTTTATTTTCTCTTGCCTCAACCACAATGTGTCTGCCTTTTGCACTTGAAGGCATCATGGTATATTTTGATACATCTTTTACATAGGGACGCAAAGGGTATTCTTGTCTTTCCCCTATCTCTACAAAACTTTGTGAATGGGCAATTCTAGTCGTTGTCCTCAAAATAACAGGAGTATCGTATTTTTCGCTAAAGTCAAGCGCAAAGCCTACATAGTCTTTAGCTTCTTGACTATCGGCAGGCTCTACCATAGGAATATGCGCGCTGCGGGCATAAAATCTGCTATCTTGCTCATTTTGCGACGAATGCATACCAGGGTCGTCAGCAACCACTATGACAAGTCCACCATTGACGCCTGAATAAGCAATGGTAAAAAGTGGGTCAGCAGCTACATTTAATCCCACATGTTTCATACACACCATAGCCCTTGCGCCTGCTATGCTTGCGCCTATGCCTACCTCTAGCGCTACTTTTTCATTTGGCGCCCATTCAGCATAAACTTCGTTATATTTAGCGACAGCTTCGGTGATTTCGGTGCTGGGAGTGCCAGGATATGACGATACAACCCTAACTCCGCTCTCGTAAGCGCCTTGCGCAATCGCCTGATTAGTCAGTAATAATTTTTTCATTTAGTACTCCTATGTCTTTAATCATAAATACCTATACCGTATTCAATAAATTTTAACACGCATTTTGGACTTATTGCAAGTAAAACACCAAGTATATACTGTAAAAATACTAAAGATAGTCATTTAGTTTGCACAAGGTTAAGTTAATGTGCTATACTTTATCAAAATCGATATAGTAGGTGAAGGAATGGACAAAAATTTCATATTGTATTTTATCATTTTGGCTATTTACATAGGCATAATGGTTTTTATCGCTTATTACAGCCGCAAAAAGAGCAATACATTAAACAGCTTTTACTTAGCAGATCGCGGAATAGGCCCATGGATGACAGCTTTTGCTTATGGCACAACTTACTTTTCTTCCGTTATCATAATAGGCTATGCGGGCAAGCTAGGTGTTTTGTTTGGTCTAGGCGCTGTTTGGATTGGAGTGGGAAACGCTATTCTAGGCACACTGCTTCCTTGGCTATTTTTAGCAAAACCTACCAAATATTACACTGAAAAATATCAAATCAAAACTATGCCGCAATTCTTTGAAAAGCGTTATAATGATAAAAATATTAAGCTAGTAACTGGGCTTATTGTGGCACTACTACTTATACCCTACTCAGCATCTGTATATCAAGGACTTGGCGCGCTATTTGCAGCAGTATTTAGCTTGGGCGGAAAGAGCGCTGATAATGTATTTATTATTTGCGTTCTTGTTCTTGCTGGCATAACTGCACTATATGTCTTTTTTGGCGGATATTTTGCTACGGCGTTATCAGACTTTGTGCAAGGCTTTATAATGCTGTTTGGTATTATTTGCTTTGTGGCTGTTGTTTACAACAACCAATATATTGATGGTATTGGCAACGCTTTTACAAGATTGTCTGCTTTGGATAAATCTTTCTTCCCATCTAGCGGAAAATCAGTTTTTATGCTTATATGCCTAATTTTATTAACATCAATAGGCCCATGGGGCTTGCCGCAAACCATTCACAAGTTTTATGCTGTAAAAGACAATAATTCCATTAAGCGCGGCACTATTATTTCTACGGGATTTTGTGCTGTTATTGGAATTTCAGCATACCTTGCAGGAGCTACTAGCATACTGTTTGGCGATGCTATAAATTATTCTAGTTTGGTTGCCACTGGCTCATTTGATGATATTATGCCTGCTATGATGACAACTGTTTTACCCCCTATATTAATAGGTGTTATGATAATACTTGTGCTTTCAGCAAGTATGAGCACACTTGCTTCTCTTTCCTTAAGCAGCTCAGGCGCGATTACTATTGATATCTATCAAGGTTACATAAGAAAAGATGCCCCAGATAAAAAAGTAAATCTTATAACTAGAGTGGTTAGCGTAATTATGATAATGCTATCTGCGCTTATCGCTATATTTAAGCCCATCGGAATAGTAGAACTTATGAGTATAAGCTGGGGAACGCTTGCAGGCTGTTTATTAGGGCCTTATGTGCTAGGCCTGCGCTTTAGAAAAATGAATAAGTATGGCGCTTGGGCATCAGTAATTGGTACAATAATAATAACAGCAACATTTGTAGGGCTAGGGTTTGCGCCAAAGTTTGAAAACTCAATTGTTTTTGGCATTAAAAACTCACCTGTTATTGGTGTAATTTGCATGACATATAGCGTTATTATAACTCCTATTGTCAGCCTAATTACTAATAAGCTATATAAATTAGAAATACCAGAAAAGGAAAACTATAAAGATTTTGTTTTTAACAAGTAATCATAACAAACATAAAAGGAGCGGTACGCCGCTCCTTTTTTTTATTAATATATTTACATTATTCCTTATTTAATACTCTATCCATAAACTCAAAAATGGTTTTATAGCATCTTCTGCTTATTGACTTATACATATCTAGGTGAAAACAATGGTTGTCCACAATTTTTTTAGATTTAAATGTTTCCACCAATATTCCTGTTTCTTTTAACTTATTCTCCAATATCTCCCCTTGTCCCCTACAAAAGATGTCTTTTTCAGAAATAACTAGTAATGTCGGACACCAATTTTCATTTACACGGCTTACTGGGTCTAGCTCTTTTAGTAGCTCATAATCTTCTATATTGGAAAAATCTTTCTCAAGCTGGAATTTATCACTGCCTAAAAGACAAGTTCCCACATCCCAGAAAAAGTCAAAAGGCAATTTTACAGTGGTTATTAGCGACACAAGGTCATATGGACCGCAACAGCTTACAAGGCAGGCAGGCTTATATTTTACTTGAGCGCAATTAAGCTTATCGCGCAAATCTTCATCGTGTGTTACAGCAACTAGCATGGTAGCGTAATATGCGCCTGCGCTGTCGCCAGTAACTACTATTTTATCAAGGTCTATATTATATTTTTCCTTTAGTGTACCTAAATAATTAATTGCGCTAACACTGTCTTGAATACCCGATGGAAACTTAGCCTTTGGACTTAGGCGATAGTTTATATTAAGTACAAAATACCCCTTGCTTGCATATAGTCCGCTAATGCTTGTTCTATGTTTTTTATCGCCTTTTACAAAGCCGCCACCGTGTATATTTACTACAATAGGAAGCTTTTTAGTCTTAATGAGCTCTGGGTTGTAATAAATGTCACAGGTGCAATCTTCGGGATAGTTTTCATCATAAACAAAATCAGTTTCTTTTATTATGTTTTTAAAACGACGATAATTTTGCACAGGGTGTAAAGCTTTGTCAATAACAT
>JAAYOD010000015.1 GCA_012520515.1 Clostridiales bacterium
AAAAATATCATATTTCTTCAAAACCAGGAAAAGCTAAAGCTATTGCACAACATATAGAGGAAATTCCTCATTTTATTAAGGATATTGCAGATAAACTATTAATTATAGAACTTTTGGGACAAAATTAGCTGAATGTAAAAAAAGACCACACAGGAGTAAAAAACTCTTATGTGGTCTTTTTTGCCCCGCTTGAAGCTGTTCATTTTAGTTTTTCTTCAATCCCTAAGTGAACGCTTCTTTCTAGGCTGTTTTTTATATTATTATCTTCCTGTCTTATTATTATCTTCGTGTCTTATTCTTATCTTCCTGTCTTAATAATTTTTTCTATTGCCGCAAGGTCAGTTAATTTAAACCAGTCTTTTTTATACTCAAACATTCCTTCTTCAGACATTTTTGCCATTTCCCTAGACATACTAGGTCTTGACACGCTCAAATACTTTGCCGTTTCATTACGATTCATACCCAAATGAAACTCCAAACTATTATGCTTTTGGTAATTGTCATATAAAAGCAACGCAATTTTTAATCTCATACTCTTTATGGTTATGTATTTGTTGTTCTCTTGCAAAGAGTTGATTTTTGCGCTCATTTCCTTAACCATGTTATAAATAAGCTTTTGTATAAGCGGATTTTGTTGCTCAAAGATACTTTGTAAGGTTATGTAAAGTATGGTGCAATCTAAAGCGCTTACAGCGCAATGCCCTAATTCATAAGGCTCATGATAACCTTTTTCCAAACCTAAAATATCGCCATCTACTATGCTGCGCAAAACTTCTTTTTCGCCATTTGGTTTTACTTTAAACTCCAATAAATTACCGCGCAGCAGTATGCATAGTTCATTAATCTTGGTGTCCTCTTTGGCAACAAGTTGTCCGCGGCTATATTTTACTATTCGTGCATCAACAATATCAAAAAGCTTATTTATCTGTTCATTGTCAAAATCGGAAAACAATGGACACTTTTTTAATTGCTTAAAAATCTTCATATCGCGCTCCTAAATTTTGTAGCGTTGGCTACAAAAGCATTATAATGCAACTGCCCTTTTGCTGTCAAGCTATAATAAAAATCATTGATATAATAATGTTATTTTGATATAATTGTTATTGACCAACAGATAGGATGGATAAATGGACAGTATAAAAGTTGTAGACAATGCCATTGTCGAAATGATGCAAACTGAGATAATACTTGCCGACAAAAGCATAAAAAAAGTGCTTGTCGCTTTATCTAAAAGCTCAGACTATACAAGAACGCTAAAAGAGTGCGCTAAAGGCTTTGACTTTGACAGAGAATTTAAAAGATATTTTGAGCCAAAGTCAAACGCGCCTCAAGGTCGTGCGCTAGTTGCCCTTATTGTAGGTATGCTTTACAAGATAGATGCAGGCAAGCTAAATTTTTTGGATTTTTTAAAGTTTACATATATAGATGTTGATACCACAAAAAGTTATAGACTTTTTATATCTGAATATATCATTCCCTTTGTCGATACTCTAAACATGCTAACTTTTGGGCAACCATACGAAGAAGTTTCAACTCCGCAAATCAATTCCTATGACAAACTAAAAGAAGAAATCACTTGGGCTATTAATGGCATTATTAAAGAACAGCTTAATGTAGATGATATGGAAATTAATGAAGAAGTTATTGCTATGCTCAACGGTCTTTGTTACAGTATCTCTTTTGGCGATAACATAATTATTAAAACGGCTTTTATCGGACTCAAAAACACACTTGTTAAATATGGCATTAACCTAAATGACCGCCTTGATAATATCCACACCATACTTACCGTTTATGGAGTAATGTAAAATGCAATTTTCACTGACTGCCATAACTGTACTTATGATGATTGCATACGCAATACCAGGATACTTACTTATCAAATCAAAACTCATAAAATCTGACAGCATTTCGGCCTTTGCCGCTGTCCTTTTATATGTGTGCCAGCCCTGCCTATCTATATACTCTTTTCAAAAGGTAATTTACAGCAAAGAGCTTGCTATTAATATGCTGATATTTTTTGCGCTCAGCGCAGCATTACAGCTATTTATGCTGGGTATTTTGTTCATAGTCTTTCATAAAAGATTTGATAATTCAAAGTATCGCATAATAAGCGTAGCTTCTACCTTTGGCAATGTGGGTTTTTTAGGCGTGCCTCTGCTTGAAGCGTTATTGCCAAATCATCCAGAAGCGGTAACATATAGCGCTGTTTTTATAGTGAGTATGAACTTAATAAGTTGGACTTTAGGAAGCTACTTAATCACGGGCAATAAAAGCTTTATCAGCGTAAAAAAATTATTGCTTAATCCGCCTATACTCTCCCTTGTAGTTGCGCTACCCTTATTTTTTGCGTCTATTCAAATACCTAAAGACGTTATGAATCCCATTACTTTACTTGGCAGGATGACAACGCCGATTAGCATGATAATTTTAGGTATGCGGTTTGCCACAACAAAAACTAAGGAAATATTTATAGATAACAATATATATATTACTTCAGTTATAAAACTTTTGGTTTTTCCTTTACTTGGATACTTGCTTACACATTTTTTACCCATTAGCTATGCTATGAAAGCCACAATGTTTATTCTTTGCTGCTGCCCTACGGCAAGCACGGTATTAAGTTTATCTGAAATATACAAAAACGGTCAAAAATATGCCGCTAACGCCGTACTTGCCACTACTATTTTTTCCATACTATGCATACCTGTTTTACTTTTGATTTTATAAAAGTTAAACGGCGCAAATAATATAGCGCCGTTTTTTGTCTTTAATTTTTGAGTATGCTAGATATTATAAAGGCAGGCATTTATAGATAATTTACTTGTCGCCGATAGCTAGATAGGTGTAAGGGTTTATTTCTTCTCCATTTTCCAGAACGCTAAAGTGCAATCTTGGTCCAAGGTCTAGTTCTCTAGATGCAGAGTTTGACATAGTGCCTATTTGCTGACCTTTTAATATACTTTGTCCTACGGTTACAATAGGCTCGTCTAAAGATTCATATCTAGTAACTAAAGTATCGCTATGCCTTATAGTTACTACATGGCCATGGAACACATCAAAATCAACGCTTTCCACCTTTCCGTCATAAACTGCATATACTTTATCGCCTTCCTGACCGCCAAAGTCTATGGCTTCATGCACCCTATAATGTTTAAGCGTGGTATACCAAACTAAAGAAGTACTAGTATAATCTTGCAAAATATTAACATTGGCCACAGGACTTGCAAACACAATTGGCTTATCAACAGGGTCTGGGTCTGTATCAACAGGGTCTGGGTCTGTATCAACAGG
>JAAYOD010000016.1 GCA_012520515.1 Clostridiales bacterium
GCCTTGCCAAGGCGAATGTCGCGGGTCCGAATCCCGTCTCCCGCTCCAAATAAAACCTAACTCCAGAAGGAGTGGATAAGGCACCATAGCCAAGTGGTAAGGCAAAGGTCTGCAACACCTTGATCTCCAGTCCGAATCTGGATGGTGCCTCCAATACTTCTGCCATTGTGGCGGAACAGGCAGACGCAAGGGACTTAAAATCCCTCGAAGGATAACTTCGTATCGGTTCAAGTCCGATCAATGGCACCAAAAGAAGAAATAAAGATAAAACGGCTCAAAAAACAAGCCGTTTTTATTTATGTTAAAGCGTTATATTTTTTAGGCTATTCCTATTATCTCTACCATTTTAATGTCTTTTACTACTGTTTGATAACTTACCATAATGGACTGGTTTTGATGAAATATAAATCCAGCAGCTTGGCAGTTGGTAGCTAGGTTAGCAGCGCTTGTAGTATCGCCATTTTGCGTAATTAGCACAAGTTCTTGCTTATCATTTATGGTTAGGTAATAATATATACCGTTTATGTAGTTGTGGTCTACAACTGATGTTACCCAAAAATTATTAACGCTTTGGCTATAATTGCAAGTTAAATCGTATGTCAAATATATTAGTCCATTTGCGCGTCCTGCTACCACTAGCACTAAGTTATTATTGCCTGCGCATACACTCTTTACCGTAAAAGCGCCCAGCTTTGCCACAACGCTATCGGAGTTGTCAAGCTTTGACATTTTTCTTGCAAAAACTATGCCATTTGATTCTAGCAAGATAAATTTTTGCGTATTGTTTTCCATTATGGGCGTTACAGAAATAAGCCAACGGCCGTCTATGTATGTTTCGCTAAGTATACTTAAGCTGTTTTTACTTACCTTAGCGATAGTGTAGCCATTAGTAGTGTTTATAAACATAGTATAATAAGTGCCGTATTCTAAAATATTTATCACACTTCCTGCTATAATGCTAACAAAAGACAGCCTGTCATTTGTGTATCTATAAACAATATTTTCTTGGGTGTATTCAGAGATTATCAAAAAAGAATCCATTGTGGGATAAATTATACAGTTTTCAGCATAATCTACAATTAAAGTTTTTATATTGTCTAATTCATAGGATACTATGTTGACATAAAAAACTTCTTTTAACGCATTTGTAGTAATTACAACTATGCCACTGGGAGTAATTTGTGATTCAACATAATAACTGCTATTTTGCGATGGTATGGTATAGACCTTGCTGATGTTGGCAATATCGTCAAGTTGCGCTATGCCAACGCTTCGTTTATCGCCTTGAATATCACCGTTTTTGCAATCGCTTTCGCAAATAAGAAAATTCCCCACCGAAGTTTTAAAAAGGTTTTTATAAAGCGTATTGCCATCGCCCGTTATGTTTTGGAAGTACAGAAAAGATTCTGAGCTTTTAGACTGCTTTGGAATTGTCCTGACATAAACAGGCTGTTCTTCTTGGTTTTTATAAGAAGTATCAATAATATCTTGGTCAGGAATATAAATCGTTTGTGGCGATTTTTTAAAGAAAGCAAAATAACATAAAATAACTATTGCCAAAATTAATAATAAACCTATAATTTGCGGTATGTATTTCTTTAAATTAGTTCTCATATTCACCTCTTTTAGCATTATACCAAATACATTTTACTAATGTATATTTAAGCTAAAAGTAGTGAAAATAAACAAAAAAGCGACTTTTTATTGCATGGAATCCAAAATAATTTTTACCACATTTTTATTGATATTTTCTATATTGAGTTTTGGCTGTATTTTGTTCCATATACCATTGATTTTTGCAATTAAACTTTCTACATACAAATCTTCTTGCAACAATATTTCTGTCATACCTCTTTTTTCAAAACTCTTGGCGTTATCAAGTTGGTCGCCCCTAGAATTGCCTTTAGGTAGCGGTATACTAATGCTATGCTTGCCCAGAGCTGCAAGTTCGCAAAGCGTATTTGCGCCCGCTCTGCTTACCACGCAATTTGCAAGGTCAAAATAATCTGCTATATTGTCGACATATTCAAGTTGATTATAGTTTTTATGTTTGATAGAAAAATTGCCCCTTTTACCTGCAATATGCACGATATTATACTTTTTTGTCAACTCTTTTATGCCGATGTACACAACATTATTAATGCTTTCTGCTCCGCTAGAACCACCCATAAAAAGCACTGTCTTTTTAGCAGGGTCTAAATCTAGCTTATTTAAAACTTTTTCTTTACTGCCACGCAAAATAGTAGTCCTTATTGGATTGCCGACAAACTCTCCATTAGGGGTTTCTGCAAAAGATGTCAATACTCTTTTTGCAAACCCCGACACCAATTTATTGGCAAGTCCCATACTATAATCAGATTCGTGAATAATTAATGGAATTTTAAGTGACTTTGCCGCAAAGCAAGCAGGAAGCGCCACATAACCACCTTTGGAAAATACCACACTAGGTTGCACTATGGACATAATCTTTTTTGCTTCCGATATGCCTTTTGTAAGCGTATAAGGTATTTGAATATTTTTTAATAAATTACTGCGATTAAACTTAATGCAAGGCACTTGATGAAAGGTAATATTTTCCTTTTCCACAAGTTTTTTTTCCATACCGTCGCCGCCAATGTAGTGTATTGAGTCAAAATATTTTCTTAGTTCGCCAAGTATAGCCAGGTTAGGCATGATGTGGCCTGCTGTTCCGCCGCCTGTAAGCACTATGGTTGCCATATAACTCCTAATGGTATAATTGTTTTTGTTTACTATATTATTGTCTGTCAAATTTTTTTGATACTAATTTGATACTAAATTGAGTATTTTTATTGATAATATATAGATTTAGTAGTATAATTTAACAAGTATGTAATAAATGAGGTGTTATTATGGAAAGAATATTGCTTGACAGTTTTGACAACATAAAATTAAGCGTCAACTTGTGGGATAAGGTGGAATCACCTAAAGCTTGCATAGTTATTTCTCACGGCATGGCAGAGCATCCAGACAGATATGACGACTTTGCACTTTTTCTTAACTCTAAAGGATATATTGTCGCTGCTGACGAGCATAGAGGACATAGAAACAATGCTATTGGCAAAGTAAACGGTCAAACGCAAGGCGATAGCTGGAATCAAACTCTTAAAGACATTGATGCCCTTGTAGATTATATGAAAAAAACCTACAAGCTAGATGTAGTTTTATTAGGACACAGCTATGGAAGTTTCTTATCTCAACGCTATATAGAGATGCATTCAGATAAGCTTGTTGGTTGTGTATTAAGCGGCACAGCTTACATGAAGTCAGCGCTTGTAGGAATGGGACTTAAAATAGCTAGTTTGCAAAAAGCCATATTTGGCGAAAAGAAAACAGGCAAGCTAATCAATAAAATGAGCTTTGGCGCATACAATAAGCCTTTTGTGGACGATGGTCTTGAATTTGCATGGTTGTCTAGAGATAAGCAACAAGTAATTAAGTATCAAAACGATAAAGATTGCGGCTATGCGCTCAGCATTGGCTTTTATTATTACTTTTTCAAAGGCGTTATGGAAATGTACGGCGAAGACGCTAACTCCATAAGAAAAGATTTCCCCATTATGATAGCGGTAGGCAGTGATGACCCCGTTAATGGAAATATGAAAAACGCTCATAAACTTAATGATTTTTACAAAGGCTTAGGACTTGACCCTGTATACAAAATATATGAAAAAGCAAGACATGAGATATTAAATGAAATAAACAATAAGGAAGTCTACAATGATATCCTGGAGTTTATAGATAATCTGTTTGCGTGAAAGGAGAATTCATGAAAAAACTATTAGCGGTTTTTGCCTTAGCGCTGGTATGCATATTTGTCTTTACCTCTTGTAATCCAAGCGAAGTAGAAGAAGATTTACAGCCCCTTCCAGCAGTTACTATTTCCATATCTAACGCTGAGGAATTGGCAGATATAAATAACTATTTAGGAGCAAAGTATATAAATTATACTTTTTCCCTTGAAAAAGATATAGATATCTCAACCTTTACCCAGTGGCAACCTATAGGAAACATAGATCAGCCTTTTATGGCCACATTTTTAGGCAACGGCAAAACGATATCAAATCTTACCTATATAGGAATGGACACCGAAGGTAAACCCACAGTAGCTAATCTTACAAACAATGTAGCTTTGTTTGGTGTGACAAAAAATGCCAAAATTGTTGACCTTAATCTTACCGATATAGAACTTAATCTTTATACTTACGGTGATTATTTTCATACAGCAGGATTAGTAGCTTATAACATTGGCGACAGTGAATTTTCCGATATTACAATTACAGGAAATATTAACTTGTCTAATATTTATTACTATAATACCACTTATGGTATGGACGGCAAAGTACAAGACGACAAGGTAATAACTTGTAATACTACACAGTACATTGGTGGTCTTGTGGCTTATTCGTCAGGAAAAACATTTATTAGCAATATAGATGTTGATATAGACATAAGCAACAAAAATTATAAAGCTATCTACGAAGTGGAAAAAGAAGAAGTGGACGGAGAAGCCATAGTAGTGGACGAAGGTTATTATGTACATTCTTATTCCACGCCACTGCCTAAACAAACAATGGCAGGCTTTTTGGGCGGCTATATTAGAAATGGTGCAGTAATTAGCGATGTAATAGTTAGCGGCGACATGGAAGTTTTTGCCAAATCTGTTTATGGAGCGCCGTCTATTGCAATACTTATAGGAAGCAAAGCTTTAGAAATTACATCAAATACATCTAACCTAACGCTAATAGGTAGCGAAAAAGTGGCAGGCGCAGGCTCTATAGCGCTGTTAGACAGCTCAAAAGCTAGCAATATAACTGTAGATTTATTTAACATTAATGCAGAGCCTATTGGCGGCTCAGTTAAAAACATCAGCATAGGCGGTATTGTTAGCTACTGCAATGACAGAGCCGAACTTACAGATAGCAAAGTAAAATTCTTTAACGCTAAAACGACGATAAAAGATAAGATAGAACTTGGCGGAATTGCTGGTGTTGTCAGAGATGCTAAAATAACAAAAAATGAGGCAAAAGGCGTATTTACTATTGATGAAAGCAGGGTAAACAAACAAAGTTATCTAGGATGCGGCAGCATAGTTTATGGCGCTTACGGCAACGCAGTTATAAAGCAAAATAAAGCCGAAATAGAAATTACTTTAAAAGATGGCGATACATCGCTAGTGGCATTTGATATAGAGTATGGCACAGCAGTTGACACGCCTTATGTCAATGAAGACGGAAAGCCCGTTGGAAGATTTGCATCAAGTAAAAATGTTAAAGATTATGTAGAAGTTTTTGTCGCCAAAGAAAAAGCCAATGAAATTACGGCATATTATCATGATAGTGAAGGAAGAGAACTTGGCAAGGTAGTATTTAGTATAGACGATAACCTTTATACTCAAGACGGACCAAATTGGTCTAAGTACATGTCAGTCTACTATGTAGAAAAAAGTGGTTTAATAAACGCCAGCGGCACAGTTTTGGAGCTTGGCGGCAAAAGTTTTGCAGGCTATAAACAGGTAACAGGAGTGCCTGAAATAAGCGACAACATTGTGCTTTAATTATAAGAGGTTAGTTATGAAAATTAAATTAAGAGATGATTTTGTAGAGTTTGAAAGTGGAATTACACTTATGGATATAGCAAAATCTATAAGCCAAGGGTTAGCAAGAAATGCTCTTGTAGCTAAAGTAAATGGCAAGCTTACAGATTTGAGCGCAAAGATTTATGAGGATACAGAAGTAGAGTTTTTGTCATTCCAAGATGACGAAGGCAAAAAAGCATATCGTCATAGCTCGTCGCACATTCTTGCTCAAGCGGTAAAGCACCTTTATCCTGATGTTAAAGACGCCATAGGTCCAGCTATTGAAAATGGTTTTTATTATGATTTTGACTTCATAACCCCTTTGGATAGAGAAAATGGGTTGGCTATGATTGAAGAAGAAATGAAAAAAATAATCAAAGCCGACTATCCATTTGTAAGAAAAGAAGTTTCCAAGCAAGAAGCTATGGAGATGATGAAAAATGAGCCGTATAAGTTAGAGCTTATTGAAAATCTGCCCAGTGACGCAACCATAACTTTGTACTCACAAGGTGATTTTGTTGACCTTTGTTCAGGTCCGCATGTGCCAAGCACAGGATATATTAAGGCTATTAAACTAACTAGCGCAACAGGAGCGTATTGGCGCGGGGACGAAAAAAATAAAATGCTCACCCGCATTTATGGCACAAGTTTTGATAAAAAATCTAACTTAGACGCTTATTTGCAAGCTGTTGAAGAAGCTAAGAAAAGAGACCATAACAAACTAGGCAGAGAAATGGAAATTTTTATGACAGACGAAAACATAGGACAAGGTCTGCCGCTTCTTATGCCCAAAGGTGCAAAACTTATGCAAATTTTGCAAAGGTTTGTGGAAGATGAAGAAGCGCGCCGCGGATATGTCTTAACCAAAACACCCTATATGGCAAAGAGAGAACTTTATCAGCTTAGCGGGCATTGGGAGCATTACAAAGACGGTATGTTTGTGATAGGCGACCCAGATGGCAAAGGAGAAGTGCTTGCGCTAAGACCTATGACTTGTCCTTTCCAATACTCTATATACAATAATGGTTTAAAGTCTTATAAAGATTTACCTATTAGATATGCCGAAACTAGCACACTTTTCCGCAATGAATCTAGTGGAGAAATGCATGGACTTATTAGGGTAAGACAATTTACTATTTCAGAAGGCCACCTTATTTGTATGCCAAGCCAGTTAGAGAAAGAATTTAAAGGCTGCTTAGATTTAGCTATGTATATGCTAAAATGTTTAGGATTGCTTGAAGATGTGTCTTTTAGGTTTTCTAGGTGGGATGCTGAAAATACTGAAAAGTATATAAATGAGCCAGAGCAATGGAACTATGTAGAGAGTGAAATGAAACGAATACTTGACAGCGCTGGTATTAAGTATCAAGAATCCATTGGAGAAGCGGCATTTTATGGCCCTAAATTAGACATTCAAATAAAAAATGTGTTTGGCAAAGAAGATACGCTAATAACTTTGCAAATAGATATGTTTTTGGCTGAGAGATTTGATATGACTTATGTTGATGAAAACAATACAAAATCTCATCCATATATAATTCATAGAACTTCGCTAGGTTGCTATGAAAGAACGATAGCGCTGCTAGTAGAGAAATATGCAGGCGCATTTCCGCTTTGGATGGCGCCTACTCAAGTTAAGGTAATATCTCTAACTGACAGAACGGCGGAAACTGTCAAAGATATTGCCGGAAAGCTAAACAGCGCAGGCATAAGAGCAGAATACGACAGCCGCAATGAAAGTATGAAATATAAAGTTCGCGATTTTCAGCTTAAGAAAATACCATATGCATTAATTGTTGGAGACAGAGAAGTAGAGCAAAATGTGGTAGCAGTAAGAGATAGAAAAGAAGGAATGGTGGGCACAATGTCGCTTAATGACTTTATAGTTAAGCTACAAAAAGAAATTAAGCAGCAAATTAGTTATTAATGCTTGACAAAAGGCATAAAATAGCATAATATATTTATTGTAAAGTAGATGCAATCTCACCTAAGACGATTAAGTCAATGGTTTCTAATAAGTTATTTAGATTAGGATGCGTATTTACTTTACGCATCTTTTTTAATTAAGGAGGGTATGGATTATATTTAAAGAATTAATGATTAATGACCAAATCTATGACAAAGAGGTAAGACTCATAGCCAGCGATGGTTCGCAATTGGGTATTATGAGTAAAGCTGAAGCGCAAAAAATTGCCGATGCAGCCAATTTGGATTTGGTAAAGGTCGCGCCCAATGCAAGACCTGCGGTATGTAAAATTATGGATTACGGCAAATACCGTTTTGACGAAATAAAAAAGGGTAAAGAACTTAAAAAGGCCCAAAAAATTATTGAAGTCAAGGAAATCAGGCTTTCTCAAACCATTGATGTTGGCGACATCAATACAAAGTCTAGGAGAGCAAGAGAATTTTTGAATGAAGGCAATAAAGTCAAGGTTAATCTAAGGATGTACGGCAGACAGCAAGCGCATCCAGAAGTGAGCATGGAAGTGCTTAATAGATTTGCTGAGATATTAGCAGACATTTCCACAATAGATAAACGCCCGACAACAGAAGGAAGAAATATGTTCTTAATTCTGTCGCCTATTAAAAAGTAAATAAATTAACAGAATAAAGGAGAACTATACTATGCCAAAAATGAAATCCCATAGTGGCGCAAAAAAGCGTATGAGAATAACCGGAAACGGCAAAATCAAAAGAGCAAAACAAAATAAAAACCACATTCTTACCAAGAAAACTACCAAGAGAACAAGAAATCTCCGCAAAGGCGGTTATGTAGATAAGACACAAGAGAAAACAATGACCACATTGTTGAGCGGTCAGAAGTAGGAGGTTGTTATGAGAATAAAAAGAGCGGTAAATGCAGCAAAGAAAAGAAGAAAAATACTAAAAAGAGCCAAAGGATATTTTGGCGCAAAATCAAAATTATACAGAATAGCTAACCAAGCTGTAATGAAGAGCGGTCAATATGCTTATGTTGGCAGAAAGCTTAAAAAGAGAGATTTCCGCAAACTATGGATAGCTCGTATAAACGCAGGCGCTAGAATTAACGACATTAGTTATTCTAGATTAATGCACGGTCTAAAGCTTGCCAATATAGACCTAAACCGCAAGATATTAGCTGATATTGCAGCAACAGACGCAAGCGCGTTTGCCGAACTTTGCGGAAAGGCGAAAGAGGCACTAAGCGCAGCAAAATAGTTAAAGCAAAATGCCTTCGCCCCAAAGTGCGCGCGAAGGCATTTTTAACATAAAGGGAAATTATGCTTATTACATCGACGCAGAACAGTAAAGTTAAAAGACTAAGAAAGCTTTATAAGGACAAGAAATTGCGCTTATCTTTGGGCGTGTTTGTTTGCGAAGGTGTAAATTTAGTTAAGGATATCCCAAAAGATGTTGTGATAAAGGAGCTTTTTTTTAAGGAGAGCCAATATAATAAGCTTGCATATATTGCAGAGCAAAAATCTTGCCAAGTTTATATTTTGCCAGACAGCATTTTTGACAGCGTTTGCGATACAGTAAGTCCAAGCGGTGTGATTGCTGTAGTAGAGAGAACAGCTGTTAAAGAACTTAGCGGTGAAATCATTATACTTTTAAGCGGTATTGCTGACGCTGGTAATTTAGGAACTATTTTCCGCACCGCAGCAGCTTTAGGTGTTGATGACATAGTCTGTATGGATTGTTGTGACGCTTTTGCGCCAAAGACTATAAGAGCTAGCATGGGTGGAGTTTTTTACTTGAACATTATAGAATGCACACAACATAATGTAGATAAATATCTAAATGGGTACGGTATTATTTCCTTAGATATGAGTGGAGAAAGTATTCACAGCTACCAAAGAAAAGGAAAAATTGCTCTTGCTGTGGGCAACGAAGCTCATGGCGTGGCAGAGTTTATTAAAAAAAGAAGTAAAAAAATAATTTGCTTGCCCATGACAGAAGGCAGAGTAGAAAGCCTTAATGCCGCTGTTAGTTTGGGCATTGCGTTGTATTTGATTAAATAAGCAAGGGAGGTAACCAAATGGCTGGACATAGTAAATGGTCTAACATAAAAAACAAGAAAGGCAAAATGGATGTTAAAAGGGGCAGTATTTTTACCAAAATAGGCAGAGAGATTGCAGTTGCTGTAAAGACAGGCGGTCCTGACCCTAATACAAACGCCCGTTTGCGCGATGTTATTACCAAAGCAAAAGCCAATAATATGCCTAATGACAACATTAATCGCTCCATAAAAAAAGCTAGCGGAGAGCTTAACTCAGTAAACTATGAAGAAATGCTATATGAAGGCTATGCGCCAAGCGGTATAGCAGTTATTGTAGAAGCGCTCACCGACAACAAAAACCGCACGGCAGGCGAAGTAAGGCACGCCTTTGATAAAAATGGCGGCAATCTCGGCACAACGGGGAGCGTATCATACCTATTTAAAAAGAAAGGCGTAATAGTTATTGAAAAAGGCGACTTTACCGAAGACGATATTATGATGCTTATATTAGAAGTAGGCGGCGACGATATAATAACTGAAGATGAAGTTTTTGAAATTCATACCATGCCGCAAGACTTTAGCGCAGTTAAGGATGTTATAGAAAAAGCAGGTTGTATTATTTTATCCAGCCAAGTAGAATATGTGCCCGACGATTTAATTACCCCTAACTCAGATTCAGTAGAACAAATACAAAAACTTATTGATATGTTAGAAGATAATGACGATGTTCAAAATGTTTACCATAATGCAGATTTGCCTATGGAAGAGGAGGAGGAATAATGGTTGATGTCTATACGCTTTGCAAAAAGGCAAAGCTTGCAAGCAATAAATTTTCTTCTTGCACTAAAGATGAAAAAAACTTTTTGCTAGGCAAGATAAAGGAAGCTATTATTGATAATGTTGACGCCATAAAAGAAGCCAACAGTCTTGACCTTAAAAACGCTGAAGAAGCTAAGATTAAGGGAGCTTTTTTAGATAGGCTCACACTGACAGATGCCCGCATACAAACTATGCTAGACGGTATAGACGATGTCATTGCATTACCTGACTATGTAGGTATGGTAGAAAAAGAAGAAATATTAAAAAACGGAATTTTACTTAAGAAAGTAAGAGCGCCTTTAGGCGTTGTTGGCATAATTTATGAATCTAGACCAAATGTTACAGTAGATGCGGCTATTTTATGTATAAAATCAGGCAATGCCGTTGTGTTAAAAGGCGGTAAGGAAGCAATTAATACAAATAGGTTGCTAACGCAAATTATGAAAAATGCTTTCAAAGAGAATGGATTTAATCCTGATTTGATTGCTTTTATTGATGGCATAGATAGAGAGCTTACTCATCAGATGTTGCTTATGGGCGATTTTATCGATGTAGTAATTCCAAGGGGCGGAGAAAAACTTAAAAAATATGTTCTAGGCGCAGCCACTATGCCAGTAATTGCATCAAGCGGCGGCAATTGTCATATTTTTGTGGAAAAGTCAGCAAGTCTTGATATGGCAGTAAGCGTTATAGAAAACGCAAAAGTTAGCCGCCCGTCAGTATGCAATGCTTTGGAAACTATTTTGATAGAAAGAGCTGTTGCAAAGGAGTTTTTGCCAAAGATTTTAGATAATTTATCCCAAAAAGGCGTGGAAATTCGCGGCACTAGAGAAGTTAAAGATATCTATAACAGCACAGTCATTGTAGATGGCGAAGAGTTTTTTACTGAGTATGAAGATTTGATTGTAAAGGTAAAGGTAGTTGAAGATATAGAAGAAGCTATCTTCCACATAAATAATTATGGCACAGGACATAGCGATGGCATAATTACGAATAATGCAAACAAAGCAGAGCAGTTCTCTAAAGAAGTGGACAGCAGCGCCGTTTATGTCAATGTAAGCACAAGGTTTACAGATGGTTATGAGTTTGGATTGGGCGCGGAAATGGCAATTTCTACTCAAAAACTACATGTTAGAGGCCCAATAGGTTTGCAAGAACTAACTTCCTTAAAATATGTGCTTTCCGGCAATGGGCAAATAAGATAGTTTGTTTGCAAAAAGGGTATTATTATGATACAATAATAGCCGTTAAAAATAGCAAAATACAACTACAATATGAGGAATAAATGAGAAGAATAGGAATTCTTACCAGTGGCGGAGATGCACCCGGAATGAATGCCGCAATCCGCGGCGTTGTAAGGTACGCAAACAGCCTAAGGCTTGAAGTTTATGGTATACAGTGCGGATATGACGGTATGCTTAAAGGTGACATCATAAAGATGGATAACCGCTCTGTTTCTGACATAATACATAAGGGCGGCACTATGCTTATGACATCACGCTGTCCTGAGTTTATAGACATTAAGTATCGCAAAAAAGCTAATGCCGTTTTGCAAGCCTATGGCATAGAAAGCTTCATTGTAATAGGCGGAGATGGTTCGCTTAGAGGAATGCGTGATTTTTATAACGATTTTGGCACGCCTTGCGTAGGAATCCCAGGTACAATAGATAATGATTTGGCTTATACCGACTATACACTAGGCTTTGATACAGCTGTAAATACCGTGCTTAACGCTATCAATAATGTAAGAGATACCATGACAGCGCACAATCGCGCCTGTATTATAGAAGTTATGGGCAGAAAGTGCGGAGATTTGGCAATGCACGCAGGCTTAGCTGGCGGCGCAGAGATTATTTTAGTGCCCGAAATGCCCATTGATGTGGCAAGGATTCGTAAAGAAATCGTTTATGACAAAATTAAAGGTAAAAATTCCGTCATAATAATATTAGCCGAAGGCGTATGTTCTTGCGCCAGTCTAAAAGAGCAGATATTGGCAGGCGATGTGGACGATATACAGATACGAACGGTAAAACTTGGCTATATTCAGCGTGGCGGCACGCCGTCAATGGCAGACAGAGTGCTAGCGTCAAAGTGTGCAGTAAGAGCGGTGGACTTGTTAGTTTCTCCCAATTGCGGCGGACGGGTAGTTGGCATAAAAGACAATAAAATTATGGACATGGATGTGGATACAGCGTTATCTATTGAAAGAAAATTTGATACAAATTTATATAAAATAGCTACAACATTAGGAAAATAAATATATTGGAGGCAAACATGAAGAACTTAGTTGGAGCCTGTGTTTTCGGGCAATCTGGAGGACCTACATCGGTTATTAACTCAAGCGCTGCTGGCGTATTTTTGGAAGCGTTAAATCAAAAAAATATAACCAAAGTTTATGGCGCAGCCCACGGCATTAAAGGTATTTTGGAAGAAAATTTATATGTTATAAATGAAGAAAGTAAAGAAGAGCTAGAACTGCTAAAATATACTCCGTCATCAGCTCTTGGCAGTGTCAGATACAGACTTAAAAATGTAGGAGATGATGAAACTGACTACAAGAGAATTTTGGAAGTATTTAAAAAATACAACATAAGATACTTTTTCTACAATGGCGGAAACGATAGCATGGATACCTGCAACAAAGTTAGCAAATATTTGCTAAAGAGCGGTTATGATTGCAATATAATAGGCGTTCCTAAGACCATAGATAATGACTTATACGGCACAGACCATTGCCCGGGTTATGGTAGCGCGGCAAAGTATATTGCTACCACCTTAATGGAGCTTAACTTGGACGCTACAGTATACGATAAAGGGCAAATTACCATTGTGGAAATAATGGGAAGAAACGCAGGTTGGCTTACTGCTGCAAGTCAGCTAGCTAGCTATAAAGGCTTAGGCCCTGACCTAGTGTATTTACCTGAAAAAGCTTTTGATATAGATAAATTCTTAATAGATGTTAAGAAAGTAGCTGACGAAAACAATGGCAAGTGCATAGTTGCGCTTAGCGAAGGAATAAAGACAAAAGATGGCGAATATGTAACTGAAGCTCTTGTCAATAATGCAAATCTATCCAAAGATAGTTTTGGTCATGCGCAATTAGGCGGAGTTGCGGCTGTGCTAGCAGAACTTGTCAAAGAAAAAATAGGAGGCAAGGTAAGAGCTATTGAGTTTAGTTTGATGCAAAGATGCGGAGCGCACCTAGCAAGTAAAGTTGATGTGGAAGAAGCATTTAATGCTGGCAAATATGCTGTTAAATACGCTTGTGAAGGCTACACCGACAAAATGGTTGTTTTCAAAAGAGCAGAGGGCGACAAGTATGACATCAGCTATGAACTAATGGATATAGAACTTGCGGCAAATACTGAAAAGAAAGTACCGCAAGAATGGATAAAGCCAGATAATACTGGACTTACTCAAGAATTTGTAGACTATGCTTTACCGCTTATTCAAGGCGACTGCAAAGCAACATTAGTAGACGGTTTACCCCGTTTTGCTAAATTAAAAAAGGTTAAGGTTAGCAAGTGAAAAAAAAGCTTGTAAAAAAGCTGAATAAAAAACAAATAATTTTACTATGCGTGGCGGCAGCACTTTTGCTTGCCGCTATTGCCTTGTCTATTGTTTTGCCGCTAGCGTTAAAAAAAGATAATGGCATACCTAAACCTTATGTAAACGACTTTGACCAAACAAGCGATATGTATGTTACGGTATCTTGGAAAAAAGTTAAGGGAGCGCTAGGATATAGCTTACAATATGTCTATGGCAATGTGCAAAATGAAGATGATATTGTCACAGTAAAAACCGAAGGACTATACTATCGCATTGAACGACAAAAGGATGTACTGGCTTATAGAGTAAAAGCGCTTTCAAACGATAGAGATAGCGACTTTAGTCCTTGGCAATATTTTAATGTAAATCCGCTTAAATTAGATGCTCCTCAAAATGCTACTCTAAATAGAGACGGCATTCTTAGCTGGACCAATGTAAAGTATCAAGACCGTGGAGTGCTAAAAACAGTACCTACCTATGTGGTGGACTTGATGTTTGAGGGAGAATATTTTGATGTGGCAAAATATACAGGCACTAAAACGGAAACCAATGTGTTAAAAGGCTATGTTAAAGGTTGGCTGTTGAATCTTATGTCGCATTATGATGAAGAAACAGACACTTGGAAAGACATTACATTAACGGTAAGAATAAAAGGCCTAAACTATTATGATTATGGCGGAATTAAGACGGAAAAAGGGTATGAATTTCTGTATAAAGCCTATGATGAAAGTGAATATTATGAAAAAGAAATTACTATAGATGAAAATTTATTCAAAAGCATAAAAGGATAAAATGATAAGGAATGATTTAAGAAATATTGCCATTATCGCCCATGTCGACCATGGTAAGACAACGCTAGTTGACGGTATGTTAAAGCAAGGCGGAGTATTTAGAGATAACGAATATGTGCCTGCGCGTGTAATGGACAACAATGATATTGAAAGAGAACGCGGTATAACTATACTAGCAAAGAATACATCAGCTATCTATAACGGAATAAAAATTAATATTGTAGATACTCCGGGACACTCTGATTTTGGCGGCGAAGTAGAGCGGGTCTTAAAGATGATTAATGGCGTTGTGTTGCTAGTGGATTCTTATGAAGGTCCAATGCCGCAAACGCGTTTTGTGTTGCAAAAAGCGTTGGAAATGAACCACAAAATAATAATTTGTATCAACAAGATTGATAAACCAGACGCGCGCTGCAGCGAAGTTTTAGAAGAAATTTATGAACTGCTTATAGAGCTTAATGCAAGCGACAGCCAGCTAGATAGCCCCATTGTCTATTGCAGCGGCAGAGCAGGAACGGCAACATTAGATCCAGAAGTTAAAGGCGTTAATTTAGTTCCGCTGTTTGATACAATAATAAATCACATTGACCCGCCCAAAGGCGATGAAAACGGGCCTTTACAAATCTTAGTTTCTTCCATAGATTATAATGATTATGTAGGCAGAATAGCTATTGGCAGAATTGAAAGAGGGGAAATGTATCCCAATATGGAAGTTGCCATTTGCGACTATTATTCCGACAATGTCTATAAAAGTAAAATTACTAATATATACCAATTTGACGGACTTAGTCGAATGGCGGTGGATGTGGCAAAGGTTGGCGATATTGTAAGCTTTAGCGGTATAGAAGATATTACTATAAGTCAAACAATTTGCCACCCAAGCAAAATTGAAGCATTGCCCTTTGTAAAGATAGGTGAGCCCACATTGCAAATGCTTTTTTGCGTCAATGACAGTCCTTTTGCAGGCAAAGAAGGTAAGTTTGTCACCAGCAGGCACTTGCGCGCGCGCCTTTTTAAAGAGCAGTTAAAAGATGTGTCCATAAAAGTGGAAGATGGCTCTACTGCTGATGAGTTTATTGTGAGCGGTAGAGGGGAGATACATTTATCTATACTCATTGAAAATATGCGTAGGGAAGGGTATGAATTTCAAGTTGGCACACCGCGTGTTATATATAAGACCATAGACGGCAAAAAATGTGAACCTATCGAAAAATTGACAGTAGATGTGCCCAATAATTGCGTTGGAGCAATTATGGAAAGCATGGGCAAGCGTCAAGGTGAGCTTATTAATATGACCGCTAATGAGAACAGAACAAAACTAGAGTTTTTAGTTCCGTCTAGGGGGCTGCTTGGATATCGTAGCGATTTTATGACTCAAACCAAAGGCGAAGGTATACTAAATAGTGTATATGATAGTCATAAATCTATGAAAGGAACTATGCCAAGGCGGCCTTTTGGAGCGTTAGTTGCTTTTGAAACAGGCGAAGCAGTCACATATGGGCTTTATAATGCTCAAAATAGGGGAGTTCTTTTTATTACACCAGGTACGCAAGTGTATGCTGGCATGGTGGTAGGATATTCTCCTAAAAATGAAGATTTGACAGTTAATGTATGTAAGCGAAAACATGTAACAAATATGCGCGCGGCAGGTGCAGATGATGCACTTAGGTTAGAGTCGCCCAGAATTCTTAGCTTGGAAGAGTGCATAGGATTTATAGAACCAGACGAAATACTGGAAGTCACACCCAAGAGTTTAAGAATAAGAAAGACAATATTAGACCACTCTGAAAGGGCTAGAAAAGCCACTAAAGAGAAGAGAGCGGAATAAATGATAGATATATTCTATTGATTTTTTGACAAAATTGTAGTAAGATATCTATTAAATATATTATTAAAAGTTGACTGAGGTAAATATGGCAAAAAAGACACAAAAAGTAGGATTGCTGGCACACATGACCTTTGATAAAGAGGCAAGGGATGATGGACAAATCTCCCCAGCGATTGAAGGTGGACGCATAAGGTACTTTTTTGCATTGTTTTCCAAACATAATGGCGATTTATTGCTTCCTAGTTTATTGTTTTTAATATCTGCAATACCGCTATTTGGCAGTTTTATCTTTTTTAGATTATATGGTCCTGAACGATTGCTGTACGCTATGCTAAAAATTACAAAAATACCATATCTTATGACCAATGTTGGTATTGGTATTAGCGCAGGAGCTGATGTGGTTAGCTTAAAAGCCGATATGCTGATGGTCTATCAATTATTATTTGTAGCAATTGGAATTGGCGTATTCTTTATGAGTATAGGCCTATCTGGTATGTTAAGATTGTCAGCAAAATTTATATGGAAAGACAGCTTTATAACAAAGAGAGATACCTATGGCAATCATGTTCCGCGCACTGTGGTAGAGTTTTTTGAAGGTGTAAAGAAATGTTTCCCACAAATGCTAGTTTGGGGCGCTATAGCTATGATATTCGTCGCAGGGGTAGGCAATGCCATTGTTTACTTTGTGCAAAAATTATGGTCGCAAACAGTAGGCGGCGGCGATTATGTTTTGCTTATTTTGGCTTGCATTATAGGCGTTTTTAGCTCTATATTTTTACTATATTTAGCTCCCTTTATTGTAATGTATGATATGCCTTTTTTTGCGAAGGTAAAAAATTCTGCAATACTTACTATTCAAATGTTTGTACCCAATATTTTTATATTGGCAGTAGTGGCAATTCCGTTGATAATTGTGGCGATATCGGGCGGTTTTATCAATGTTATTTTTGTGGCGCTCTTGATTGTTTTTGGCGCAAGTTTTTATAGTCTTTTGACCACTAATTATGTTCAATATTATGCTGAAAAAATAATCAATCCTATTTATTCTGCTCAAGTTTCCAAAAAGCGCAAGAAAAAGAAAAAATAATGTGTCCCTTACAGAAAAAAGACTAGTTGACATAACACTATGTTATATATATAATATATATATACTAGGGAGTAAATTTTTTCTTGGGGGTATAGCGCAAAATGGCTAGAGCAAATTCAAATTTTAGAGTAGCCAATATATTTATATTTGCATTGCTAATAACGCTATGTGCGTCTATTTGCCTTTTGGGTGTGTTTTCTATTCCCCATAATGAGCATAAGGCTGAAGCTACACTGCAAAATCCAGCAGTTGACTTCTTGCCAGCGCCAGAATTTTTTGGGTTTGAGCCTGCCCCAGGCAAAACGGGCACTTATTATGCTCTTGGTTTGCGCTCTAGCGTATCTGAAGAATTTAGTGAGCTGTTTAATTATAGAGTTCATTCCATTCCTTTTGTGGAAAATGGCAATACTATTAATAAAAACTATGGCGTTTATCAAGCTTATTACAGCGCTAACGCCGTACAACATATTGTAAAATCCTTTGAATTTAGGAAATATTATTTTGTATCTGTAAAGAGTGATGAAGAAAATCCGCCAGAGCCATACTATGCCGATGTCACTACCACAGATTTTGATGTCATATATTCAGACGACCCACCTTTTAACAATCCTTCTAGACCTGACCCTAATTCACCTGATGATTATGAGCCTGAAGATGTCAAGATATCATCAAGTCAAGTTGAAGGCGTACGCTGGGATGGCAGCACTTACAATGGCGCATTAAAAGGAATTGACGCCGCAGGCACATATCGCATTAAACAATTATCAGTAACATATGGCGGACAAACCTATTCCGCTCCTAACGATATGCACCTTATAATTGTATTAAAAGCAAGGCTTACTGTGGGAAGTTCAGCATTTGCGCCGTTATTTACTTCTGATAACAGAATACAATTTGGTTTAAATACCCAAGCAAGAACTTATGGAGAAAACTCCAACTTTAGAGATGTGATAGGCGTATCAAACGCGACAAAAGAAGATGGTAAGTTTTATTTTTCAGCAGGCAACGATAAGTATTTTTTCTTAACTTCCTTTGGAAAAAACAGAAACGGAGTTAGCGTTGACAGCCCAACAGTGCTTACCAATTTAGACTATGTAAAAGATTATCTCAAGGTAAAATGGTATGATTATCAGATAGTGGCATCAAGGCCTATAAGAGAGTCCATTGATGACGGCCAACCAATAGATAGCGCGGGGCAATATAGTATTAGTCTAGATTGGACAGTAGAATTTGACTATTACGCTGATTATATTCATACATATATGCAAGGCGGCATTGAGAAAACCGCTGAGTTAACCACTGTTGTAGAGGTAGTATATGGCACAAGCAATGACTACCAAGATTTTTATAAAGAATTCACAGTAGAGAAAAGAAGTCTAAACTTTTCAGAAGACAGGTCAGAAACAGGCGGCTTTAATGGAGGAATAGCAGTAACTAGAGAAATTGAATTTTCTGGTAATCCATTGTCAGCAAGCGGTTTATTTAGTAACAGTAAAATATCTACAAAAGAGATGTGGTTGGCGCTAAATGGCGTTGAATCCGACTATGACAATACAGCTGTTTATGATGGATATACCTTTGCTGATTATATAAATAACTTTTCTATTGTGTCATTTGTAGGCTCTCATTTTAACGACGCATCAATTGGTGAAAATAAAATAGTATTTTTATATATGGAATTGCTTGCGTCAAACTCACAAGGAGTAGACGAACTGCTAAAGAATTATAAAGCGCAGTTTGGCTATTATATTAATGGAACTTATACTCCCTTTAATCCAAAGTCACCAACTGAGCAAGAATTTTATCAATTAGCAACCATTGAAAATGAGTTAGGAGAAATAATCTTTGACGGCAACTTTAAGATTTTACCCAACAAAATCACACTAAACTTTTCTAAAGAAACTAATTATGTCTATGCGCAAAAAGGCTCACAAAATGATTTTAACTTTGCTGTAGACCCCATTGTATCAACATTTGGCAAAATCGTAACTAACAACTGGGAAGTGAAAATAGTTACAGGCTCTGCTGGTAGCGCAGCTGTAAGAGACCCTGTGCAAAATCGTATTTATATTGGCATTATGGTGGGCAGAAGAAATAATGATACAGCTGACCCAGTTTATATTGACGGAAACGGCAACAAATATACTTCTTATGATAGCCGCGCAAGGCTTTACGCTGGAGAGTATTATTTTTATTACACCGTATATGTTATTCACGCAAGCACTTCTTCAAGCTATGAAGGCAGCGTATTGCCAGCGACCGATAGAGCAGGATTCTTTGATGTCAAGGACAGAAGCGGCACTGTCATTTGTGAGCTTGACTTAAGTCAATTGCAACAATTGCTTATTACGCCATTTAGGTTTACAGTACGCGTTGAATCAATGATTAATGAAAAAGATTATGACGGTACGACAGACCTTCTTTCTTTTGAAGCTGTCTTGCTTGACTCTCAAGGCAATGTTAGCAGTATAGGAAGCGTTTATGCTCCAGATGAGCTAATGGTAACCACTTCGCTATCGGCAAGTTATAGTCATCCAATGGCAGGCGAAAACAACCCCATTGTGAGAGAGTTCAAATTAATTAAAAAAGAAGAGACAGCGACTGCAGAAAACATCTTAAGAAGCTATGAAATTGTGCCAGGAGAAATCTCTGGCGAATGGTACGAAAATGGAATTATACATAGGCTTCCACTTACTATAAATGTCGTGGACTATGCTGAAACGGTGCGTATTGATGGAAAAGATTATCCGCTGTACAGGAGAAATTATAATGAAGTAGACTATGTAATAATTCAAATAGCCAAAGCTGGCGATACATTGCCTGACGGCTTTGTAGCTATGGAAGATTACTATTATTTTTATAATCCTGACGACTCAAATAATGGCATAGTTACTGCTAGCCAATTAGCGCTAGAAAGAAATTTAGGTGTGGCAGCGGAAAAATGTATAATAATTACCATGGATGGTTTCTTGGAAGACGAAGGTATCTTGTGGGATCACTCTGGAGTTGTAAATCCCATAAATCCACCCAATATCAAGAATATTTTCTCTTGGTTTGACAGCGTTAAGGGTAAAAGGATAGAGCAAAATACAGATAGCTCTGCGGACGACAATGACTATTATCGCATAGAGTTTAATGATGAAGAAGCATTAAATACCTTGTTTTACAATTATAGTATAGTACTCCATCAACAATGTCCCCAATATTCTTACTTGCATATTGGTAAGCTAGAGCTTGAGCCAAACTTCTTGTTTGTGCAAAAAAGTGAGAGGTATACCTATTCGGGACTATCTCAAAAAGAGTACACAGTGACTTGCGAAGGGGACGCTAAAGCAATTTTCAACTTTAGCGGTCACCACGAAGCAGATGCCATTATTGCAAAACTTTTAAGCGATGGCAAGACTTTTGCAGACCTTGTGGAAGTTTTGGAGTTTTCCAGAGATTGTGACCAAACTTGTCCACATGGGCATTATAATGTTCAAGATGAGCTAATTAGAAATATGGTTTTAGCAGGTACTTATTCACTTGAGTTTACCTTGCCTGCAAGCACTAATTACAAGGGCGGAACAGTGTACGGAACTTTGCGAATAGAGCCAAAAGAAGTACAAGCTATTATTACCTTTGCTATAAGAAGTTATTTAGAGCTTAATCCGGTTTACCATACAGATTATGATGAAATTTTATATGTAAACACAGATAATGAGCTAGATATTTATAGTTATTGGATAAAAATTGGAGAAGAAGGGATATCCTATGAAGTCATTGCTTATCCCAAGCTAATAGGCGACAAAATAAGCTATTATTTGGTAGGCAGTAATGAAGAAATAACTCCTATCGAATTACAAAATATTTATAACGCTACCAAGGTATACATTGACTTTAGGCCTATCACAATGAATGGACAAAGCGATTTTGACTATCATAAAGAGCAGTCAGAAGATGTTCATGGACTAAAGACCATTTATTATAAAGATGGCGACGATTATATTGCCACAGATGCCTATGTAAACGGTGTATCAAGCTATTATATGTTTAATGAATACACCATGAATAACACAGTTATTTATAGAGGCTTTTTAGTAGATGGAGGGCAAGAAAGCTTTTTACCTACAGAACTGCCCCACCAAGTTTATTTCTCTGTAAATCAAGGAAATGATAGAGCATATACAAATGGTTTAGACGGCGGAGTAAAGGCAATGGACGCATTTAAGCATAATTTTGAATTTGTTACCGCCGAACAAAAGTTTTATATACTCAAAAAAGCTTTATCTATTGATGTTGGTGAAAACTACAATCAAACAGGAGTTTATAGCGGCAATGAGCTTACGCCTATGTATACTTTAGTGGGCGGTCCAGCTAACGCAGGCGGCGTAAGAGTAAATATTCACGCCTATACCTATGACGGCCAAACACAAACTTATGAGTATATTATTGACGGTTTGCCTATTGAGCAAATTCCATTTGGTTTTGGATTAGATATGAAACTAATGGATGCGGGCATATATACTTTAAGGCTTTATGCAAGCCCAAGCGCTGAATTTATGATAAATTACGCAGCTAAGAGAGAAGCTACGGTAATTACCTTTGAAGTGTTGCCTTTAGAAATTGTGTTTATAGGTCAAGATGAGAGTATTCCTTATAGCAATTCCGAGTATCAAATAGGCGGATTTGACGACTATTTTAGCGGGCAAAATAGCAATTGGGGAAGCGTGGAGATAGTTCAAATATTAAAGGGTCAAGAAGTTGTAGATAAGATTATCGCTTCAGGTGTGTATCATGTGACAATACTTGGTATTCTATATGAAGACTTCCGCAAAAACTTATACTTTGACGATGGTTATGGCGGTTATGTGTATGTTAAAGACTTTAGCTATAATGTAACAATTACCGCATCGGCATCTTACCAGTTTAAGTTAACTAATGACTTAGGCGGTGTAGACTTAGAGGATGGCTCTGGATTCCAATTTACCTATAATGGAAAAAGCTATTCTCCTACCTATATGTTTATCAATCTTGAGGAGGATACTGACTTACTTCCAGTATCATGGACTGTCACTAATTCATTTAATAATGATGATCCCATAAAAAATGCCGATACCTATGTATTGACATTTGAAATTAATGCGACAAGCCACCCTGAGCATAATTCAAACTACGCTAGTTATGAAGGGGAAAATGCCCAAGTATTTTATGTTATTATTAATAAAGCAGTGCTAAATGTAACCTTAGGCTTTGAAGAAGGTTACTCACCTAAGAAAACATACCTTGACGATAATTCAGTAATAGAAGATCATATATATTTCATTTATACAGGCTGGGTAGACGGCGAAGACGGCTCAGAGCCGATAAACAAAATAACCAATGAGCCTATTATTGACTGGGAATTTAATGATGGCGACAAAACCATTGTTATAGATAAATATACGCCAGCAGGATTATATGGCATAAGGGCTAAAGCAGGAGAAGACACTACGGTTTTGCAAAATTATTACTTCAGCTATTCTGGCTCTGA
>JAAYOD010000017.1 GCA_012520515.1 Clostridiales bacterium
ATTTCCACAACATCAGAGGATATACAATTCCTATTCGTACTGCTAGTCGGACCTGGCGGAGGTGGTGGCGGAGGCAATGGAACAAAAGCTGGTGGCGGAGGTGGTGGCGGCTCATTCGCATATCTATGTCATAGACTTGTAACAGGTTGGGTACATCGAATTTATATAGGTGCGGGAGGCGAAGCAGGTGCAAGGAACACCAATGGTGGTGGCGGCGATAACTGCCAATTCTCTACCTTTACAGACATAAACAACTTAGGGTATAGCGGAGTTACAACGGTCAATGCAACAGGCGGTGGCGGTGGACGAAGCGGAGGTAATGACGGAACAGGCGGTATCGGAGGTAGCGTTTCAAGTTATGATACCAATAACAGTTACATAAGAAGGCTTGATGAACGCACAGGCACAACAGGCGGCGCAAGAGGCGGAAATGCAGGTGGCAGTACGCCAGCATCCCAAACACAATCCTACACACCTGAAGGAAACCGATTAGACTACGGTCAAGGTGCAGGTGGACAGCCTGATGGCGGAAGCGGTAGCGGAGGCGGTGGTGGTTGGTTTTATGGGCATAATGGCGGTAATGCAAAAAGTGCAGGTGCTGGACAAAATGGCGGTATTGGCGCAGGTGGCGGAAGTGGCGCTTGGGTAATATTCGCAGGTCACCCAGGCGGGAAAGGCGGCAATGGTTATGCCGCATTATTTTACTAAAAGGAGAAAACATATGGCATTATTAGAAAAAGTCACAAATCATTATTATAAGATAAACTTTGATAGATGTGCGATTAGAGGACTAAAAGTCTTTGTCAATTACAGCACATATCAAAGCACTGAAGATAGAGACAAAGAGAAAGAAAGGGAAGGGAAGTTTGCAACTTTCTTTCAAAACATAAGGGCAAACGCACAAAGTAAATATAACGAACTAATAGCAGAAGTGGAAAGCCAAGAGCTTGTGCCAGAGGAAATCATAGAGGATGAGAGCGGGCTAATTGATAAGGATAACTACCCGGAACTAAGAGCAATGCAAGATAAGCTAAATGAATTGGAATATCTAGAAGTGGAGATAGGCGAAAGATTATTTGAGTTTTCAAATACAGAAAGAGACGAGTTGGTTATTGCAGAAGACACGCAAGGAGAATTGGAAAATCTAGGTTTTGAGTTGGAGTGGATAACTGATCCAATAAAGCTAAACGGTGGCGGAGAAGTCTTTGCAGGAGATTACAACGGTGAGGAAATCACTCATGAGTTTTTCTACAATAGGTTAAAAACGGTTATGGGAGACACGGAGGATTGTTAACATGCAAATATTTACGATAATAATATCAGTTACGGGAAGCGTGGTTAGTGGGACTGCGCTTTTTCTTTTGCAGCGATGGTTTAAGAAGAAAGATGCAAGGGACGAAAAGCGCGAGAAGCTAATGGCAAAAGAGAACGTGCTCATCATAAAAAGCATAAATGCAGTAGGAAAACTAACAGAAGCAACAGCTATGGGCTTAGTAGATGGAAAGGTAAATGGAGAGATACATGCTGCACTTGAAGAATACAGCAGGGTAGATAAAGAAATGTATAACTATCTACTAGATAGAAACGCACATAAATAATAGGAGGAAAACCAATGAATTTAGAAATAATAAGTGTACCGGCAATAGCAACTATTGTCTATTGGACGGTTAATCTAATTAAGTATGCAGTAAAAAACAATGAAATCTTTAAGAGGTTTATACCATTAATATCAGCTGGACTAGGGGCGGTCTTGGGTTTGGCTTGCTATTATATAGTACCTGAGATTATATTTGCAAGCAATGTTTTAGTCGCAATCATTACAGGCGGAGCAAGCGGACTTAGCGCAACGGGAACAAACCAAATTATTAAGCAATTAGGAGGAAAAAAAGATGAAGAGAATGAGAACAATTCCTGAGGCGTTTGCTGAGATAAAGAGCCTTGACGAGAAGTCGTCACTAACACAAAACGCTATTAGATTGCTTTGTAAGCAAGGAAAAATAAGGTTTGTAATGATAGGAACGAAGTATTTGGTAGACCTTGACAATTTAATTGAATTCTTGAATGGTTAATGCGATTCTTCGCTGGACTTTAACAGGCGACTACGGTATGTTTGTTACTAAAAAAGGAGGTAAATAATATGGCTACAGTTATTAGACAAGAGCGCAAAAAGGGTATAAACTACCGTATTCAAGTATCAATGAAAGATTTGCATACGGGTAAGTATAAAACAGTAACAACGACATGGACACCCGATACATATATGTCTAAGATAGAACAAGACAAAGCGGCGCAAAGGTTTGCGTTGGATTTTGAGTGCAAGTTAAAGGATGAACAAAGGAATCCATTGAACATAAATAGCTTTGCAACGCTAAACGAATATAGCAAAATATTCTTAGACTATGTAGATAAGCACACATCAGCAAACTATTCAAGTAAGTGTCACGAGTCAATGAAATTTATATTGCCTAAGCTTGGCTTCTATAAGTTGCACGAGCTTAAACCCTTGATAATACAGAACTTTATAGATAGCTTGCAAGAGATGACATACACGGTAGTGAAAATTAGGGCAAAAGAAAAGTTTGGCGAGATTTTAAAAGAAAGGCGAATTAGTATGGATAGGTTTGCTAGAATGAGCAACTTAAGCGCTGCTACAATAAAGCTAGCAAAGCTAGGGCAACGCACAATTAATATGGAATCTGCAAACAAGATAGCAAGGACGCTAGAGATGCCAAAGGAAATGCTATTCGATATAACAAGTGAAGTTCGACCTTATGCATCACAGTCTAATGCAAAAACGGTAAGCATTCTAAAACATATGCTGTCAATGTCAAAGCGGTACGATGTTATAGAAAAGAACTATGCATCATCGGAATATGTAAAAGGTGTATCGGCTATGTCAAAGGAAACACCTATAATGGACTTAGACGACACACTAAAAGCCTTAGAATGCCTAAAGAAAGACGAAGATATTAGGGCGGTGACAGCGGTTCTAATAGGAATATATATGGGTAGAAGGCGGGGAGAGGTTGCCGGACTCATGTGGACAGACATCGACCTGGATAACGGAGAAATGACTGTAGAACGGTCACGCTCGCCAGTAACAGGTAAAGGGGTGGTAGAAAAAGAACCCAAAAGCATATACTCAGCAAAAACCTATGCAATGCCCGCAACACTCACTAAACAACTTATAAAGTACAAAGAATGGTGGGATGATTATGTAGAGAATGTAGTAGGCGATAAGTATGAAGGTAAGCCATACCTATTCTTGCAATACACAGGCAAGGCAATTTATCCAACAACCATATATACCTGGTGGAAAAAATTGCAGAAAAAACACGGACTGAAAGAAGTACATTATCACAGCTTAAGAAAGACAAACATATCGGTGCAATACGCATCGAACCAAATACCCAGCGAGATAATAGCAGGAAGAGCAGGACACGCAAACGATAAGGTTACAAAACAAAACTACCTGAAAATATTCAAGAAAGACGACCATAAAACAGCTGAAATAGTCGATTCATTGTTCGCATGTAAATAAAAAATACAATGCCGAGTTGCACGAAAATAATGTGTGGCTCGGTTTTTTTATTCCCCAAACAAAAACCATTTAGGACAGACTGTTACCGAATTCGTACTTTTTTCGTACTTATTTTTCGTACTCGTTATTTTTCAAGACCATAAAAATTGCAAAAAATAAATAAGTACGAATTTTTTGGCAAATAAGTACGAATTTTTGAGAGATACTTTAATGGTGAAATGAGAAAAACTGCCCGTTTTGAGCAGTTTTTCAAGGTTTTTTGGAGCTAACGGCGGGAATCGAACCCGCGACCTCGTCCTTACCAAGGACGCGCTCTACCGACTGAGCCACGTCAGCAAAATGTGTTTTTGCTTTGTAATTTTTGCCTTCCATTCAGCCATATTTAACATTTGGCTTTTTAGCTAAGGTTGTTTTATAATACCTGTTTTTAAGCCTTTTGTTATTTATTATGGCTTTTTTACAGTTTGCTATTAGCTAGTATAACAACAATTAACATTTTGGCTTTAGCATGGTATTTCAATACCAGCTTAGGCGTAAGCAAACACTACAGGCTATATAATTATATTGTCAAATGGGTGCTTTGTCAATTGATTTATGGGATATCATTTACTTTTAGGTAAAATTATTGTACCATTAAATCAATAATTATATTTAGGAAAAGATGATGAAGCTTAATTTATTTCAAACAAACACCACGCAAGAAGCCAGCAAAAGAATAATAGCGAGGCTAAAAGAGTTAAAAGACGATAACGCTCAGCATTATTTTATTGTGCCTGACCGCTTTACTTTAAGCTTTGAAAGAGAAATTTGTCAAAAGGTGTTTGAAAAAGGATGTATTAATGTTGATGTTGTAAGCTTTACAAGGCTAGCTACTAAATTGCTTGGCGCCAAACTTAAAAAATGTCTATCAAAAGAAGGCACGGTTATTTTGCTAAACAAAGTTATAATGCAAAATAACGACAAGCTCATTTACTATAAAGACTTGGCAAGCTATTCATTTGCAAAAGAACTTTTTGCAGCAATAGCGTCTTTAAGAGATAGTAAAATTTCTTACCTTGATTTGCAACAGTCTTTGCCCAATCTTACAGGAGTTACAAAAGAAAAACTTACCGATATAGCTTTAATTTATTCCGCTTACACTAAAGCACTTGGAAAAAATTATGTTGATACTATTTCTAGAATAGATTATCTTATTGATAATGTTAAAAATTTGAGCGTTATACCATCTAGTCACATTTATATTTATGGCTTTAATATTTATAGCGCGCAACAATTAGCTCTTATAAAAGAATTCATAAAGCACGCAAAAAGCGTTAATATCGCTTATGCTTATGATAGCGGCGGCATAAATCACTACCTTTTTATTAAAAGGCAAATGGATGAGCTTGCAAGATTTTGCGCTCAAAGCGGCATTCCTTATAATGAAATTCAAAGTATAGAAAGGCTAAATCCGCCTTTTGCACAATTGCACAGAACGCTTTTTGGCTATGAAAAAGATGCTCTTAAGTTAGATATAGAAAGTCGTAACAAAGTTGTTTTTTATGTTGAAGACAATCCTTATGAAGAAATTCGGAGCGTAGCTAAAGAAATTAACTTTCTTGTCAAAAATAAAAATTATCGCTATAAGGATATTGCAATAGTTATTAATGACGATAACTATATAAGGATAGTAAAAGAGATATTTACGCGCGTTGATATTCCTTATTTTGCCGATGTCAAATACTTTATAAAAGACAGCCTGGCAGTTAGATATATAAATGATTTGCTTGAAGCGGTTGCAGAAAAATTTGCAGTAGATAAAATTTTTACCCTTATACACAGTCCCCTTTGTAACTTGTCAAGAAAAGAAATAGAATGCTTCGAAAATTATGTCCTTAAGTACAACATAAATTACACAAGCTTTGTCAAACCCTTTGTGTTGGGGGATTATGGCGACGCTGAAAAGGTGCGCAAGAAAGTGGAAAAATTGCTATTTAGAGTGCCTAAAGGTAATTGCACGGTTTCCCAATATGTAGAATTTGTGTTAGAGGAGTTATCTCAAAATGATATAAAAGAAAAGCTTAAGGGCTTTTTGTCTTGCGACAATGCCGATTTGGCAAAAGCTGCCGATACTTCTGACTTTGTTAATACGCTTAATGAGATAGCTATGCTTAGTGGAGATAACATAGTGACGCTTAATGGCTTTATAAACATCATTAACAGTGCGCTTGCCGATATGGCAAAAGGTGTGCTTCCGCAATACATAGACAGTGTTTTTGTAGGCAATACAACAGACAGCAGATTTAACGATATCAAGGCTTTGTTTGTGGTAGGGGCAAGCAGTGGTAATTTCCCAAAAACTAGCGGTGATAATGTAATTATTTCTTCACTTGACAGTGAAATAATGAAAAAAAACGGTTTGTATGTAAGCCCTACGCCTTTAGAAAACAATAATATGGAGCGACTTATAGTTACTGACCTTTTGGTAAGACCTAGAGAAAAATTGTATATTGGATACAGCAAGTATGATGTTAAAGGGGAAAGTTTGCTAATTGGCGAAGCTATGCAAGAGCTTATGCATTTGATGGGCGTAAAGACGCTTAAGAAAATAGTTGATACTCATATTTTTACCGACAGCCAAAAGCTTTTGTATTGTCTTATTAATGCTAAAAACGCCTATTATGAATATATCCGTAAGGAAATTCCGCCTAAATATATTGAGTGCGTTAAGGACTATCTTATAAAAAAAGGGTATAAAGATAAGTTGCAGTGTAACATTGACGATGAATGTAATATCTCATATGAGCAATATTTATTTAAAAAGAAAGGTCAAGAGTATTATACTTCTGTTTCTCAGCTAGAAAGCTATTTTAGGTGTCCTTATTATCATTTTATGAAATATGGTTTAAAGCTAAAGGAGAGAGAGGAAGGCGTAATAAGAGTAAATATGGTTGGCAACATAGTACACGATATTTTGGAGGAGTACTTTAAAAAATATAGCATCAGCTTAAGAACAGCAACCAAAGATGAAACTAAAAAAAGGATTTTAAGTGTAATTGACTTTGTTGTAAACTGCCCTGAATACGATATGTATAGAGCAGACAGCATTGCTAGGTATACGCTAAATAACTTAAAGAAAGAAGCAAAGAAACTACTTTTTACTCTTACAGAGTTTGTCAAGCAGTCTAGTTTTGACCCCACCTATATTGAGATGGGATTTGGCAGAAAGGAAGGAGATAAAACAGTAAAAATAAATGTAGACGATAAAGTTTTTAACTTTACAGGCAAAGTAGATAGAGTAGACACATATGGCAACAAAGTTGCTATTATAGATTACAAGACAGGCTCAGTAGAAGAGAAATTAAAATATGTTTATTATGGTAAAAAAATACAGCTTTATCTATACTTAAAGGTTTTTTTAGACCAAGGGTATATACCAGCTGGTGTGTTTTATATGCCAATTAAGAGCAACTATAATAAGGACGGCTCAAGTTATAAGTTAGTGGGTCAAATATCTAACGATTTTGAAACTTTTGCTCAATTAGATAACAATTATGTTCAAAATACTACTTATGAAAGTAATATGCTAGGGTTTAAGGTAAAGCATACTCAAAAGAAAGGATACCATATTGATGGAGGACTTAGCATTGATGACTTTAACACCGTATGCGATTATGTCGTGGAAATTTCAACACGCGCGCTGTCAGAGATTTGTCAAGGATTTAGAGAGAAAAAGCCGTTAGAAGGCAGTTGTGAATATTGTGCCTATAAACGCATGTGCGGACCTAAGCAAGAAATAAAGTTAACAGGCGCAACAAAGCTAGAGTGTTTTAGGGTGGAAGAGGAGAATAAATGAGCGTAAAAAAACTTAATAAATTCCAGCAAAAAGTGCTTGATAGTGAAGGTAATGTGCTAGTTAATGCATCAGCTGGCAGTGGAAAGACCTCTACTATGATAGAAAAAATTATGCAGCTTGTGTGCCAAGGTGTCAATATAAGGAATATCCTTGTCATTACTTTTACGGTAGCGGCAGCCTCTGAAATGAAGCAAAAGCTTATTAAAGAAATTTATGCGAGAGCAAGGGCAAACAGCGCTAATTATTCGGTGCTGTTAAAACAGTTAGATAATATACCTTTTGCAAACATTTGTACTATAGATAGCTTTTGCCTTAATATTTTTCAAAAATATTTTGCCCTTATAAATCGTGACCCATCTTGTTCTATGTTAGACCCGGATGAATTTACCGCTATAATAAACGGCATCATTGACAGCGTGTGCGAAGAGTACATAAATGCTCAAGATGAAGAGTTTTTGTTGCTTGCAAAACACTTTTCAGAAAGCAGGCGGCTAGATACATTAAAAAAAGCTATAATCACCTTATATGATTTTATAATAAGCCAAGAAGATTTTGAAAAGTATAATCAAGAAGTGTTGTTAAGCAAAAATAGCCACCAAAAAATAATGGATTACTTTATTGCTTATTTTGATAAAAGAGTGGCTACGCTTATAGAGGATACAGCGCACTATATACGCTTGCCCTTTGATGATAGTCAAGAGATAAAAAAGGCAAGGTATATTTATCAAGAGCTGAGCAAATTAGACGCTAAAAAAGACTGCGCTAATGCCTTTAACAATCTTATTATATTGTGTGAGACCGAAAAGCCAAAATTAAACAAAAACCCATTAAAAGATGAAATAAATGCTTATTATGGCAAACTAAAAGATATTAAAGAAGAGTTTGAAAAATATTATTTATTACTAAAGTATCCAAAAGCAGTGAAGCATAAAGAAAAGCTTATAGAGATTGTTTTGAAAGTGCAAAATGATTATTTTGAGTATAAGAGCAAAAGAAATTTAGTGGATTTTAGCGATTTAAAGCATTATACCTTAAAGATACTTAAAAATGACAAGGCAAGGCAAGAGATAAAAAACAGCATAGATTATATTTTTATAGATGAATATCAAGATACTGATTACTTGCAAGAGTCTATGCTAAAGGCAATAAGTAAAGACGATAATGTCTTTGTAGTAGGCGATATGAAGCAGTCGATTTATCGTTTCCGCTATGCAGAGCCTAAGATTTTTTATACTAGAATGCATGAGTATGACAACCTTAAAACAGGCACAAATATTCCGCTAAGCACAAATTATCGTTCTGACAAAAGAATATTGAACTTTATAAATGAAATTTGTTCAGAAATAATTACTGAAGACTTTTGTAATATCGATTATAAAAATGGCTCTATGCTTGAAGCTGGAATAGACTTTAAAAAGGTAAGCAATGAGCCTTCGTGCGCTATTTATACTTATATAAACAGTAAATCAAAGGAAGCACGAAAGGGTTACTTTAGCGTAAAAGATGAAATATTAAATAGCCAAGTGGACACTGAAAGCGCATTTGTTGCGGGAAAGATAAAAGAGCTTGTATCTTCTGTTGTGATATGTACGCCTAGCGGAGAAGAAAGAAAATTGCAGTATAAAGATATTGCTTTATTAAGCTCTAGGAGAAGTGCATTTGCTAATATCTTAATTGAGCTTAATAAAGCGCAAATACCCTATAACTATGACGATAACGACAAAACAAAAGATATTGACCCAAAACTTGAAACTTTGATAGATTTTTTGCGTATTTTACATAATGCTGAGCAGGATATACCTTTGGCAAATGTGCTAACAAGCAATATGTTTGATTTTAAGATGTCTGAGCTTTTACGCATACAAAAAGAAAACCCACAGTTTACCTTTAGTCAAGCGTTTTTTAGCTATGATTTAGATGACCAGTTAAGAAAAAAAGTTGACAGATTTTTAGATATTCTTGAACTATATCGCTTAAAATCTTCTTATATGAAAGTATCTGACCTTTTAGTTGATGTAATGTCGCTTGGTTTCGATGCTTATTTGCTCTCTCAAGGAAAGCATACAATAGAAAGAATTAATACTTTTATACAGTATATTGCCGAAAGAAAAGAAAATGATAGCGTTGATGAATTTATTTATTTTTTTGACAATAACTATAAAGGACATAAGGTAAATACAGATAATGACGCTGTTACTCTTACCACTATTCATAAAAGTAAAGGTTTAGAATATCCCGTCGTATTTTTAGTGGGCGCAGATAAAAGTATAAATATGAACAACAATAAAGAAAAATTTTATACTGATAAAGAGCTGGGACTTGCAGTAAAGAGTTTTGACGACGATAAATATAAGGTGGAAGATAATTTTGAAACCGAAGTTTTTAAATTAAAAGCAAAAACAGAAGAACGGCTGGAGCTTGCAAGGTTGTTATATGTGGGCATGACAAGAGCGCAAAACCATCTTATAATTACAGGGAGCGTACCAAAAAAGGAAGTGGCAAAAAGCCCTTTTACAGCAAATAGTTTTATGGATTTTTTGCTTTATGTAAAACAGAGAAATGGAAAATTTGCATCATACTTTAATGAAATTGAGCTAAAAGAAGATTTGCATCAGGTGGCGGAAGCAAGTTTAGAAAAAGTAGAAAAGGAAGTTATTAATTTAGACATTTTAGATAAAAAATATCCATATTATGAATCTACTATAAGCTGCGCAAAATACAGCGTGACTGAGCTTATGGACTTGTCTTATGAGCAAGGCAAAGTTAAAAAACTGTTTGACTATGTGGAAGCAGATACTGGTATAAATTACCATATTATACTTCAGCATATTGATTATGGCGCAATTAAAAAAGAAGAGATAATAGGGGAAATCTCAAAGCTAGTTGAGGAGAATATCATAAGCATAGAGCAAGCAAATAGCGTAGATGTCAGCGTGCTTGAAAAGGTAATGAATAGTAAAATTATGGACTTAGCAAGAAATAATAAAACACTTCGCGAACAGCCTTTTATGCTCTATACAAATAGCATAGATGGCATAACCTTATTTGATGATAAAGTGCTTATTCAAGGCGTTATTGATTTGATTATATTTGATGAAAAGGCAACATTGGTAGACTTTAAGACTAGTTTTGGCAACCCAAACTACCTAAAAGAAAAATATTCTAAACAACTGGATTTATATGCAAAAGCCGTTGAGGAGATAATGGGATATAAGGTGGGCAGAAAAGTTATATATAACATACTTAAAGGATTTACAGTAGAATTATAAACTTTTAGCAAGCTTAATGTATATATTACTTACAATTAATTTTGTAAATCCCTTGCAAAACGCGTATTATATGATATAATACTACTATGATTTCCTTTGAGGTGTTTGCTAATGGAAAATATAGTCCATGAGATATCAGAGCTACTAAGTACTCTTACATTTTTGCCCAGCATAGCTTTGCAGCTGGCTTTTTTAGGTGCAATTTTACTTGTTTTATTTTTTGCTTTAGCGTTAATAATAGCTAGCTTTAGCAATCTAAAGAGCCTTGCCAAAAAGCTTTTACTAACTATAAAAAGCCTTGCCACACTGGAAAGAGTGGACGAAGAGAATGTAGAGTTTCTTAACGCAGAGCTTGGCAAACTACCTGAGATAGTAGCTGACGGTTGGGGACGCTTTATGGAGCAACGCCTAGGATATCCAAGCGATTATATGAAAGAAAAAAGCGTGCTTGACGAAAACACATATTCTTCTAAAAACACCGTAGCCAAAACATTTTTCCGCATTTTTGGATTTTTAGCAGTTGCGCTTGTAGCTACCCTTAGCACCTTATTGTTGGCAGACGATGCTGCAAATATTGGTCTTGCTGACTTTATAAAGGATTTTAAAGTGGTGGGCGGCATAGTAGGCTCTGTTGCAATCCCAGTGCTGTTTTACATAATTTTTTCTGCAATCTTGCACTCTGTAAGCCGTAAGCAAAAAAAGCGTCTTCAAATGGTTTATAAGTCATTTTTGGATACTTTAGATGAAAAAGTTGTTATTTTTGCAAGTCAAGAAGAAGAATTTGTTAGTGATAACCTAGAGCAAATGGCGCTAGATATAGAGAGTATCATTGCTCAAAGAATGGATGAAAAGGAAATTGCAGAAGTAATGACAGCGCCTGCGATTGATGAGCTAGAGACAAATATTCTTGACGATATAGTAGAAGAAGAGATAGTAGAAGAAGTTATAGAGCAAGATGAGCAAGAGATTGTAGTAGCTGAGCCTAGTGTTGAATTGGTGGAAGACAAGCAAAAGCCAGAAGCCGAAGAGGTGGCAGTTAGCCCAGTGCCTGAAGAAGAGCGTCAAAGTTATTTAGCTGTGCTTATCTCCATTGTGGAAAAGGCCATTAATGACCCCGAAGTTAAGAGAGAAGAACTAGAAGAGATAGCAGAGCTTATCTATAACAGCAAGAGCGCATTTGTGGCGCAAGAGGATATAGCCATACTTGACGAATGCCTAAGCAAACTTGCCGATATTTTCTTCAAAAATGAGTAGTATAAACGATTACGTAATGGCAGTTTTATGGGTAAATTCATATTTTTTGAGTTTGCCCATTGTTATTATTTAGAAAGGACAAAAAGATGCTTTGTTTAATGCCAACTAATGATAAAGAATTATTAAACAGCCTTTCAAAAAACATATTTGGCTGTGAATTTAATGGCGATGTGGGATTTGTGCTGTACAAAGAAGATAAAGCTATAGGTATAGCTAAAATTTATTGCGCGCCAGAAGCTTCAAGGCTTATTAGTCTAGGCATTTTACCATCGGAAAGAAAGCAGGGTTTTGGCGACTTTTTTACTAGAAGTTTACTTTCTCAAATGAGTTTGGTTTCTAGCAAAGTTATTATAGAGTACGCCAACGGTTATTATAAAAAGTTTGGATTTGTTGAGAAAGAAGGCAAAATGGAAATAGATAGCCAAAACATTGTTTTTCCTTGTGCCTGCAAAAAAGGAGTATGACATGGCAGACAATTTTATTGAAGCGATTATAGAACAAGATTTAGCTAATGGTAAGCATAAAAATATTGTGACTCGCTTTCCGCCTGAGCCAAATGGATATTTGCATATTGGCCACGCTAAAAGTCTTTGCATAAATTTTGGAATTAAGGAAAAATACAAAGGCAAGTGTTATTTAAGATTTGACGATACCAACCCTACAAAAGAAGAGACAGAATATGTTGAGAGCATAAAAGACGATATAAGATGGCTGGGCTTTGAGTGGGATAAAGAAGGGTACGCAAGCGATTATTTTGAGCAAACTTATCAGTGCGCGATAAAACTAATTAAGAAAGGTCTTGCCTATGTGTGCGATTTGTCGCCCGAAGAGATAAATAGAACAAGAGGCAGCTTTACAGAGCCTGGTATAAACAGCCCTTACCGCAATAGGAGCGTGGAAGAGAATTTGCGCTTGTTTGCTGAAATGAGAGAGGGAAAGTACGCAGACGGAGAAAAGGTGTTGCGCGCAAAAATTGATATGGCAAGCAGCAATATAAATATGCGCGACCCTGTCATTTATAGAATATTAAGAGCGCACCATCATCAGACAGGCGATGAGTGGGTAATATATCCAATGTATGATTTTGCGCACCCGTTAGGCGATGCTTTTGACGGCATTACTCATTCCATTTGCACCTTAGAGTTTGAAGACCATAGACCGCTTTATGACTGGTTTACAGAACATTGCGATTTTGATAATCCCCCCCATCAGTATGAGTTTGCAAGACTTAATATAAAAAACACCATTATGAGCAAAAGGTATTTGAAAAAGCTTGTTGACTCTAAAGTTGTGGACGGTTGGGACGACCCTAGAATGCCTACGCTAAGCGGTATGAGAAACCGTGGCTATCCCCCACAAGCTATAAAGACTTTTTGTCAATTGGTGGGAGTTGCAAAGGCAAATAGCGAAGTGGACAGCGCGCTGCTTGACCATTGCGTAAGAGATTATCTCAATCAAAACGCCAACCGCGCAATGGTGGTAGAAAAGCCTTTAAAGGTAATTATAGACAATTGGCCTGAGAGCGTTATTGAAGAGTTAAAGATGGCAAATAATCCAAATAAAGACAGCGGAGAGCGCTCTGTCTATTTTGGTAAAGAGATTTATATAGAAGAAAGTGATTTTTCTTTAAATCCACCCCCTAAATATAAGAGATTAGTTGTAGGCGGTATGATAAGAGCAATGGGCGCTTATATCTTAAAGTATGCCAGCCATAAAGAAAAAGATGGCAAAGTTACTGAACTTCACTGCACTTATATTGAAAATTCCAAACGCGGACAAGAAAATGCAGCAATCAAGGTAAAAGGCGTAGTGCATTGGGTTAATGCAAATGACTGTGTGCCTGCTACGCTGTATAAGTATTCTAGCTTGCTTTTAGATGAAAGTGAAGAACTTAAACAGTTTGATGAAAGGCTTAATCCAAACTCCTTGGAAAAGGTAGAAGGGGCAATGGCAGAGTCAAGCTTAGCTATGCACAAAGTAGGCGACACATTCCAGTTTGTGCGCAGCGCATATTACAAATTGGCAAAAGTTGGAAAAGATTGCTTGGAGTTTTATAGAATAGTGGAATTAAAGGACGCGTTTAACGCACCTAAAAA
>JAAYOD010000018.1 GCA_012520515.1 Clostridiales bacterium
AAATTTTCTATAACTGCATTGGCGCTATTGATTTGCCAAACTAAACGAAAAACGGTATAGCCGAATATCAACGACTATGCCGAATTTTTCAGGAATTACAAATCCCTATCTGGGCGCGCCTTTTGGGCGCGCCCTTTATTTAGCGTTTAAGTTTGTAGTATTTCTACTTAAGGTTTTCTTTAAGAATTTCTAGCTGTTTTACAAGCTCATTTGGCAACTTATCGCCAAACTTAGTATAAAATTCTGTAATGTTTTCAGCTTCTTTTATCCAAGTGTCTTTATCAACATCTAGTATAGTCTTAAGTTGGTCAATGGTAAAATCTTCTAAGCCTTCTAGGTTGATATCTTCGGGCTTTGGCAAAAATCCTATTGGTGTTTCTACTGCGTCTACTTCGCCTTCGCAACGCCTAATTATCCAGTCAAGCACTCTCATATTGTCGCCAAATCCTGGCCAAATGAAGTTGCCCTCATCGTCGGTGCGGAACCAGTTAACATTGAAAATAAGCGGTTTGTTCTCCACTGTTTTTCCCATGTCAAGCCAGTGCTTGAAGTAGTCGCCCATATGGTAACCGCAGAATGGCAGCATAGCCATTGGGTCATGTCTTACAACGCCAACTTTTCCTGCTGCTGCTGCTGTGGTTTCGCTAGCCATAATAGAGCCTACAAACACACCATGTTCCCAATCTCTTGATTGGTAAACAAGCGGAGCAGCCTTAGCGCGTCTGCCACCAAAGATAATAGCAGAGATTGGAACACCGCTTGGGTTTTCAAACTCTGAAGAAATGCTTGGGCAGTTAATAGCAGGTGAAGTAAAGCGACTATTAGGATGCGCGCCTTTTATTACATTGCCCTTTTCATCGGTCTTGCCCTCAAACCAAGGATTGCCTTTCCAGTCAAAAACCTTGTCGCCTGTGGGCGCTGGCTCTTTAATGCCTTCCCACCAAACTGTGTTTGTCTTAGCGTCCAAAACAACATTGGTAAATATTGTACCTTTTTGTGTGCTGATAAGTGCGTTGGGGTTGCTCTTCATATTTGTGCCAGGTGCAACGCCAAAGAAACCATTTTCGGGGTTAACTGCATAAAGCATGCTGTCTTTACCCTTTCTTATCCAAGCGATGTCGTCGCCCACTGTCCAAACTTTATAACCTTTTTCTGTATAAACTTTGGGCGGAATAAGCATAGCTAGGTTGGTCTTTCCGCAAGCTGACGGGAAAGCGCCTGTTACATATCTAATTTCGCCGTTTGGCTTTTCAATACCCAAAATAAGCATATGCTCAGCCATCCAGCCTTCTTTCCAGCCTTGATAGGAAGCAATACGAAGGGCAAAGCATTTTTTGCCTAGTAAAACATTGCCACCATAGCCACTGTTAATAGAATAAATAACATTGTCTTCAGGGAATTGGCAAATATATCTCTTTTCTTCATCTAGCTCTACTTTACTGTGGATTCCGCGCACAAAATCGTCGCTGTCGCCAAGTTCGTCAAAAACTTTGGGAGATACCCTTGTCATAATCATCATATTTAGCACAACATATATGCTATCGGTAAGCTCAATGCCGTATTTTGCAAAAGGTGAGCCTATTTTGCCCATAGAAAATGGTATAACATACATTGTTCTGCCTTTCATTGCGCCATAGGATATTTCGTCTAAAAGCTTATAGGCTTCACTTGGCGCCATCCAGTTATTGGTAGGTCCGCAATTTTCTTTATCTCTAGAGCAAATAAATGTGCGATGCTCAACCCTTGCCACATCGTTAGGGTGAGTTCTATGATATAAACAGCCAGGGAGCAGTTTGCTGTCAAGCTTTATAACTTCGCCTGTTGCCACAGCTTGATTGGTAAGCTCTTCTTTCTGCTCTTCGCTAGCATCAATCCACACAACATTATCAGGTTGAAAGTGCTTGGTGTATTTTTCTACAAATTCAAGTACATGCTTATTTGTTGTCATTAAATAATCTCCTTTTTATTAATTTAGTCTAAAACAACCAGTGTATCAAATGTATTATATCATATATTCCAAAATCAATGCAATTGTGTAACAGCCTTTTTGGAAAATTTGTATTAAAATTCTTTGATGTGTATATTTTTTATATTTTTTCACACTACTATCAGCAAAAGGAGAATTAATTTATGACAATAGGTAGTATTATTTTGATAGTGCTAGGAGTAATGGCACTCATTGGTCTCGGTTCTAACGCAATCCGCGACTTTGATATTCCTGTCTTAGGTTTGGTACTGGCTTTAGGCGCAATAGTGGGACTTAATTTTGTAACCCCTTTTAGAATAGGTAACCTTGTATTTAGTTTGGGCGCGGCTCTACTGTTTACAATGACATTCTTTTTGTGGCTGTTCAAAGGAAAATGGTCTACAAAATTAATGTGTCTACTAGTTATTGCAGTACTTGCAGGACTTACCTATGGCGCGACAAGACTTAGTTTGTATTTCGGAAATAGGCTGTGGGGCAGAGTAAATTATTACTACGCTTTAATAGTCGGATTCCTAGCGTTTATCGCAACTAGAAATGCAAAATACGGTTTTATCGCAGGTGTTTTGAGTATATTCGTTGCCACATTGCTAACGCAAATCGGTACAACGGTAAGCTTTAACGAACCCTATTCTACCAGTATAGTAGCAGGTAGCTTTGCCGTAGTTTTGTATAGCTTTGCAGCAAGACTTATGCCATCTAGACCTAGTAAGTTAGCTTACTATTTTGAAGTAGGCAGAATGAAAGACAGATAATGATATCATATCCTTATTAAAAAAGAGAGAAAGTAAAATTTACTTTCTCTTTTTTTGTATTTTTTATTAAGTAGACGCTAACAATTCTTGCTCTAGCACAATCATTTCTATAAGCTTATCACAAATAAGCTGGCTAGAGTCCACAAACTCTCTGCTTTCAAGCAAAGCATAAATTTCTTCATAGCCTGTTTCAGAGCCTGTTTCTAAATCAGATATAAATGTAGCTGTTTTTTCAACTAAACTTTTTGCGTCGTCAATTTTTACAATGGTATCTGTGCTAAGATAGTCAAGCGCGCGCTCTTCTTGACTAGACATAGGATTTATGCCAAAAACAAGTTTCTTTTGGTAAATGCTTTGCGCAATTATGGTAGGCTCTGGCCTTGTAATAACAAGGTCGCTTGACGCTATCGCCGTGTGTATATTTATACCTTCATTGTACGCAATAAAACCTTTGCTTCTAGCTAGGTTAAGCAGTTGCACATTTTTATCGCTAGCTACTATGATATTTGCATTAATGCTAGCTAGTGAAAGCTCCGATATTATTGTCTTAAAGCGGTCATCGCCGCCTGTATAAATAAGCGCCGTTTTTTTATGCTCATCTAAACCCATTTTCTTAATAGCTTCTTCTTTATCTATTATTTCAAGCGCTTTTGCTTTAAGCGGTAGTGGCGTAATAGTGATTTTTTCTTGATTTATACCGCCCTCAATTAGCTTATTTCTCATATCAAAGTTATCTACAAAAAAATAGTCAATATTGACATTTATCATACGCTCATCTAAAACAAAACTATCACAAACGGCCACCACTTTGGTGTTTTTGCCTTGCTTATGGATTGCGCTTAAGGTAGGAGTAATAACTTCAGGCGAAGTCACCACCACTACATCTGGGGTATAGCGGTTAAGGACATTATAGATATTTTTATGTAAGAAATTACCGCTCTTATACCCTATCTTTTGCGCCATTTTCTTATTGGCAACGGTATCTTTTATGCCAACTAAAATATTCCTAACTTTACGCCTTAATAAGCTATCTAGCGGAAATATTTTATTTAGAAAATGCACCTTAAACCCTGACTCTAGTTCTCTTTGATTTACCACTATGCCTAAATTATCGTTAGATACAGCTACCCTTTCTTTTATAGCGTCGGCAATATCGGTAGAGTATTTGCCCGTCAAAAATAATATCGTTCTTTTATTTAGCATTATTACCTCTTTTCTTTCTAAGCATATCGTATTTATCAAGCTTGATATCACTTTTTATATACAGTATTTGCTGTACTAGCTTACAGTCATTTACTCTGTTTCCTTGCTGATCATAAATTTCACTAGCTACAAGTTTATCTACTCTTTGATTGCTGACAACCTCAAGTTCATCCCCTTCATAAAAACGGTTACGCTGTTCTACTATTATACAACCTAACTTGCTGTCATAGTCAATAACTTGAGCGCAAAAAACATAATCATTGTGCTGTTTGGAAGTTTCTAGGTTAACTTCAGCTTCTTTGCCAAGGTAAAATCCCGTTGTGTACTCACGATGGCTGACTTTGTTAAGTTCGTCAATTAGCTTTGTGTCAAAACTTCTGCCTGCAAAGTAGTCATCTATTCTTTTTCTATACGCGCTAACTACACAGCCAACATAGTACTCTGACTTTACTCTGCCCTCTATCTTAAGAGATGAAACGCCCGTTTCTATAATCTTATCCAAAATACTTATAGTGTTCATATCTTTAGAGTTTAAGATATATGATCCAGCTGTATCTTGCTGTAAAGTAAGAGGTTTGTCCTGCCTGCCAACTTCAGAAATGCTATACTCCCACCTGCACGCTTGCACGCACTCTCCGCGGTTGCTATCTCTAGACGACAAGTAATTAGAAAGTAAGCACCTGCCACTATACGATATACACATTGCGCCGTGTATAAAAACTTCTAGCTCTAAGCTATCGCCCACAAAATCTTTTATCTCTTTTATTTCGTCTAGGCAAAGCTCTCTAGCTAGCACAATGCGTTTTACGCCCAAACTAGCATAAAATGCCGCCGAATACTTGTTGGTGGTGTTAGCTTGAGTTGATATATGGACATCTAAGTTGGGAAAATGCTTTCTAATAAAGCTAACTAAACCAATATCGCTTACAATAACGCCATCTACTTTTAGCGCATAAAGCTTTTCTAAATACTCATAAAGCCTGCCAAAGTCAGAATTTTTTGCAAAGATATTTACAGTTACATATACTTTCTTGCCTTGAGAATGAACAAGCTTAATTGCCCTTTCCATTTCATCTTGGGTAAAATTATGGGTAAATGCCCTTAAGCCAAATTCCTTACCGCCTAGGTATACAGCGTCTGCGCCAAAGTGCAAAGCCGTATTTAGTTTGCCTAAGTTGCCCACTGGGGCTAACAGTTCTATTTTTTTTGTCATATTTTTTCCGCCACCAAGACGCCGTCCTCTATATCATAAACAGTCGCCTTTATATTGATATCGTTATTTATGGTATCTAAAAATTCTTTCATATTATTAATTATAGTGCGATGCTTTCTTTTATCAAGCCCCTTTTTATCAATAAATCGGGCATAATTAATGTCGTCTACAAACATTATACCGTCTTTATTTAGCATAGGCGCAAGCATTTTGTAAAGTTCTATGTATTGCCCTTTTGGGCCATCTAGTATAATAAAATCATACCTGTTGTTGTCCATCATACTAACTACGCTTACAGCGTCACCCAATATAAACTCACACCTTGACAAAAGGTTATGCCTTGCAAAAAAGTCTTTTGCCTGATTAGTTACTTCTTCATCAATGTCAATAGTAGTAAGGCGTCCTGCGCTACTTGCTAAAGCAGTCATACCGCTTACACCTAAGCTTGTGCCAATCTCAAGCATTTCTTTTGGCTTATTTTTTATAATAAGGCTTTTAAGTAGCTCCGTTGTTTTTTTACGCATAACAGGAATATAATATCGCCTTGCTACCTTTCTCAAGCTATCCAAAAACTCATATACGCTGGCAAACTCTTTACCTTTAAGACTTTGCCCCACCTTTTCAACTGCGCCTACTTCATACATAATCAGTCCAAAATAATAGGTAGCACCATAGGGCGTTTTTTAAGTTTTGCAAAAAGCTTTTTAGCAAGCAGTTTTCGTAATATTTGCTTAGCAGTAGGTCCGTCTATGTCGTCAACCAAACCGCCATTCATATCCAAAAGCAATTCTTCGCCTAAGTCTTCTTTATACTCTTCTGTCACATTTATACCGCGCGTTATTATAATAGGCTTATTATAAAGTCCGTCTTCGTTAGGCGTTCTGTCCACAATAGCAATCAAAAATCCATCTTCGCCAATTTGCTTTCTGTCCCTTAACAAAAACTCATTTTCCACAGCCACCGCGCCATCTAGCATAAGCTTGCCATACGGTATTGCTTGCCCTTTTTTAATTCCGCTCTTTTCCACTTCAATAAGAAAACCTTGCTCTGGCAAAAACACATTAGCAGGTTTCATTCCCAATTCCACAACTAGCTCTTTATGCAATTTTAAGTGTCTATATTCGCCGTGAACAGGAATAAAATAGGTGGGATTGATAAGCCTAAACATAAGCTTTAATTCTTCTTGAAAAGCGTGGCCTGATGCGTGAATTTCGTCCAGCGCCCTATATACGACATTTGCCCCTTTTTTGCAAAGGTTATTTATAACATTATAAATAAGTTTTTCATTGCCTGGTATGGGGGAAGATGACAAAAGCACGCAATCTTGTTCGCTTATAGTAATATTTCTAAACTTGCCTGTGCTCATTCTAGTTAGCGCGCTCATAGGTTCGCCTTGCGTGCCAGTGCTAATAATACACAGCCTATCGTGCGGAATTTTACCAAATTTGTCTATGTCAATAATATCATCGTCATTGTACTTTAGTTCGCCTAAGGTCTTTGCAATCTCTGATATATTTATTAAACTACGCCCCACAAACGCCACTTTACGCCCATTTTTTACTGCGCAGTTTATAATTTGTTGCACTCTATGCACATTGCTTGCAAATGTGGCTACAATTATCCTTTTGTCCTTATTCATGGCAAACTGCTGTTCAAGCGCCTTGCAAACGCTAGCTTCGCTCATAGAATAACCCTGCCTTTCCACATTGGTAGAGTCCATCATAAGAAGTAGTACGCCCTTTTTGCCTATTTCGGCAATTCTAGCTAGGTCGGTAGGCACACCGTCAGTTGGAGTATGGTCTATCTTAAAGTCGCCTGTCATAAACACTACGCCCTTTGGCGTTGTTATGCAAAGAGCATAACTGCCAGCGGTAGAATGCGTAACTCTTACAAACTCTACCTTAAATCTGCCAACTTCAATTTCTTGTCTGTCACTTACAGCGTTTAGCTGTACGCCTGTTACCATAGCTTCAGAAAGCTTTTGCTGTATTATGCCAAGCGCTAAGCTACTGCCATAAACAGGCACATTAATATCCTTTAATAAATAAGGCAAACCGCCAATATGGTCCTCATGTCCATGCGTAATAAATACCGCCCTTACTCTATCTTGATTATCTTTAAGGTATTGATAATCAGGAATAATAAAGTCTATCCCTGGCGTTTCGTCATTAGAGGGAAAACCCATTCCGCAATCTATTACAATAATATCTTGTCCACATTCAAAAATGGTCATATTTTTACCAATTTCGTCTGTTCCGCCTAAAAATCCTATCTTTAATTTTCTTGACATTATATCTCCAATCTAAATAAAAAATCTCATAATTATATTATTTGATTATAACCTAATTTTACTCATAACACAAGCTTTTAAAAAAGCGCTAAGAATAAAAATGCAAATCCTTACCATGCTAATTGTACCCAAACTCTAACTAAAGATTAAAGATATCAAAATCCCCCAATTTACGCATAGATACGCCCCAATTATTTTTTTACAATACATATGGAGGAAAGAAAATTATGAAAGCTGTAATTATGTCAGGCGGTAAAGGCACAAGGCTTTATCCGCTCACCAAAGATATGCCAAAGCCTATGGTAAAGATTATTGACAAACCTATCCTAGAGCATATCATACTACTATTAAAAAAACATAACATAACAGAAATAGCCATAACGCTTGGATACATGGCAGAAAGCATAATAGCCTACTTTGGCGACGGTAGCAAATGGAATGTAAAGATAAGCTATTATGTAGAAGACTCTCCGCTAGGGACGGCAGGAAGCGTAAAGCGCACAGTAAACTTTGTAGGCGACGACTTTTTAGTAATCTCAGGCGATGCCTACTGCAACATTGATATAACTAGAGCAATAGCTTTTCATAGGGCAAAAAAATCCAATTTTACCCTTATTGCGCAACCTAAAGAAAACCCTGTTGGCTTAGGAGTGCTTGAAATAGATGAAAATAACTTAGTTACAGCATTTGTAGAAAAGCCCGACAATGCCAAAACTTCGCTAATAAATACAGGTATCTATATAATAAATAAAGAAATTCTCTCTCTTATTCCGCAAGGCTTTTATGATTTTGGCAAACAGCTAATTCCAAGGCTTATAGGTGAAGTGTATGCCTATGTAGACTATGGTTATTGGTCAGATATTGGCACGCTTACAAGCTACTATGCCACTAACTTAAAGGTAGCTAACGAACTAGCCAAACAAAAAGAACAAGAAGTTGCCGCAAGCGTGGAACTTTAACTTTTACCTGCCGTTATAAAAAAAGCGTCGTGCCCAAAAACTATGGGCGCGACGCATTTTTATTAATTTTCTATATTATTTATTTTGGTTATTATTTCATCAACGCTTTCTTTTACATCAGAGATTAGCTTTAGCTTATCAGCTAGCGTATCAATTGTGGCTTGATACTTTGCTTCCCTTGCCTTGCTCTCTTTTATCTGCACAGAAAAAAGCGCTACAAAAAGTATTGCCCAAAGCCCCGACTCTGAGGCATATTGCGTAATGGTCTCCCACATAAGTAAATTCTCCTATCTGTTATTATTTTCTTCATACAACCTTTTATAATAAACTTCGCCAAGCGCTTCCTTTAGTGCATTCTGGTTTTGCTCAATAAGCTTTTTAGCGTTTTGCTTAGAAATACTAAAATAAAAGTCCTTAGCAAGCTCATAGCGTTTATTCATCTCTGTCAAGTTATCGCCAGTATACCCTGACATTTTTTCCATAGCGTACTGCTCATCTTTTGCCTTTCTCCACTCAGACGCCATCTTTTCCATAGTCTTTACTCTATCTTGCTGGAACTTAGTTTCAGCGTCAAGTATCTTTTTGTTATAGCTATTTATAGACGCAATGGTTGCCTGCTGGTCGCTCTTTAATTTGTCAAGCTGTTTTTCTATCTTTACAGCTTTTTCTAAGTCAAACTCTCTCAAGGCCGTTTGTTTGTTAAAACTAAGTACCGATATCTCTTTTTCAATCTCACTGTTAAGAGTGTCAAAGTCGTTTTTTATTTTAATTAACTCCTCCTTATAGATATCGTAAGCGTTTTGTTGCAGATTTTCATAAATACTGCTGTTAACTATGCCTTTATTAGTTGCGTTATACAAGTTTGTAATGGTGGTATCTTGCAACTTATCTTGCGATTTTTCCGCAGCTATTTCCATAACTTCTTGGCTAGAGCTAAGCTTTTTAGCAAGGTCATTTATCTTTTTTTCTGTCGTTTGGTTAAGCTTGTTTATCTTAGTTTCTATATCGCCAACTACCATATCTTCCGCCTGATTTTGAAGTTCATCGTGGCTTTTTTCTTGGTAAGTTTTTAGCGTTCCGCCCGTTGACTTTGGCAACACTTTGTCATAGTCTGGCACACTTTTAGCCATTTGCTCTAAATAGGCGCTCTCCATTTCTCTTAGCGTATCTATCAAAGTCTTGTTACCTTGCTTTTGCTCCTTTGTTGTGCCTTGAAAGGTTTTTATAGCGCCCAAAATTTTACCCAAAGGATTATTAATTGTCTGTAACATCGTCGCTCTCCTTTAGACTGTCTACAGTCTCTTTCATTTCGGCAAGGCGTCTGCTAAAATTTATAAGGCGCAAATTTATTTCATTTAGTTTGTCTAATATCTCATTCATCTGTCCTTCTCCTTATCAAATCAAATTCAAGCAACATTCCCGTCACTGCAAAATTGTCTTGATCTGTCCAAAGCACCAACCCAATTTTGTCGGCGCGTCTATTTATAGGTATCATTTGCGCTTTGTGTGACGCACTTAAGTAATAATTGTAATCTTCTTCTAAACTAGCTGTCAGCGTCATAGGCGCAGTTGAACTTATATATAGTTTTTTTAGCACCTTGTCTTTTGACAGCGTTTCAAAGTTAGTTTTTGGACTTACCCATTTTTTTTGCAATTTTCTATTAAAACATCTTCCCGTATCTGTAATAACGCCAATGCCATTAAACCTAACAAAGTTATTAAACCACACAAATAGCTTATTAATTCTTTCTGTGCTAATTGGCATAAACCCTCTAACATCAGCACCGCGGAAAATTCCCATATCCCCTGTGCCTGTATCATAGATAAACAAAGCGTTGTTTTTTAGCTCAGAATAGTATTCATCGCCAACCTTTACGCCGTCAGTTTTCATCTTTACAGCTAGGTAGTATTTGTGGTTAAAGTAGCACCCTACCGCATAGCTTGTGTCTTCAATTAAAGGAAATATGTTTCTAAGGATTTTCTTTACAGAATACCCATCAAAACTGTAAAAACCGTCATCGGCTAAAAATATTATTCTGTCGTTACAGACGGTAATAGAATTAGGACACACCTTGTTATTGCCTATGTATACCTTGGACAGCACAAAGTCCGTCTGGTCGGCAAGCGCAGACAACTTATAGATGGCAAACTCTCTAAAAATGTAAAGATTATCCTTAAAGCTTATTATTCTTTTTAAAAGTCCCCCTTCGTCAGTCATCGTAATATATCCGCCCTCATACAAGCTGTGATTCCAGTTAGTAGGGTCTGAAAGGGCGCTAAAATAAACCTTGTTAGATTGCTCAGTTACGCCATAAATTCGCCCAAAATGCACACAAGCGTCACTAAGCGCTGGACAACTTGGCACATCGGTGACGCTAGATCCGTTATAGATTTTCATACCGCCATTTTTACTTATGGCAATAAGCTGGTCTGTGCCTTGAGCGTAAAAGTTTAAAAATGTTATGTCGTTTGTGTCAAACTCCATACCCTGTATCTCTCTAAAGTCAGCGCCAATAACTTCGGCTTGATAGACTTTTTTATCTCTTAACGCAATGACACGGTCATTTTTAACGCTGTAGATATTGTTAAAATACTTAAAGAGATACAAGCTCTCAACCCTTATGCCGTCCGATGCGGTGTTAGGGAAATCCAGCCCGTCATAATTGGCGTCCTCAATGCCCACAGCGTCAGTCAAAATGCCGTTGCGCATAGCGATATTGTAGCCGTATCTAGCATAGTTTAGTGGCAAGGAATCTTCCCAAGTTTCTGCGTCAAAGCACGAAAACATCTTAATGGGGTAATTGTATCTACTCACTTTTTGATTGACTTCACGCCTTAAGTATGGTCTTCTCATAAAAATCTCCTTACCTTTAACTCAATGGGTTTTGTGTGCCTTGTAAGATTGATTATTGTAGTGTCGTATCTGTTTTTGTAAAAGTTTGCTTCATCGATAAGCCCAGAGCGATAAAAGTATTCCGATGCTGTGCCAACGGCAAGCGCACTACAAGATATGTTAGGGGGTAAAATAACTTCTTCCTCTAATTTCAAATCACTTGGGTGATAGGTGTATGTCACTTCAGCTGTGCCTTTTACACTTGAGCAAACAAAGTTAGGGTAAACGGTAAAATCTTGCTTTATGCCCATTTTAGACACACTTATTATGTCCTTTACCAATTTAGGAAAGCTATGAAAATACGCTTTGCCATCATTAAACTCTATCTCTGAACACTCTTTAAGTTGCACATACTCTTCAGTAAGCTCTTGATATATCATATTTGCGCATCTTATAAGCTTATTTAATTTAGGGCTAGGGACATCTACATCTATATCATCATCGCAAACTATGTCTATTGCTTTTTCAATAATGTCTTTTAATATCAAAATAGCTCCTTTATGCAAAGTATCTTGCATTGTTTTTAGTAATATCGT
>JAAYOD010000019.1 GCA_012520515.1 Clostridiales bacterium
CTAATATAAAGTAAATAAGTGTCCAAAAACTCTTTATCTAGCTTATTTATAAGTTTTTCTTTATAGGGAAGCTCTTGACCATTTATTACTAGAACTATGCAAAGTTTGCCACTTAGATTTCTTACAACTAAATGCTTAAGCAGCCCTTCTTTTGTTAAATCATCAAAGGCCGTCAAATTATTGTCGTTTGCAAACTCTAAAAATATAGCAATTATCTTTTCTACCCAGTCGCCATGCAAAAAGCATTTGGCAATTGATACAATTTTATGAGTGTTTCTTCTATAAAAACCTACCGCTACTTTGCCATTTACTGTGCCAAAAGGCAATTGAATTTTGTTGCGGTAAGCAAAAGGTTTTGGGCTTGGCACTGTGTCGTCAACATCTATCTCTATATTGGTGTTTTTCTTAAGTAAATTAATAAGATTTTTTCTTTTTATTTTTAACTGCTCGCCATATCTCAAATGCAATAAATTACACCCGCCGCAACGCATAAAGCGATTGCACTTATAGTCCACTCTATTTTCACTTGGCTCAATAAATTCAATAAGTTTGGAAAAAACTAAATTTCTTTTAACATAAGTTACTTTAGCCTTAACCTTTTCACCTTTAGCCGCAAACGGCACAAAAACAGTATAATTGTCTACCTTTCCTATGCCTTCGCCCTCCATGCCGTAATCGGTAATTGTTAAGGTTATGATATCATCTTGTTTCATCTTTCTTCCTTTGTATTACTTAGCTTATTGATATTTTTCTTTGGTCTATACCAAGTGAATTATTTTGGGCATCTGCATTATTTTGTGTAAGAAAACCAAAATCTCCGTCACCGTCCATGTATAAAAGTATGTTGCCATGTATATCGGTGCAATAAGTCACTATGCTGTAATATGCTAATCTATCCATAGCTTCTTTATGAGGGTGGCCGTACATTGTGCCGTCATCACAACTTATTATAGCATACTCAGTGTCTATAAACTCCAAAAACTCTTGGCCGGTAGATGAATTAGAGCCATGGTGGCCCACCTTTAGCACATCGACATCAATATATGGCTTATCAATTTCACTTATAAACCACTTTTCTGTTGCCACACCTGCATCGCCAGTAAACAGCACTCTTCTTCCGCCATATTCTAGCAAACAAATAAAAGACTGATTATTCTTTTGATTAGCGCCGCTAAATGCTGAATTCCCTGAGCAGTAAATAGTCATGTCATAACCTTTACCTGTTATTGTATAGATAACTGACTGGTCATACACTTCTCTTAGCTCAATGCCTTTTTCTGCTTTTAATGCAGCTAAAAACTGGCTGTATGCTTTGCCAACATATTTATTGTAATATGCGCTTTTTATGTGGTAGCTATCCACCACATGCCCAAGCATATTGTAGTGGTCAGCGTCTGAATGAGTGATTATCATATACTCAATGACACTGCTTGATGTAACATCGGATAAATATTGTAAATACCTATCTCTAATATCAGCTAAACCTTTTGTGCTTGTGCCACTATCTATTAGCATTGTTTTGTAATCTGGCAAGTTAATTATTATAGCGTCGCCTTGCCCAACATCTAAAAAATGCACTTCAAGTAAATTTTGTAAATCAAAATTATCTGGCAGCGTTATGTTTCCTTTGCCGCTTAAAATAGATGGATTTAATTTGCCATCTTCTGTGTTTTTTACAGTTTCTTTGCTTTCCCCTGTTATTTTTGACAGATACTCAACTAAATAATTATTAAGAGCGTTGTCGGTAGTTAGGATAACTAAAGTAGCTACAATGAGTACCGCAACAAGTGATATTAGTAAAATTTGTTTTTTGTTAAGTGACTTTTTACTACGGCTTTTTTTGCTTGTCATACGCTCCCCTTTTCTTTGCTTTTTGCTTGCCTTGCTATAAATTATAGAATCTTTTAGCGCGCTTTGCAACAACTATCTTGGCTAATTTATTGCAGCTTATCTTTATTGACAAAATAGTATATTAGTAGTAATATATTTATGTGTCTGCGTGCGCGTGCGCTACAATATATCGCACAAGACACAAAGCATTTATAGGAGATGAAAGCACTTTTGGGTTCAAGACGGTTATTTTTAATTCTTATTACTATCTTATTTTTGCTTGCAACGCTTGTTGCTTGCACTCCTTCTGCAGCCATTACCATTACCTTTAACAGCATGGGCGGCAGCCAAGTTGCGCCAAGAAGCGTTGATCCCAATCAAACAGAGCTTGACTTGCCTGAGCCTGAAAAAGACGGGTACATTTTTGATGGCTGGTATTATAACTCTGATTATGCCACTAAAGTAGACCCTAAGGTTATTCCAGCTGAAAGTGTTACCTTTTACGCTAAGTGGTCTGTAAAGACTGTGCTTATAACATTTTTAGACCAAGACGATAATGTCATAGACTCCAAAACAGTAGACTATAACAGCACTATTTCTTATAATGAGTTGCCCCCGCCACCGCTTATTGAGGGCTATAAAAGCGAATGGTACACGCTAGATAATGTCAAAGTAACTGAAAATATCTTAAAAAATGTTACTAGTGACCTTAGCTTAAAGGTAGTCTATACGCAAAATTTTGGCAGCGTTAGCTATTATGTAAGCGATAAAGATAAAGATGAAAGCTATACTTATTTGTCTAACCCCGAAGCGCAACTTAGCGGATATAATTTGTATAGCTATAGCATTGGATTACCTGGAGAAGCAATCGATTTGCTTAGCAACCACCCCTACAAAGAAGGGCATTCCTTTCTTGGTTGGTTTTATGATAAAGCTCTTACTGATAAGTGCTTGACTTTACCTGACCGCATTCCAAGCTATGATTTGGTCTTGTATGCTGGATTTATAGATGTGTCAGAGATGTATAAGTATCTCACTTATGAAAATGTTACCATTGACTCACAATCAGGACTTAGCATTACTGGACTTACAGCGCTTGGACAAAGTCAATCCACAATAGCTATTCCTTCATACATAGGCGGAAAAAAGGTGCTTAGCATAGGCAGAGAATATGTAGACGGCTCTAGCCAATTGTATCGTGTATTTACAAGCGCCTACCTTACCAACATTATTATTCCTGAAACGGTGATTTCAATAGGCGCATTTGCTTTTGCGCAAAACTCAAGACTAGAAACCGTTACGGTGCTTGCTAACCACTCCACCCAAACCCATAACCTTATATCAATAGGTACTGGCGCATTTGCTGGCTGCAGCAGCTTAAAAGAGGTAAATATCCCTGACAGCGTAGCTACCATTGGCGCATACGCATTTGCTGGCATTGCTAGAACTAAATCAGATAGTAAAGTTAGCCTTAACTCAAACGCGGAGTGGGCAAAGCTAGACACCTGGTATTTAACAGACATGGCGCTAGAAAAGGTAAATATATCTAGCGGCAGCGCGCTTACTAACTTAAGGTCTTACGCTTTTTACAACACCCCTATGCTAAAGTCAATAAGCCTGCCTAAGAGCTTTACCCATGTTGACTATGCTATGTTTGATGGCAGTTCTTTGCAAAAAATTAACCTTTTTGAAGGCAATACTGACTTAGTAAATGTAGGCGATGCTATATATTCAAAAGATAAAACGATACTTTTTTATTATCCTATGTACGCAAGCGCCAGCTTTACTTTGCATGAAAACACCGGGGTAATTGAGTCTAATGCTTTTTATAATAACAAAACCCTTACTGATATAACATTTAATGATAAGTTGCAAACAATAGGCGCATCGGCTTTTGAAAACGCAATAAGTTTGGACACTATTATTTTAGATACTGATATTCCGCTTGATAACATTGGCGCATATGCTTTTGCTAATTGCCAAAATCTTAAAGAAATTGTGTTCCCGCACCTTATAAATACGCTAGGGCAAAATATTCTTTATAACTGCTCATTGTTAACTAGAGTATCCTTTGCGGGCAACAGTCTAAACTCAATCCCTGCTTATGCTTTTTATGGCTGTGAAAATCTTGAAGAAGTGGAAATTAAGCCCAATGTGAAAAGCATAGGCGATTATGCTTTTTATGGCTGTGAAAGCTTGACAGGGCTAGATATAGATACTGAAAAATCCATAATGGATGCAATTGGCGCATATTCTTTTGCAAACTGTATAAGCTTAGAGCAAATAACATTGCCATACGAACTCAAAACAATAGGTCAATATGCTTTTGCTGGTATAGACAAAACTATGAGAGTTCGTATGAGTTTATTTAATACTAAACTAGAAACAATAGGCGACTATGCGCTTAAAAACAACTCAGGCCTTGACACTGTATCTTTGCCACAAACATTGTTGTCGCTTGGAAGCGGGGCGTTTGAAAACTGTACAAGTCTTACTATACTGCAACTTAACAGCGCGCCTAGCCTTGCAGCTATACCGGATAGAGCATTTTATAACTGCAACAGCATAAATAATGTGGTAATTATGCCAGAGGGCTTGCAAGCTATTGGCAACTATGCTTTCTACAGCTGCTCCTCTATCAATTATTTTACCTTAAACAATGTACAAGTTATCGGCGATAGCGCTTTCGAAAATTGCACAGGGCTACAAGAAGGCAGTAATGTAAATCAGTATATTTTGCCATCTAAGCTACACACCTTAGGACAGCGCGCTTTTGCAAATTGTCAAAATTTAACCAGCATACATATTCCTAAGGATTTGACCGCAATAAGTAAAGAAGCATTTTTAAACTGCGCAAAATTAACAGACATTGTTTATGACGCAAACTATACACTTGACACAATTGGTGAAAACAGCTTTGCAAACTGCACTTCCTTAACTACTTTTGATATCCCGTCCACGCTAAAGCCGCGCGATGAAAATCAAGGTTTTATTAAAAATCCTTTCTTTGGCTGCACAGCGCTATTAAACTTTACCAACTATTCGCCAAATGTTAATAACTTAGTTGTGTCAAATGGCATTATATTTGAAAAAACAGTTTCTTTTGAAGGCACCCAGCTATACGCTATTTACGCCTATCCAACAGGGCGGGGAGATGAATATGAAGTTGCTACTGATGTCACTGAAATAAACGATTATGCTTTTTATGGCAGCAGAATAACATCAATTTTCTTTACTCAAGCGACGCCTGAGCCAACAAGAGAACTTATTACGCTGGTAAAGATAGGCTCTTATGCTTTTGCCTCTTGCAATATGCTTACATCGGCACAGCTTTCGAAAAGAGTTTATGAGATAGGAAATTATGCATTTTATAACGCAAAGGATTTACAAGAGCTTGATATAGACCCGTCATACGCTTACGAAGACGGCACAACGGATACGCCAGGCGTATACTATAAGGTAACTAACCTAGGACAAAATCCATCAAACAACAACCTTGTAACTTTAGGAGATTATGCCTTTGCAAAGACAGCTATTGTAACCTTACAAGTGCCTTCTAGAGTGATTAATATAAACAAAGGCGCATTTAGCGATTGCTATACATTGCTTAGCGTCAATTTTGATGACTCTTATGACACTAATTTATTAAGTATTGGCGACTATGCTTTTTATGCAGACAATGGACTTACTTCCCTTACCTTGCCTGTGCAGTTAAAATCCATTGGAAAATACGCATTTGCTTATTGCGTTAATATTAGGGACATACAATTTAAAACTAGCGTTAATGCAAATGGCGGAGATGAAGTGGAGCTTGACATAGGCGATTATGCTTTTTCCAACTGCCACTTTTTATATACGCTTAGCTTGCCATCTTCATTAAAGAGTATGGGTGAAGGCATCTTTAGCTATGCTTCTAGGTTAAAGTATGTAAACTTTGCGCCTGAACTAAACTTATCTAGAACTTCTCTTGCCATACCTAAGTATGCGTTTTTAGGCGATGCAGCAATTGAAAAAATATCAATACCTTACTACATAACAAATATAGGCGATAGCGCATTTTTTGAACTTGCACTAGATGAAGTAGAATTTTTAACTTCGCCTTTTGAACAAAGCTTAAGTATTGGCGACTATGCTTTTGCAAATCTTCAAAACCTGCATTCTATTACCTTGCCTGACAGACTTTCAGAAATTGGCAATCATGCTTTTGAAAATACTAGGCTATCTAACCTGACATATAATAACTCAGGTTTGGACCTTGCAGTTGGTGACTATGCGTTTAGAAATATAGACATAGCTGCAATTGATATAAACAGTAGAATTGTGTCCTTAGGCGTGGGCTGTTTTAGTGATAATAGGCTATTGACAACTGTAAATTACATAGGACATACAGACCTTATAATAGCAAATGAAACTTACTTAAATTCTTCCTTAAGAGAAATAAACTTTGATAGTGTGCCAGACAATGTAAACATAGGCGATAGAGCCTTTGAAAACACTCCCTATCTAAGTATTGTGTCGCTAAGCGACAACGGCACTACTATGGAAGCTGAAAATAATATAACCATTGGCAGAAGAGCCTTTTATTTAAGCGGAATAGATAATGTTAGCATAATAGGACAATCTGTTTACATTAAAGATGAAGCTTTCTTAAGCGCTAAGCTGACATACTTTAACATTAGTGCCCATACAATTTTTGGCATTGGCCAACTTGCATTAGCAAATAACTTAAGACTATCTAGCTTACAAATAACAGCAAGTGACAAAATAGAGCATTTAGGTCATGGCTTTGCAAGCTATAATACAGCATTGCAGAGCATAGAGCTTATTGACCCTAGCAATAAATATAATGCTTGTGATGGCGTTGTGTATAGCGGCACTGCGCTAATGTTGTATCCCGCTGGCAAAGTAGGCTCTACATATACCGCTCTTAATGATAATTATGTGCTTACTTTATCAGACCCTGGCGATATGCATGATAATTTTGGCATCTATTTTACATTTGATGGACAAAGCTATACAAAGCTTACAAGTCCTGCTACCTGGCAGATAAACACCTACTACACAAAAGCAGTAAAGACTATCGCCCCTTATGCGTTTGCGGGCAATACGCACTTGAGAAATCTAATTTTGGATAGCGGAAATGCAGTTTTACAAAAAGATACAACTAGCTTTGTGGCAAATGACGCAAGCCTTACTTTCTTTGTGCCTAGCGAATTAGTCAATAGCTACATAAATGACTGGGCGGTAAACAACATTGCTTACATAACCAAAAACCTTGACGGTATGGTATTAAAGCTGTTAGTTAGCAACCGCTACGCTGTGGAAAAATATACAGGAAGTCAAACTGACATTGTCATAAACAGCACAATGGTAGACAATGACAAAGTTTATAATGTGGTAAGCATAGCTGATTATGCATTTAATCAAAATATCTCAATAAAGAAAGTTTCTTTGGGTCCGGGAATAGAAAAAATAGGTAAATATGCTTTTGCTAACTGCATTTCACTCACCACCTTTACAAGCGGCTCACTTTTGACACTAATTAAGCAAGGAGGCTTTAAAAATTGCGTAAACTTAACTAGTGTTACCTTAAATGACGGACTAAAGACAATAGAAACCTTTGCTTTTGATAACTGTGTAGCCTTAACTGACATTATACTTCCTGACACTATAAAAACCATTGGAAAATATGCTTTTGCTAACTGCTTATCGCTAGCTAATGTAGAGCTTGGACAAGGCGTTGAAGTCATTATGGATAACGCTTTTGAAAATTGTATAAGCTTAGTTAGCATATCCATTCCAAATAGCGTAAAAGAGATAGCAAGCAGCGTCTTTGCAAACTGCTCTACCCTATCTTATGTTTATGTCCATTCAACCAGTGTGCCATCATTAAAGAAAAATGGATTTGGCTTTACCATAGAAGGAATGCGTATACTTGTAGCTAATCATTTATTATTTAGCTTCCAATCGGCAACTAACTGGAGAGATTATGCAAATAAGATGCTGCCTATTGAGTATATTTGCAAAGAGCCAGGTTTTGAAGACTATATTATAGAAAAAATATCGGGCTCTAATTATAGGCTAGTAGGATACTTAGGAAACGCTGATACTATCTATATAGAGTCCAATATTTCTCAGGACATTATCATAACTGAAATAAGCAGCTATGCTATAAATCACTTTGCTAAAGAGATAACTTTAGCAGAAGGCATTGCTTCATTAAATAGCTATGCTTTCTACAACGCCAGGAACTTGGAAACAATTATGTTGCCTTCCACTTTAGAGAGCATTGGAGAATATGCTTTTTATGGACTTAGCGCATTAAATAGCGTTACTGTAAGCGACTTTGTAGAGGAGCAAATTGTTATACCCAAGCTAAAGACCATATCTTCCTACGCTTTTTATAACACTTGCTTACAATCTTTTGTTGTTCCTGAAAATGTAACAAGAATTGGAGATTTTGCCTTTAGCGCAGATGATACATCATACCTTAAAGAAATTACTTTTAGTATGAAAGACCTTGAACAAAATAGGCTAGATATAGGGAAGTTTGCCTTTAAGAATAATATTTATCTAAAGTCTATAGTGTTTGATTGCTTTGTAGATAGTATTGACCAAGGCGCTTTTGATAACTGCATATCATTGCAAGACATAAAGTTTAACTCTGTAAGAACAGATTCTCAAGGCAAAGCTACAAAAACTTTATCTAGCCAAAGTATTTTTGCAAATTGCAATAACCTAACTGTGTTTGTAAGGCAAACTACTATTCTAAACAACTTTAAAAGCGTATGGCTAAACGACAACGACAAAAACAAACTTTATCTAGCTGATAATATTGTTAGAGATAATACAAATAATGTTTTTTATGTCTATGATTCTGGAGATAAAGTCGCAGTTGACGCCTATAACTATTTTGTTTTAGAGATAGCTCAAGGCTCCAGCTCTGTTGCTTACATTAAGAACTATATAGGCGAATATACAGGAAGATATGTAGATGAGCATCAAGACGACAAAAAAGATACCGATATCGTTATTCCAAACAGTGTAGTTATTGGCGACAGGACTTATACCATAACGCAAATAGCTTCTTTTGCCTTTAATGACAAAATTACTAGCGTAACTATTCCTGACTCTGTTGAAGAAATATCGTCTTATGCATTTTATAATGCAACAAGCTTAGAGGCAGTTAATCTATCAATAAATAGCAAGCTAAAGACAATAGGCGCGTCAGCTTTTGAAAACTGCTTGTCGTTAACTAGCTTTACTGTGCCTAACACCGTTGTTAACATTCATCAAGGCGCATTTAGAAATTGTGCTAACTTAACTGATATAAACTTTACACAAGCCACCAACGAACATACAAGCTTAGTTATTGGCGATTATGCCTTTGAAAATTGCGCAAAACTATCTGCTATAAACATACCAAAACACGCAAGCCAATTAGGCATAGGCATATTTAAGAATGCAAAAAATCTTGCAAGTGTTAATTTTGATGTTAACGCAAGCAAGCTAAATTCAATTGGCGCATGGGCTTTCCAAAATACCGCCCTTAGCACAATTACATTCCCCCGCTCATTGCACGGCGTTGGCGACTATGCTTTTGACAGTTGTTTAGAGCTTAATTCTGTATACTTGACAAGAACGGATATACCTTTGACAAGTACGCAAGCAAATGTATTTAATAACATTCCTAACCCCTTTATAAGAGTGTATGTGCCATACTCTAGCTATAATAATTATGACACTTTGCCAGGCTGGAGAACACGCTCTGTGCTTGCTGACCAAAAAGATGACAGTGGCAAGTTTAATTATATGCTAACGGGCGCAATGGGCAGTCAAACTGCTATTATTACAAACTATTTAGGCAGTGAAACCACTCTTTATGTGGATGCTATGATAGAAATTGGCGGCGTGCCTTACCGCGTTAGCGCAATAAGCTCTTATGCAGGCAATATCAAAATTACCAAAGTGGAGTTTCCTGAGACATCGTACTTAGCTACTTTAAGTGAATACGCTTTTGCAAACTGCACATCGCTAAGAGAAATTCATTTGCCTGATTCTGTGACATCTATTGGCGCATATGCCTTTGCTTCTTGCACTTCGCTTACTGATATTACTTTGCCAAAAGGCATTGACTCAATATCAGAGCGTACATTTTCTGGCTGTGAATCGCTGAAAGAAATTACTTTGCCCTCAAATGTGCTTTTTGTAGGACAAGCTGCCTTTGTAATGTGTTATAACCTAAACCGTGTTATTGTGGAAATGACTGGTCCTAGCGTTGCGCCAATTGGAAGCGGAGCGTTTACCAATGTAAGTCAAAACTTAATAATCGTTGTGCCGACAGAACTTAAAACCGCCTTTAAAAATGAGTGGTATCAATATAGCGACCATATTTATGCCCGTAATGAAATGTATGGCGATTATATCATTCAAGAGAGCGTTGATGCTGTGACAATTGTGCAGTATAACGGCTATACCGATGGGCTTAACTTTGATGAAATTACTATAAAGGGCAAAAAGATAACTGCGGTTTTGGAAAACGCTTATGTGGATAAAAATCTCACTTATATGATAGATGGTGAGTGGAGAAAAAATGGAACAATTTTATGAGGTTGATATTTGCGGTAGAAATGTTAAATTGCCTATTTTAAATATTGGCAATAACATAAACATTGCTTTTTTTAACTTGCATGGCGCGCAAGAGCTGACAGAGCACTGCGCTAAAAACTTAGCGCCGCTTGTTGATGGCGCTGAGGTTATCTTAACTGCAGAAAGTAAGGGCTTGCAGCTATCTCACTGTGTGGCAAGAGAACTTGGACACGCTAGGTACGCCGTAGCTAGAAAGAGTAAAAAACTCTATATGGCAGGCGGTATAGAAACTACTGTAAAATCAATTACAACTAAAGATGAGCAAACTCTTTACCTTAGCTATGATGACGCAAAACTGCTTAAGGGAAAGAAGGTTGCTATTATAGACGATGTAATATCAACTGGCGGAAGCGTAAGCGGCTTAGAAAAATTAGTTAAGATGGCAGGCGGCATTATTTATAAAAAAGCCTTTGTGCTAGCTGAAGGCGACGCAAAGAATCGCAACGACATTGTTTTTTTGGCGTCTATACCACTATTATAGATTATGAAAGAGCGTCTTATTAAGCTTTATAAAAAATGTTTTCCAGAAGATGGGCAAGCTGTGGCAAAATATATGTTTGACACTATTTTAAGCCCTGAAAATGCCCTTATAGAGTATGATGGCGACATAATAATTAGCGCAGTTTACCTTGTGGATAAAACACTTTACTATAAAAATAGCGTAGTTTGTATGCCTTACATTGTTGCCCTTGGCACAGATCCTGATTATCGCTATAAAGGTTATAGCAAAAAGCTTATTATAAGGTGTTTAGAAAAGCTTTATAAAGAAAATTTGCCTTTTGTTGCGCTATATCCCTTTAATCACGCTTTTTATCAAAAGTTTGGATTTTTTATCGCTTCTTTTGACTACAAGCTATCGGGCAAAAAAGTAAAGTGCAGCATTGAAGACATAAAACAAATTTATCAAAAATTTTGCTCTCCGCTTGACTACTATATTGTTAGAGATGACAGCTTTTATGACTTTGTATTAGGAATGCTTAACTTAGAGCAAAGAAGCTTTTGTAAAGTAATAGATAACGATAATTTAGTTGGATACACAAATGGCGAAGAAAGCCTGCCTGCAGAGTATAAATTAGCAAAAGAGCCAGGCGTTATGGTAAGGATAGTAGATGCAAAAGCAGCGCTTTCTATTTCTAACTTAACTTTTGATAAAAAGATAATGATAAAGGATGAGCTAATAAAAGAAAATAATTTTTGTTGCAAAGTAGATGGCGGCAAAGTCATAAAAACTTGCGACTATGATGTAGCTATTGACATAGCGCACTTAGGGGAAATTATTTTTGGAAAAAAGACAATAGACGGTAAAAATGTAAATACCTTAAATGGATATTTGGCAGATAAATATTAAAAGGAAACTATATGATAAAAATTATATCTCTTGGAAGTGGTTCTAAGGGAAATTGTGTTCTTATAAATAATGGTAAAAATAGACTGCTAATTGACGCAGGACTTAGCATTAATGTAATTTATAAAAAGCTAACTGAGCTTGCTCTTACCTTAAATGACATTGATGGCATTTTGCTCACTCACGAACATGATGACCATGTAAAGTCAGCAGATGCCTTAAGTCAAGTTATTCCTATTTATTCACACCCAGATACTCTTGAGTTTGTTGCAAATAAATATGCTATTCCGTTAAAACAGCAAATGCAGATAGAAGAACAAGGCTTTAACATAGGCACTTTTGACATCAAGCCATTTAGGGTAAGCCATGACGCATTACATCCTTATGGATTTGTAATAAATGACAGCGACTCTAAAATGGCGTACATAACAGACACAGGCTTTATCTCAAAAGGTTGTATGAAGCTTATAAAAGGCAGTGATATTGTCATGATAGAGAGCAATCACGATACAGAGTTATTGCAACTTGGGGAGTATCCCCATTTTCTTAAAAGGCGCATTAGCTCAGAGTATGGCCACCTAAGCAATGAAGAGTGCGCGCTTACTATCTCTAGCTTAATTGAGTGCGGATCTACTAAATTTATGCTAGCGCACCTAAGCGAAAAAAACAATTTGCCTGAGCTTGCATACTGGACTACCACCAATTTCTTGGCAAAAAAAGGCATAGATGGCAAAGATTATCAGCTCAAAATAGCCAGTCAAAGACAGACGGTGTTTTTAGGATAAGGATATGGAGAAAAACAAACTTACTCAAAAAGATGGCGTAATGATATATGTTTTAGGCTTTTTGCTGCTACTTGTGGCAGGGCTTTTAATTACGCTTATACCAAGTAACACTAATTTATATGTCTATCTTGCCTTTCTTGTGCCGCAAGGGGCATACCTTGCTGCAATTTTTAGCTACACAAAACATAAAAAGCTTGAGTTTAAGTTAAATTTAGCTGTTAACGCCAAACAAAATGGCATAAAGTATGCATATGGTGTTATCCTTGGCGCAGGTATATTTTTTTGCGGACTTATACTTAATTACTTCCTTAAAAAAACATATGTAGTGCTGGGCTTTGACTTAGAAATTACAGTGCCTGTTTTACATTCATGGATTGATTATATTCTTTCCTTTTTGCTTATTGCAGTACTGCCCGCTATTGGCGAAGAGCTGCTATTTAGAAAGACACTAATTGATAGCTTTAGTAAAATAGGCTCTATAAAAGCTGTAATAATTAGCGCAGCTATATTTAGCTTATCCCACCTTAATCCCACACAGACTATATATCAATTTATTTTAGGTCTTATATATGGTTTTGTTTACCTAAAAACTAAGGACATTGTAATTACTATAATTGCGCACCTTGTCAACAACTGCTTAGCCTTTTTCTTGAGCTATTTGACAAATCCCCTTATATGGCAACAGCCTAAAATTCTGCTCTTTTGCTTTTTAATTGCTTTACCTATAACAATTTTTTGTCTATACCTTATATTAAAGGGCGGTAAGGTAAATAATAAGGCAGAAGAAAAAATAAATTCTTATACTATTTCTATTATCGTTGCAATGAGCGTACTTTGGCTTATATATGCTTTTTTATAGGAGAAAATAAATGACAAAAACATTTAAGCTTAGCGTAATATTCTTTATAAGCACACTATTTTTAGTGGTTATGAGAATAGCGTTTACTTTTATTAATCTAAGCGACAACATCTCAAGCTGGCTTTTTAGCTTTGCCGTACAAGTTATTGGCATGGGTGTTATTCCTATACTACTTTATAAATACTGGGTAAAGGGCGACATAATAACTGGCTTTTACATCAAAACAAAGCTACCTATTAAAATTTATCTTCTTACCATAATTATAGGGCTATTATTCCGCTATATGACCATTGGCGTATCTATAGTTTTTCAAACTATACTAAGGCTACTTGGCTATACTCACATAAACAGCGTAGGTACTATTTACTCAGGCTGGGAAGTTTTGCTCTTAAGCATAATTACCACTGCTGTTTTGCCTGGCATCTTTGAAGAAATTACAGACCGCGGTCTATTAATGCGCCTTTTTGACGACATAAAAGAAGATAGAACAAAAATTATTTATATGGCTATACTCTTTGCGCTTGCGCACCAAAATATTGTGCAAACGGGATACACCTTCGTAGGCGGCCTTGTGCTTAGCTATTTAGCTGTTAAAACAAAGAGCATAATACCAGGCGTTATTGTGCATTTTATGAATAATTTATTTAGCGTCCTTAGCGGCTACTCACACCAAAAAGGCGGCATAATTTCTTATTATGAAGATAAGTTTTATGCTTTTGTCAATTCCAACTTTTTAGTTGCTATGATTAGCTTTGTAATTTGTGGATTTGCAATAGTTTTATTGCTTAAATATATTGGCGACAGCATAAAGAAAGATAGTATAAAAGAAGCACCTAGTCAAGTGGACAGCGTTTACACCTATACGCCAACTGGCAGCAATTTAGAACCTTTAAATGACTTGTTTGGCTTTTCCACACCAAAAAAAGAGCTTAAATTGCGTGCTAAGTGGCATGAGTACGCCTTTTTGTATGGCGCAGCTGGCTTAGGAATTGTCACCACAATATTTACTTTTATTTGGGGATTGTGGCGATGAAAATCAAAATTATTGCCGTAGGCAAGCTAAAAGAAAAGTATTGGACTATGGCAATACAAGAGTATGTAAAAAGAATATCAAGGTACGCTAAAATAGAAATTGTGGAAGTTGCTGAAGGCAAATCCTTGCAAGATGAAGGGCAAACTATACTAAAAAATGCGTCGGGCTTTGTAATTGTAACCGATATAAAAGGAAAACTAGTTACAAGTGAAGAGTTTGCTAAAATTTTTAGCGCGCAAATGATAAATGGTATAAGTGAGTTTTCTATAATAATAGGAAGCAGTCATGGGTTGCACGCTAGTGTAAAATCTATAGCTACCTTAAGCGTTAGCTTTGGACGAATAACCTACCCCCACCAGCTTATGCGCGTTATACTTAGTGAACAAATTTATCGCGCAATAGCTATAAATAACAATCTTACATATCATAAATAGCTATTTTAGGTATAATTATTTACAAAGTGAATAGTATATTACCTATGAAATATGAAACTTTATTAAAGGAAATAAACAGTCTTGGAAAGGTTAGCTTTATAGGCACAACTACGCTAGGGTATAAAATACCGCTAGTTAGAATTGGACAAGGACAGCCTAAAGCGCTTATTGTAGCAAGCGTGCATGCAAGAGAGTATATAACAACTATACTTCTTAACAACCTCCTTGCGTCATACCGCAAAAAAATAGCAATAGATTATGTCCCTATGCTAAATATAGATGGCGTGCTATTAGCTACAAACGGATTATCTATTGTAAAAGATGATTGCCTTAAAGATAAATTGCTTAAGCTAAATGGCGGAAGCTATGACTTTAGTTTGTGGAAAGCTGACATAAACGGAGTAGATATCAATGTCAACTTTGACGCAGACTGGGGAAAAGGCGCGCAAAACATAACCTATCCTGCCCCTGAAAACTTTATAGGCAACGCGCCAGAGAGCCAGTTAGAGACAAAGTCAATTGTTAAGGTGCTAGAAAACAATTATCCGCTAGTTGCCGCTTACCATTCCAAAGGCGAAGTGGTATACTGGGGATATGGAGATAATTATAATCACTATCTATACGCTAAAAAATACGCTGACTTTGTTGGTTATGAGCTTACAAAAAGCCATGGCTCTGTCGGCGGACTTAAAGATTATTACGCGCTAAAATACCAAGGGCTTGGTATAACGATAGAAGTGGGAGAAGATAGATTTTCTCATCCTTATCCGCTGTCTGAGCTAGATAACCTTATAAAAAAACATACAGGAAGCATAGAGTTGCTTGCCCAAATGGGAGAAGAAATTGGACACCTTTATGGAGAAAGCTATACAACAAGCTAAAAAAGCTTACAATGATGGAGAGATACCAATAGGCTGTGTCATTGTTTGCGATGAAAAAATTATAGCTTCTGCCCATAATACAAAGCAAAATTGCGATAACTCCCTTCATCATGCCGAAATTCTTGCCCTTGATAGAGCTATGAAAACTCTTGGCACAAAATATCTTAACAATTGTACAATGTACCTTACAATAGAGCCTTGCGCTATGTGCGCTGGCGCTATGATAAACTGCCGACTTGGCAAGCTTGTGTTTGGCGCAAGAGAGCCAAAGACAGGTTGCGCAGGCAGCATATATAATTTGCTTGAAGACAACCGTTTTAATCACCGCGTTATTGTAGAAGAAGGCGTAATGCAGGAAGAATGTTCTTGCCTTATGAAAGAATTTTTTATATCTAGGAGAAACAAATGCTGATAGTAGGACTGGGAAATCCCACAAGTCAATATCAAAATACCTTGCATAACTTAGGATTTATGGCGCTTGATGCGCTTGCAAAAAGATTGGGCAAAAAAATTAATAAGGCGGAATGCCAATCGCTTACTGCAGTAAAAAGCATAAAAGGGGAAAAAATAATTTTGGCAAAACCCTATACATATATGAACCTTAGCGGAATTGCAGTAAAGTCCTTGATGGCAAAATATAAGCAATCAGCTGATGACCTTATTGTAATCTATGACGATATAGATATTCCTAAATTTGCTATAAGAACAAGAGAAAAAGGCTCTAGCGGCACTCATAATGGCATGAAAAACATAATAGAGCATATAAACACCACAGATTTTAAGCGTATACGCATAGGTATAGGGCAAAATGATATAGACCTTGTTTCTTATGTGCTTAGTAAAATAAATGAAGAAGATAAAAAAATTTATAATAAGAATTTAGATAGTTTAGCTATGTTAATTGAAGAATATATAAAAACCAAAGACTTTGAAAAGCTGCTTAGAGAAAGCAATGTGATAAAATAATGCTAGATAAAACCTTTTCCCTAAACCATGGAAAACTGTTAGAAGTTAAAAACGCTGTATCAAACAAATTAGACAGCGTGGTTTTTTATGCTCTTGAAAATAACAGATATCATATAGCAAGTCAGCTAGAAAAACCATTCTTATATATATGCAGCGACATTGTTTCTGCTCAAAACGCAGCTGCCGCAATAGGTGAATATTGCGCAGGCGAAGTTGTGCTAATTCCTGAAAAGGAAGATGTGCTAATCGCAAGAAAGGTAAAAAACCTAAGCGGCGTATATAACCATAACTTAGCCTTATATAAGCTTATATCTGGCAATATAAAGGGCGCTGTGGTATCGCTTGAAGCATTAATGCAGCTTTTTCCAAGGCTAGATATCTTTAAGCAAAATATACTAAACATATCAGTTGGCGACACAATAGAATTAGACTCTTTGCCAAACAAACTTGCCCAAATGGGTTATTTGCGCCAAACAGTGCTAGAGGAGCAAGCGACCTATACATTGCGGGGCGATATCCTTGACATATATCCGCTTGGAGCTACTTTGCCTGTAAGGATAGAATTTTTTGGCGACAATGTAGAAAAGATGCGTACATTTAGCCTAGATACAATGCTTAGCGTATCAGAAGTTCAAAATGTAGAAATTTTGCCAGCATCTGATATTTTAGTTCCCCAAAGCGAAGTGTCTGGCATACTAAATAAAGTAAAAAGAGTAAAAAGAAATGTTTGCATTAAACTAAACGACTATATAAATTTTCAAATGCAGGCATTTGAACAAGAGCCAAGCAGTTCTCTTATGACATTCTTTTTGCCGTTTATGCGCCATCTTTTTACCACCATTTATGATTATTTGCCAAAAGATTGTGTGGTAATTCTTGATGACACAAAACTACTTGACGATAAGTTTAAGCTTTATAGAAACTCCTTTAACGCCCGCGTTAAAAATTTGGTAGAAAGCGGTAAAATATTACCTGAGCATACTAATTCCTTGCTTGACAAACAAGAAGTTTTTGATATTCCTTTTACTAAGCTTGGGTTTGGCAAAATTACTAGCAATGTCACTCTTTTTACCGTTAAGCAAGTTTTTACAATAAAGTCACAGCCTGTAACTAAATATTATCTTGCCATAAAAGAGATGTTTAACGACATACGAAATTTTGAATATAACGACTTTAAGGTAAGAATATACGCAAGCGACTTAAACAGCGCAATTAAACTGCAAGAGTTGCTTAAAGAAAATATGCTTGCCGTGGATATTGGTGTCTCTGACGATAAACTAGTTGGCATTTGCGTTGGAAATGTATCTCATGGGTTTATTTATCCAACTGAAAAGCTAGTGCTTATTGGCATAAAAGATTATACAAGACAAGCTGTACGCACTAAGTCAATGGCAGTTAAAAAACAGGCGTTTACGCTGCCTGAAAAGGGCGACTATGTAGTGCATGAAAAACATGGCATAGGACTTAGTGAAGGCATACAAAAAATAGAAACTTCTTCTGGGATAAAAGACTATTATGTCATTTTATACCGCGGCGGCGACCGACTTTATTTGCCTGCAGACCAGCTTGACACTTTGGAAAAGTATAGCGGAGCAGAAAAACCTACTTTGCACCGCATTGGCGGAGCGGAATTTGAACGCGCAAAAAAAAGAGTAAAAGAAAGCATTAGCGCAATGGCGATTGACCTACTTAGCTTGTATCAGTCCCGAATGCAGCAAAAAGGCCATGTATATCCGCCCGACACCGTATGGCAAGAAGAGATGGAAAGGGATTTTGAATACACAGAAACGGACGACCAGCTAATTGCCATTAGCGAAATTAAAGAGGATATGGAAAAAGGACGCATAATGGATAGACTGCTTTGCGGCGATGTCGGCTATGGCAAAACTGAAGTTGCTTTGCGCGCTATTTTTAAGACAGTTATGGAAAATAAGCAAGCGGTGATTCTTGCCCCTACCACAATCCTAGCTCAACAGCACTACAATCTTATCTTGGCAAGATTCAACAAATATAATTTTCAAGTTGACTTACTCTCTAGGTTCGTACCCCCAAAAGAGATAAAACAGGTACTTAAACGGATAGAAACGGGCAAAACGCATATTGTTGTGGGTACGCATAGGATATTGAGCAGAGATGTTAGATTTAGGGACCTTGGACTGCTTGTATTAGATGAAGAGCAGCGCTTTGGGGTAGAGCATAAAGAAAAGTTAAAAGTGTATAAAAATAAAGTAAATATCCTTAGCTTGTCAGCAACGCCTATACCTAGAACGCTTCATATGGCGCTTAGCGGCATAAGGGATATTTCTGTACTAGAGACTGCGCCTAAAGACAGACTACCTGTTGAAACTTATGTCACAGAGTATAATGATAACTTGCTAATTACCGCTGTAAATAAAGAATTGTCAAGGGGTGGACAAGTTTTTATATTGTATAACCGCGTTGCAACCATTAATAATTTTTACAAAAAGGTGCGCTCATTCTTTGATGAGAATATAAACATTGCGCTTGCGCACGGGCAAATGCCAGAAAGTGAATTAGAAGATACAATTAGAGAGTTTTATGAAAATAAAGCGCAAGTTTTAATAAGCACAACCATCATTGAAAATGGCATAGATTTGCCAAACGCAAACACGCTTTTTGTCATAGACGCCGATAATTTAGGTTTGAGCCAACTCTATCAGTTAAGGGGCAGAGTTGGCAGAAGCAATGTGCTAGCTTATGCTTATTTTACTGTAAGAGAAGGAAAGGTGCTAACTGAAAACGCCATAAAACGCCTAAACGCAATTATGGATAGCACTAACTTAGGAAGTGGATTTAAGATTGCTATGAGAGATTTAGAAATTCGGGGCGCTGGCAATGTTTTTGGCCGTGAACAGCATGGGCAAATGGAAAAAGTGGGATATGATATGTATCTAAAGCTGGTAAAAGAAGGAATTGATGAATTAAAAGGCAATGTTACGGCAAGAAAGAAAGATATAGAACTTAGTATTGATGGCGAATTTTACTTAAATGAAGATTATATTAAAGACAGCAGGGCAAGAGTTAGTTTTTACCGCTATGTAAGCGCTCTTAGCTCTCTTAGCCAAGCTAGAGAGTATCAAATGCAGCTAGAGTCTATGTATGGCAAGTGCCCAAAAGAAGTTATTAGCATAATTAGGGTAAGCTTAATTAAAAACCTTGCTCAAAGCTTAAATGTTGAAAGAGTAATAATCGGTAATAAAGGCGTTGCTTTATATTTTTACCACAATGAAATTTTGGCTAATGAATTTTTAATACAAGCTGTGAGCGAATTTTCCAACTACGCTGTTTTAGTGCCGTCTGAGCCTGCCAGCATTATTTTTAACGGCAAAAATATGCCACAGTCAAGGCGTATAAAAATGGTGTTGGAGTTTTTGGTAAAAGCAACTGTTGTTAGCTAGGCTCTAAACATAAAAAAACTCTTGCGAATATACGCTTTATATAGTATAATCTAATATGATATTTTTACAATTTACAAGTTATATAAGAAGTAATTTGTATAAGTGTACAAAGTACAGGGCACATCAAATAAAAATTAACACCTTTTACTTTGTGTTAAGGAGCATATAATGAAGAAAACGAAACTAGTAGTTCTACTATTGTTATTGGCGCTTGTTACAGGTATTTTGTTTACAGGGTGCACTTTTGTTAAGGAAAATGAAGAGAGAGTGGCAAACTCTGTATTATCCACCATTTCTTATGAGTATAAGGGAAATGAGTATTTTCCAAAACAAACACTGCAGCTTACAATTACGCGAAGCGAACTTATGAGCTACATTAATTATGTTATTTATCTATATTCCAACTACAATATGCAATATGACCCTGTCGATGTTTTTGAAAGCAGTTTAGATAGCCTAGAGTCGCAAAAATATCAAATTCTTCAAGCCATGGAATATCTTATGGACAATGCCACAAAAGAAAGGCGTCAGGCTATGTATTACTTTACACCAGAATATAAAGCAGTGCATGGCGATAAAATCACCGCTGAAGGACTGCTTACCATAGCTGAAAGATATTCATATATAGCTACCACCAATGAAAGCTTTATAAGTTCAATTGAGCAATATGTGGAAGATTATAACAAAGAGACAAGAGAGCTTAGCATAACGGCGGTAAAAGAAGATATTGCCGCGCACTATGCAGCAGGCTTTAAAATTGCTGAAGAAGATGGCGTAATTTTTGCAAAGCTTAATGATGACGGTGAGTATCAAGATGGCTTTTATCTCTCTGAAGTTTCAGCAGACACAGAGCCACAAGTAGACTATAAAAAAGTGTTTTTTAAGCTTACCATGGTAAAAGATGGCGAAGAAGACTTTATTGCCTACTTACCAGTTGGTGAAGACAGTTTTGCCACAGAGGAAGATGAAGAAAATAAAAGCTCTAATCCACACATTACCAATAAACTTATAAAGTCAGTTTATGAAGAGCCTTATATTACCACTGAAGAAGAAACTGATGAGAAGGGCAAAAAAACCACAAAGGAAGTCACTGCTTATAAGTCCCATGCCGTAGAAGCAAGCTACAAGGTAATTAACCCACGCACTAGCTTTTCTCCAGCAGACCAAGAAAATGAAGAAGAGGACGACGAAAGCCAGGAGATATTAAACCTGTATAGATATTTTACTGCTTTTGACAATGACGACGCCGACCAAAAGGAGTTTGTGGAAAAAGGACAGCTATTTGATATTGCGCCTCAAGGACTTGATGATGCTACAAGAGATGCGTACCGCCGCTTTAGAGAAGAAAAGAAAAATGCGCTTATTGGCTTTACGCAAGAAAAAGACCCCTATAATGGACTAGGACATTATTATAAAAGCAGTTTTGAAAGCGCAATACTAGATGTGCTTAAGCATGAGCTAAAACAAGAAGCTTTAAGGAAAGACCCCATTGATGACGCAAAATTGCAAAGCCAGTACGCCATTTTAGCTAAAAAACAAAAAGAAGAGTATGATATTTTAAGCTATAAAGAGCAAATAGATAAGTTTGCTAAAGACATAAACTCTGACTTGTCATCTTGCTTTTATATTCCTTTGGAAGCGATGTTAAATACAACCTACACCTACACTGACTCTGACGGCAATGAGCAAACACGCACTTATGCTACGCTAAATGAAGATAACACATACACTATAGATATGTTTTATATAACTCATGTGCTTTTCAAGTTTGACGATGCTATAAAGACCATTATTGATAGGTTTGTCACTAAAGACTTGAAAGATGAAGATGATATTAAAGCAGAAAAGTTGCGCCTTATTTTAGATGTTGGCTTGCTAAACACAAATAAGAGCAATGAAAACTACAATGAAGAGAGCGGCGATTCTTTACAAGAAGCTTACTATGTTGTGTTAGACACTGATGGCAATCCTAAGCTGTTTGACGAAGATGGCAACGCGCTTACGCTAGAAGAGCAATTCTTAGAAGAAAAGGTAAAAACTGTATACGCTTCTTTGGAAAATGATTTAACTCAAGCTGATACCTATCAAGAAAAGCTTGATGTTTTCAAAGAGTATATGACTTGGTACAATGACGATGGCGGCTCTATGAAGAGTAAACTTGGCTACTTTGTGGCAATGGGCGACATAGAACATAGTTACGATGGCAACGATTTCCCAAATGCAGCTAAAGAGCTTTATATAGACTACATTGAAGATGGTAAATTTGATGGCGGAAAGCCTATAAGAAATGCATTTACTTCTTATGGTCTTCATATTGTTATGATTAGCTTTATGCCCTTTAACAATGTTGATTTAGTAGATTTAGAGGACGGAGTATGGGCGCTAGGAATTGACGCAAAACTAGACCTTGAAGATGCCAGCTTTAGAGACGATATCGAATCTGCAGTAGAAGAGGCTGTAAGCAGTAAAGCTTATTCTAAATGGAGTTCTTCTACTAATAAAGAAGCTAAAGAAAACACCGTGAGAGCGGAAAAGAAAATAAATAAACTTGCTAAAGATTTAGGCATAAAAAGAACAAAGTAAAATAAAGTAATTATAAAAAAAGGGATGGCGTAAAGCCAATCCCTTTTTTTTGTTGCTTGTTATCTTCTTAAAGTCCTATTCTTGTAGAGGGCGCAATGCCTTTTACTATATCGTCTAGCTTATATTTGCTATTTGCTATATAGATAGTTGTACCGTTTTTTGCAGGTTCTTTTATATACTCTAGCTTAGCTCTTGCCCCGTTTGCGCCTACACGCGATGCGCCATCGCAATAATTTTGATAATGCTCTATATTTTCTATAAGTTCATAGATATCTTTCCCCGATATTTCTCTAACTAGCGTGTTGCTGTTGTTTTTATCGGTATAAATTCCGTTTGCGCTTGTTAAGATTACTAAGTATTTTGGCTTTACAAGCAATGCTATTTGACTCGCTGTTTCGTCATTGTCTACGCATTCTACAACTTTGCTGCGCTTTGATTTTAGCGACTTTATCTCAAGCTTTCTAACTTCTTCGTCGCTTACAGGGTCATTGTAGTTTACAATGGGGATAGCGCCTTGACTAGGACACCTTAAAAGCATTTCAGTAAGGTGATTTTTCTTGGCGTCATCATTAAAGTGATAATGCTCAACTAGCAGCTGTCGTAAGCTATATCTGCTATCCATAAACTGTCTATAATTTGCAAGCAATATGCTTTGGCCTTGCGCTGAATAATCGGCTTTTATTTGATTTATGTCACCATGAAGCTCACTGCCATTTCTCTTAATATAGTCAAGCCTGCCAATTTCTGCAGCGCCGCTAGTTACCCAAATAATACCTGGCTTAAGCTGTCTAGATATACTTGCTATGATGTTATAATCAATATCGTCATGCTCTTTGTTTATAAGCGCCATTGAGCCTATCTTTCCCACTAATTCTATATCAAATTTTGTCATTTTTTCTCCTGTTTTAGTGATATTCACGCTTTACGCATATTATAAGTAAACAATTGATTAAATGCAAGCAAAATATACAATAGATGAACTAATAAAAAAAGAGCAAAGCCAAAAATTAGCTTTGCTCTTTTAAATTTTTAAGATTATCTTATTTTGCGTATTCTACACTGCGCATTTCCCTTATGACATTTACTTTTATCTGTCCGGGATACTCCAGTTCTGACTCTAGCTTCTTTGCTATGTCTTTTGCTAAGAATACTGTCTTTGCGTCATCTACTTGTTCGGGCTTTACAATTACTCTAATTTCTCTACCCGCTTGAATAGCATATGACTGCTCAACTCCTGCGAACGAGTTTGCTAGACTTTCTAGTTTTTCTAGACGCTTTACATAATTTTCCAGCGATTCTCTCCTTGCGCCTGGCCTTGCTCCGCTTATAGCGTCTGCCACCTGCACAATAATCGCTTCAATAGTTGTTGCTTCAATATCGCCATGGTGCGCTGCAATTGCGTGGACGACATCTTCTTTTTCTCTGTATTTTCTGGCAATGTCCACTCCTATTTGCACATGTGTGCCTTCATATTCGTGGTCTACTGATTTGCCAAGGTCATGCAACAGCCCTGCTCTTTTGCAAACTTTTATATCTGCGCCAAGCTCTTGCGCCATAAGTCCTGCCAAATAGCACACTTCTAAGCTGTGCTTTAGCACATTTTGCCCATAGCTTGTACGGTACTTCATGCGCCCTAAAAGCTTTACAATCTCAGGGTGTACTCCAAACAGTCCTGCATCAAATACAGCTTGTTCGCCTGCTTCTTTTATTTGGCTGTCAATGTCCTTTCTTACGCGTTCGGCAACTTCTTCAATTCTGCCTGGGTGTATTCTGCCGTCGCTAATTAGCTTTTGCAAAGTCAACCTTGCAATCTCTCTCCTTACCGGGTCAAATCCCGTCAATGTAATTACATCAGGGGTATCGTCTATTATGATATCTACGCCTGTTACACTCTCTAAAGATTTGATGTTTCTGCCCATTCGGCCAATTATGCGCCCTTTCATTTCTTCGCTAGGCAATTCGACTACGCTAACAGTAGTTTCTGCCGCATGGTCCACCGCGCACCTTTGTATAGCTAGTCCGACTATGTTTTTAGCGCGTTTTTCGGCATCTTCTTTTGCTTTAGCTTCAATCTCTTTTACAAGTAGCGCCGCATCTTTTTGAGCGTCCTCTGTAATTTGCGCAATAAGGATTTCTTTTGCTTCGGAGCAGGTAAGGTTTGCTACCTTTTCAAGCTCTTCTAGCATTTTTTCGTTTTTCTTTCCCAGCTCTTCTTCCATTTCTTTGAGCTGTCTTTCTTTTTCTTCAATTGCCAACTTTGTTTTTTCTATAAGTTCCATTTTACCTTCGATGACACTTTCTTTTTTATCAATCATGTCTTCTTTTTGGTTAATTCTGGCTTCTTGCTTGGCAATCTCTAAGCGTCTTTGTTTGCTTTCTCTTTCAAACTCGTTACGCAGTCTTAATTGCTCCTCCTTTGCTTCCAAAAGAGCCTCTTTACGCAATGATTTTGCTTCTAATCTTGCTTCATCAAGCAACCTTGCAGCTTCCGTTCTGGAATCTCCAATTCTTCGTTCTACCGTCTTCTTGTATATCCACAGCGCCAAAAATGCGCCGATACCCAATGACACTAAGATTAGAGGAACAAATATTGCATACAGTACGCTGTTTGTCACAGCAATAAGACTGCTTAACATTTTTACCTCCTATTCAATTTTCAAATTTTCACTGCTGTAAATACCGTGCGTTCGCTCACGACATTACAACAATTAATTATATAATACTCTTATAGCAAAGTCAACACCCTTTGTTTGCCACAAAATTTCTTTGCCTAATAAAAATATTATTTTTTGTCTACTTTATTTAATCCAAGTTTTTTCCTAAGTTCAGCTTCTAAACTATCTGCAATTTCAGCGTTTGAATTAAGGTAAGTTATGGCTTTTTCACGGCCTTGCCCTATCCTTTCTGCGCCATGGCTAAACCAGCTTCCTGTTTTTTGGATAAGTCCATTTTCGACAGCAAGGTCCAAAATGCAACCGTATTTTGATATGCCTGTGCCAAACATTATGTCAAATTCGCACTGCTTAAAAGGCGCGGCCATTTTGTTTTTTACCACCCTTACTCTTGTTCTTGAGCCAGTAATTTCTGTTCCCGCCTTAATGGACTCTGCCCGCCTTACATCAAAGCGCATGCTTGCATAAAACTTTAACGCCTTGCCGCCTGCTGTCGTTTCGGGATTGCCAAAAATAACTCCAACCTTTTCCCGCAATTGATTTATAAAAACAACGCAAGTGTTGCTCTTTTTTACAACGCCTGTGAGTTTTCGCAATGCTTGGCTCATAAGACGCGCTTGCAATCCTACATGGCTATCGCCCATATCTCCTTCAATTTCTGCCCTTGGCGTAAGCGCAGCTACGCTGTCTACCACCAAAATATCTATGCTTCCGCTTTTTACAAGCTCTTCAGTAATATTTAAAGCTTGTTCGCCATTATCTGGCTGTGACACATAGAGATTTTTTAAGTCAACGCCTAAATTTGCAGCATAAACAGGGTCTAACGCATGTTCTGCGTCTATAAATGCAGCAATGCCGCCTAGCTTTTGCGCTTCGGCAATCATGTGAAGGGCAAGCGTTGTTTTACCGCTAGATTCTGGGCCATAAACTTCTACAATTCTTCCCCTTGGAACGCCACCTATTCCTGTCGCTACATCAAGGGCAAGACAGCCTGTCGGTATAATATCAACATCTACCATAGTGCCATCGCCAAGCGACATGATAGAACCTTTTCCAAACTCTTTTTCAATTTGGGCTATAGCTATGTCTAGCGCCTTTTTTTTGTCTTCTAATTTCATGATTACTCCTTTTGTGTATATTCTTATTGAATTAATAATTTTCTCTTAAAAATTGCAGCGCGTAAAATAGACTTGCATTTTTTGCGCTTCTTCTAATTTGTTCTCTAGTGCCAGAAAACATAGTCTTAATAGCAAAAGGTTCGCACCTTGTGCTAGCTATGCCTATATATACAAGCCCAACTGGCTTTTGCATAGTTCCGCCATCTGGCCCTGCTATACCAGTAGTAGAAATGGCAATATCAATTTCGTTATCTATAAGTCCAAAAGCCATCTCTTTAGCCACTTGCTCACTTACCGCGCCATACTCTTCTAAGCTATCATAGCTTACCCCAAGTCTGTCTATTTTTGACTGGTTGCTGTATGTCACAACGCCTTCATAAAAAACTTTGCTTACTCCACTAACCGATACTAAACTTGCGCTAAGCATACCGCCTGTGCAACTTTCCGCCACCGCCACAGTAAGGTCATTATTGTTAAGAAAGGACACAAAGGTTTCCTCTAGCGATACATCGGTATCATTATAGATAATATCATCAAGCTCTTCTAAAATATCATAATAATCGCTATCGTCAATGTTTTCTAAGTAAACGCCATTGTCCATACAATTGTTTACAATCATTGCACTTATACCTCTCTTTACTTCCTTTAGCCTTCTTTCTATGGCGCTTTTATCTCCATAACAACGGAACACTCGCATCTTTTGCCCCCTTATTTAACGGTTTTTCCGTACAGATTAAAGTCTGCTTTTTCTATATATACATTATAGATATTGCCTATATCCAAAGGAAAATCCGATGTGAAATATACCTTAGTGTCAACCTGCGGCGCTTGATACTCCGTTCTGCCAAAAAAGCATTGTCTTTCATAATCTATACCTTCATAGATAACTTGGCAAATTGTGTTTATGTATTTTTGCTGCCTTAATATAGTTGTTTGCTTTGAATTTTTTTCAAGGAGGTTTTTTCTTATTTTGCAAGTTAGGCTATTTGCTCTTTTGCCATAACCATAAGCTTTTGTCCCTTCTTCTGGCGAATAGATAAAAAAACCAGCATAGTCAAATGTGCCATCTATAAATTTTTCTAGGTTTTTGTATTCACTTTTACTCTCATAAGGAAATCCCACAATAAAAGTGCTTCTTATACTGATGTCAGCAAAATTTTCTCTAATATTTTTTACAAGCGTTATTAGGCTTGACTGGCTGCTTCTTCTATTCATTTTCTTGAGTATGTTGTCGTCAATATGCTGCATAGGTATATCTAGATACTTTGCAATTTTGTCCTCTTTATTTATAAATGTTAAAAGCTCATTATCTATAAGTTCAGGATAGGTATAAAGTATGCGAATTTTCCAAAAGTCAAGCTTTACTAGCTCTTTTAAAAGGTCTAGAAGCTTTCTTTCTTTATAAAGGTCAATGCCATAATTTGTAGTGTCTTGCGCAACTAGTATAAGCTCTTTAACTCCTTGCTCTAATAGGTCTTTAGCTTGACTTACTAGTTCTTCTATTGGTGTAGAGATATACTTGCCTCTTATAGACGGTATAGCACAATAAGAGCAAGCGTTATTGCAGCCATCAGCTATCTTTAGGTATGCATAATGCGCAGGCGTTGTAAGCACTCTGCCTTTTGCATAAGTTTTTTCTGCATTTGCCTTTGTGCCTATTAAAGTGTCTATATGATGCACGATATCTTTTTCTTCAGCTATATCTAAAAACAAATCAACTTCGGGAAAGTTTACATTGCTTCTATATCTTTGAGCAAAGCAACCAGTCACTACAAGTTTTTGCAAGTTTTGCTCTTTAAGCTTGGACATCTCTAAAACTGTATTTATAGTTTCTTTTTTTGCCTCATCTATGAAAGCGCAAGTGTTTATAATAATTATTTCTGCTTCTTTAGCGTCGTCAACTAAGGTATGCCCTGCGCTTTGCAGCAAATATAGCATATTTTCGCTGTCTACTCGGTTTTTGTCGCACCCAAGCGAAATCATTCCTATCTTCATTCGGTGGTTATCTATAGCTTAATTGCTTTACTCCTTATATATTGTTATCCTCAAGCATATCAGGATACATCTTATAAAACTCTTCTTTTGTGATAAGCAAAGTGCGTTTGTTATTAATAGGCTCAGTTACCCAGCCCTTGCTTTCCATATAATCCATAACATTTGCTATGGTGTTATAACCTTTTTGCAGTTTTCTTTGCACTAAGGAACAGCTTGCTCTGCCGCTCTCTACGCATATCTTTAATGTTTGTTTTAAAAGCTCTTCCTGTGCGTCTGCTTTAGCGTCAGCTTTTGTGTCTGTTTCATTAACCATCATGCCACTAGCCACCTGATAAACTTGCTGCTCATCTTTGTTGCCGCGCAAAATTTTGTCTATTGCTTCATAGTCAAAGTCAATGTCGTTGTTTTCCTTTATGTCATTTACTATGCCTTCTACTTCTTCTGTGCTAATAAAAGCGCATTGTCCCCTTACCATATCCTTGCCGCGCTTTATATACATATCGCCATTTCCCAGCAAGCTTTCTGCGCCTTTTGCCTTAAATATTACCATGCTGTGATTATAGTCGCCTACGGCAAACGCAATCTTTGTATTTAAGTTGTTTTGAATTTCATTAGTAATAACTTCCTTAACGGGATTTTGTGTGGCAAAAACAAGGTGTACGCCAGCTGCTCTTGCTATCCTAGCTAAACTGCTTAAACTAGCTTCCACTTGTTTTCTTACTTGAGAATTTGTCATAAGTTCGCTTGCTTCATCTATAATTACCACAATTCTTGGCAATCTATTTTCCTTGCCAACAAGCTTATTGTATTCGCTTAGTTTTTTAGCGTTTACATCTGTAAAAGCAATAAATCTTCTTTCAGTTTCTTCTCTTAACCATTTTAGCGCATTCATAATTTCGCCAACATCGCTAAGCGGTTTTTCAACTAGCATATGAGGCAACCCGGAAAACAGCTCCATTTCCACTCTTTTAAGGTCTATTAGCATTAGCTTTACTTCTTGGGGAGAATATCTGCACAGTATGCTTGCCAAAATTACATTTATGCATACGCTTTTGCCGCTGCCTGTCGCGCCTGCAATAAGGGCATGGGGCATTTTTGCCAAATCTTCAACTAAAATTCTGCCTTCCGCTGTCTTGCCAAGCGCAATTATAATTTCACCTTTTGCATCTGCGTACTCTCTGCTAGAGATTATTTCCTTAAAGCTTACAATTCCCCTTGATTTATTTGGCACTTCTATGCCAAAATAAGGGCTGTCGTCAAGCTGGGGCAAGATGGTAATTTCTTGCTTTGTCATAAGCAGTCTGTTTATGTCAGGCTTTGCAGACATAACTCTACTTATTGGACACTTATCGTCAAGCTCTACTATGCATCTTGTAATAGTAGGTCCTTTAATTGCGTCAACTAGCCTTGCTTCTATGTTATAATTTTTTAACTTAACTTCAATTACATCTCTAAGCTCATCTAAATTATCAACATAAGGCACAAATCCTTTGGCCTTTGAACTGTGGTCTACAAACTTATCTTTAGAGGGATATCTATAAGGTCTTTTTAGTGTAAGCTTTTCTTGTATAGGCTCAAGGTTTTCTTGCTCTTTTATAGACTCAACAACACTTTTTTTATCTTCTTTATTTATAATTTCTTCACTTGAGATATCTTGTTCTAAATCAAAAACTATTTCTTCATTTTCTTTTTCAATATCATCATCGTTTATTGTATCGTCATAAAGAATTTCGCAAGGTGTATAATCTGTCATTTGTAAAGTAGGTTTTATTTCTTCTTTAATGGTGATTTCGTCATCTTTATTATACAAGCTGCGGTAAAAATCGTTATTTCCAAGCTCTAACTTGCTAGCAGCTTCTTTTCTGCGCTTTGCAGCATTGCTCCTTAGATAGTTATTGCTATAAAATTTTGCGTCGGGCTTAAGCTTTACAGCTTCTATGTCGTCAACTATATGATAGTCGCTTTTTATCTCTTTAGGGTCTATAAGATTAGGAGGCAAAAGTTCTTCTTGTTTTGGGATATCTGGGTGCAAGTAATCATTGCCAAAAAGCTTTTTGCCAGCTTCTTCTTTGGGATCAAGCGCTATTTCTTCTTTTTCTCCGCCTGCCTTTAGCCTAGATAAAAATTCTTGCTTTTCTCTTGGGACTTGCTCTTTGTTTTGACTTATCTTTCTGATCTTTGTATCTTTTTTGTTATTTACAAAAATATAAGGCGCAACCACAAAAAAGCATAATGTAACGCTTAGCGCAAAAAATATAATGGTGCTTGCGATGTATTTGCAAGGAAGCACAATAGGAGCGCTAATTAAACTCATAACTACGCCGCCAAAAGATGCAACATTATAAACTTCTGCTATATAACTGGAAAAGCCAAGGGAAACCGCCTCTTTCAAAAAGGCAATATGTAAAGTTATTATTATGCTAAAAAAAGCAGCCACAAAAAGCGCGCGCCTTTTGGGCGCAACCTTTTTCCACTTGCCTTTTTTTATTAGATCAATCACAAAGAAAATATAAGATATTGCTAAGTATCCATATGCCATATAGCCAAAAACGCCTATTAGCACAGCCTTTGTTACTTTTACTATCATAAGTATAGTAAGCGCAATAAGAATAGCCGTTCTTAACAATACCAGTTTTTTTCTTTTGGTCATAGCTCTAAAATAAAACCCTATCTTAGGCATTAGTGCTCCTTGTTCATAAATAAATTGTAAGCGTTAAAATCAGGTTTTTTGCCAACATAGCTTATGCTGACTTTGTCATAATCCAAAGCAAAATCAATAAATTCTTTTACTTTGTCTTGATTTATTTGCTCAAGTTCTTTTAATTGCTTGTTTACATTGTATCGTCTATTAAGCAAAACCATACTCCTTGCATTTGCCCGCATAACTGACATTGACTGCTCTTTGGAAAGGATATAAGCTGTTCTTGTTTGCACTGCAACTCTCTCTAGCTCTTCATCTGTAAAACCATTTTGCTTAATATCGTCTAGTATTTTTTTGATTTCGCTTATAGCTAGCGGCACTTGACTTGGGTCTGTTGCAAAATAAATATAAAAGTATCCATCGTCAACATATGCAATTGGCGCGGCATAAATAGTATAAACTAAGCCAAGCTCATCTCTTATCCTTTGAAAGAGCCTGCTGCTCATTCCGCCAGCTAGCATACCGCAAAATATGCCATTTAGAATATGTTTTTTACTCTTTAATCCATGCGCTGGAAAACTAAGCGCTACATGGGCTTGCTGACAGTCGTTTTTAACTACTTGAGCATACCTACTTTTGGGTTTAATCCTTTGGAATTTTCTCTTTTGGTAGCTTGCTTTTTCTATATTTTTTTCAAAATATTTTTTAACTAGTTCTGTAGCTTTTTCTATGGTAATATCCCCAGCCATGCTAATTACGGTATTTTCTGGGATATAATACTTTGACATAAAGTCATCTATTGCGCTTTTATCAAAGCTCATTATGTTTTCCGCCGTACCCAAAATAGGATAAGCAATAGAGCGCGATGGGCCATAGTGCGCGCTAACTAAATTTTCTAGACATCTGTCCTCATTGTCGTCATGGCTCATCTTAATTTCTTCTAACACTACGGCTTTTTCTTTTTGCAGACTTTCTTCGTCAAAATTAGAATTAAAATAGATGTCGCTTAATATCTCTGTACAATTTTCTGCAAAGTCACTTAAACCTGATGTGTGATATGCCGTTATGTTTTTTGAAGTGTATGCGTTTATATTTACGCCAATGTCTTCTAGCTGGCTTACAATGTCAAAAGCTGTGCGTTTTTTAGTGCCTTTGAAAAACATATGTTCAATAAAATGGGATATTCCGTTGTTGTCTTTTGTTTCATATAAACTGCCAACACCTACAAATACACCAATTGAAAGACTGCGTGTATTTCGTAATCTCTCTACCACCAGCCTTAGTCCTGACTCAAACTTTATTAATTTACTCATTAAATAAATACTCCATCTTAGCAAAATGTCATGCTACAATAATACAATTATATACTATAACCAATATTATTTCAATATTAACAGTAATACATACATTAAGATTTTTATCTGCAACAAAATTTTACCAATGTTTTTAAAAAGCTATATTGACACAAGGAATAATAAATGTGTTATAATTAAATAATGGAAAGTTTTTTATCGCAAATTACATTATACTTTAATGCGCATCCCAAGGCAGTTATAGCTAATGCTCTGCGATACATATATAAGCTAGATGATATGCTATATATCTTGTATTGCTATCATTTTAATCTAAAAGGCCCCTTTGTAGATAAAGAAATTTATTATCAAGGTTTAAAAAGACAGGGAATTAAGCATATTAGCAATACCCTTTACACAATATATACATTGCTAGACAATGAAGAAAATAAAACTTTAGCTGCACTTGTTATGTCAGATTATCAAATAAGCTAAAAGAATTAGATTTTTAGTTTTGACATAAAAAACAGTTGACAAATGGATAAATATATATTATTCTTATAAAGCATTATAATTAACGCGGGGTAGAGCAGTCTGGTAGCTCGTCGGGCTCATAACCCGGAGGTCGTATGGTTCAAATCCTGCCCCCGCTACCACTAAAAACACTATGGCGGCGTAGCTTAGTTGGTTAGAGCGGCCGGTTCATACCCGGCAGGTCGTTGGTTCGAATCTGACCGCCGCTACCAAGTTCATAAATTATGGCCCCATGGTCAAGCGGTTAAGACACCGCCCTTTCACGGCGGTAACCCGAGTTCGATTCTCGGTGGGGTCACCATAATGGGAGCATAGCTCAGCTGGGAGAGCGCTTGCCTTACAAGCAAGATGTCATAGGTTCAAGCCCTATTGTTCCCACCAAAAACAATAAACCACCTTTAACTAAGGTGGTTTTTACTTTATTCTAAATCCATATTATATTAATCAGCTTTTTTTACTGCGTCTTCTACAGCAAGGCGCACTGCTTGCACCGCGCCAACTTCAAGCAACATAAAATTAAGGGGTTTTTTCTTGCCATTTGCCAGACAAAACATAGTATCTCCATCATAATCTGTGGCAACTGGTTTTATGTTTTGGCTAAGACCGTTATGACTTATAACGGCAAGTTTATTTGCCTGCACCTTGGTAAGCTTTGCATCAGTGATTAAGCAACCTATTGTGGTATTTGTCCCCATTATAAGACGCAAATAATCGCCATCTAAAATGGTTTTTTCAGTATTTAAGAAATTGCCTTTAATATCTCTAGCTCCTGCTATTATCTCTCCTTTTAAGTTGTAAACATCGCCAAGCGCGTTTACCACAACGACAGCGGTAATAGTTATGCCTTGCACTTTTACTGTAGCTATTCCAAGTCCGCCGCTGTCTGCATGTTTTATTCCCCTTATCTTGCCTATCGTCGCTCCCGTGCCTGCGCCAACTTTGCCTGATATAATGTTATCTTCAGTTGCGCTTTGCGCCGCTTTATATCCCATGTCTAAATCAGGATAATGGTACTTTGTGTCATTAAGGTCAAAAATTGCTGCTCCGCAAACTATTGGCACTACTTTATCCGCCACCTTATACCCAGCTTTTTGCTCTCTCAAATACTCCATAACCCCCGATGTTGCGCCAAGCCCATAAGCTGAGCCGCCGCATAGCACAACTGCGTTTATCTTTTGCATTGCCTTTTCATTTCTCAACAGGTCAGTTTCATGTGTTGCGGGCGCGCCCCCTTTTACGCTTGCGCCGCCTACGCAACCGTCTTGGCATATAATTGCCGTAACTCCTGTAAATTCATTCGATGCGTGCCCTATCTTTATTCCTTTAGGTATTATTTTCATCTTTATCCTTTTCCTTTTGTTTTTTTACTAAAATTATTGTTCCCTTTATTGCAAATATTGCTACAATAAGTATAACAACGCCAATAACTGCAACCTTTATTAATTTCCTTACATTAAAAATACTGCCTGCCCACTTATCGTATACTGGGTTTTCACTTGCGCAAACAGAAAACCTAATGTTTTCCTTTGGTATGCCAGTGCCTATGTATTGGTATTCCAAATCCGATACTTTGGTAAAATCAAGGTTTGCGTCTATAACATAAGGATTGTCTTTGTTTGTTAAAATATTTATAGTAATTGAGCCAAATGACGCCCAGCTTTTTGCAGGGCTAGATATATAGTTATAGGTGTATAATGTAGGCTTGTAGTAGGCAGAATATCCACCGTCTAGGGCATAGCTTACGCTTAAAATGTTAGGCTGGTTATTGCCTTTTAGCATAACTGTATAGCTTAGAAGTATAAGGCACTCTGTACCAAAAATGAGGTTTAATAAATCTTGTTCTGATAAAATAATAGAGTCCTTATCTTCTAAAAGCTTTACTGCGGCGTAATCAACTTCAGAAAGGCTCATATCTTCTCTAAGAGATAAAATAAAGTCTTTTAGCTTGACGCTAGTAATTTTCATAACTTCACTTACATTGTATGCGCCTATTTTCTTTCTGCCAGAGTCAAGCTTGTTTACATTTATATCGATAGCATTGTCGCCAATGACATAAAAGTATATATTATCTTTGTCGAAAATAGATATATTGGTTGTTCTATGCTCTAGCGACAAATGATAGATATCGGTATTTTGAGAGTTTTGCCGTATGCTCATTCCTGACGCATCAAATATAACTTTTGAATTTTTATTAAAAGTTATGTTTACTTCCACAAAAGTAGCATCTTTGACATCCCTTAAATTAATTTTATGTAAAACTCCTACTTGCTCTATGTCTGCTTTTTCTATTTGGTTTATGCCGCTAAGCGCCTGTTCAAAAGTAAGATTTTCTATATCTTTGGGCGCTGAGGCGTAATGGGGAGTAAAAGATACCTCGCTATCGTCTAGCGTTATCTTAGCTTGCCACTCTTTAAATGCCTCTATTGTGGTAATAAGGGGAAAGCCCATAGTTACTTGTTTATCATTATTTGCATTTCTCATATCGTAAACTGCAGTAGTTTGGCTAATGGGAGAATTATAAAAGGCATTTTTTTGCTCCTTTGTAAAATCAAAGGTTAAAACTTCGCTTTTTACTGAAATATCGTCATCGTCTATTGGCAAAAGCTCAAGGTATTTGTTTTTGGTTTGACGCCTCATAGGACCGCTGTTTGCATAGCTTACATTAACTGGAATAAATAAGCTTACACAAAATGCTACTAATAATAGCGTAATTAATAACTTTTTCATACTTTACCGCCTTAAATATTAATAATATTTTATCACACGCTCATAGGTGGGCGCAACAATAATAATTTAATGCTTAAGTTTATTGCGTAATGCTCATTTAGTTTGTATAATATTAGCGTAAACTAAAGGAGAATATGGATAAATATAAAGAAGCAGAAAGAAGTATAATAACCACTTATCGCAAAACAATTTGGCGACCCTTTGTTAAAGCTGTTGCAGAATATGATCTTATAGATGAAAATGACAAGATAGCAGTTTGCATATCGGGCGGTAAAGACAGCATGTTGCTTGCTAAATGTTTGGAAGAGTTGCAAAAGCATGGCAATAAGCGTTTTGATCTTGTCTACCTTTGCATGAATCCAGGCTACAATAAAGAAAATTATGAGCTTATTGTTGAAAACGCCAAATTCCTTAATATACCTATCACCATTTTTGACAGCGATATTTTTGAAATAGTTACTAAGGTAGACAATAATCCATGCTACCTTTGCGCAAGAATGAGAAGAGGGTTCTTATATTCCAAAGCTAAGAGTTTGGGTTGCAATAAGATAGCGTTAGGGCATCATTTTGATGATGTTGTGGAAACAATCCTTATGGGCATATTTTATAATGGGCAAGTGCAGAGCATGATGCCAAAGCTAATAAGCGCAAACTTTGAAAACATGGAGCTTATTCGTCCTTTATACAAAGTTAAGGAAAAAGATATCATAAATTGGCAAAATCATAATAATTTACGCTTTTTAAGGTGTGCATGCCGGTTTACAGAAGATATAGAAAAGTGTAAAGACGGCGTTGGCGATAGCAAGCGTCAAGAGATGAAAATACTAGTAAAAAAACTAAAAGAAGACAATCCGCGCGTTGGTGACAACATTTTTAATTGCGTTCAAAACATCAATCTAAACACCTGTATCGCTTGGAAAAAAGATGGGGTTAAAAGCCATTTTTTACAAGATTATCCTAAAAAGTAAATATCCAAATTATTAATTTATGACAGCATAAAAGCAATAAGCATATTTATTGCTTTTTTTTAGTTTTCGTTGTATGATTATATGTAATAAATTGGTTAATATTATTTGTAGAGGTATATATGTTAGATTTACGATTTGTATGTGACAATATTGAGCTTGTTAAGGAAAAACTCGCAAAAAGAAATAGCAAGATTGACCTTGAAGAAGTGTCTAGCCTTGCTTCTGAGCGCAGAGCTTCAATAAGGGGTGTAGAGATATTAAAGGCGGAAAAGAATCAAGTTAGCGCTCAAATTGCCGCCTTAAAGCGCAACAAACAAAACTGTGATGACTTAATTATCAGTATGCAGGCAAAAAATCAAGAGATTAAAGAGCTTGACGAAAGACTAAATGTCATTGAATCTAGGCTAAAAGAGCTTATGCTGGAGATTCCCAACCTTGTAGATGACTCTGTGCCAGACGGGCAAGACAGTGAAGATAATGTTGAGATAAGACGCTATCTTGAGCCAAAGGCATTTGATTTTGAGCCAAAACCGCACTGGGAACTTGGCGAAGAGCTAGGCATTTTGGACGCTCAGCAAGGGGCAAAAATAACAGGCGCTAGGTTTACTGTTTATCATGGGCTTGGCGCAAAGCTAGAAAGAGCGGTAACAAATTTTATGCTTGATTTGCATGGCAAAAATGGCTTTAATGAAGTGTTTACTCCATTTATGGTAAATAGAGATAGCATGGTAGGCACAGGTCAGCTTCCAAAGTTTGAAGAAGATATGTATGGATTAAAAAATACTGATTATTATCTTATTCCCACAGCTGAAGTTTCTGTTACTAACTTGCATAGAGAAGAAATTTTACCAGAGCGCGACTTGCCCATTTATTACTGCGCATACTCTGCATGCTTTAGAGCAGAAGCAGGAAGCGCAGGACGGGATACAAGGGGGCTTATTCGCCAGCACCAATTTAATAAAGTAGAGCTTGTAAAGTTTGTACACCCATCATCTAGTTTTGACGAATTGGAAAGTTTGACAAGCCAGGCAGAGCTAGTATTAAAGACGCTAAAACTCCCCTATCGCGTAGTACTGCTTTGCGCTGCGGATTTAGGCTTTAGCTCTTGTAAAACCTATGATATAGAAGTTTGGATGCCCTCTTACAATAGGTATGTGGAAATCTCTTCTTGCAGTAATTTTTTAGACTTCCAAGCAAGGCGCGCAAACATAAAATTCCGCGACCAAAATGGCAAGGCGCGATTTGTTCACACCTTGAACGGAAGCGGACTTGCTGTTGGCAGAACTACTGCTGCTATACTTGAAAATTATCAAAATGCTGACGGCAGCGTAACTGTGCCTGAAGCATTGGTTAAATATATGGGGGTGGACACAATTAGGTAATGGGAAAACGCGCAAAAGGTTGTGCTTTCGGACTGCTTATAGGAACTATAATCAGAACATTTATTTTAGCAATTGAGTTCCTTGCCCGAATTCTAGCAAAAATACTTTTGTTGTTTGGGCTATGGATTCCCTTGATTTATGCCATTTTTGGCGTTATTCTCTACTATATGTTTGATTTTAATCCCTTTGATTTTTCTTTATATTCCACTATTTATTTATCGGGAGCAGCTGCTTGCGTGGTGGCTTGTTTAATAATTAGCATTAGAAATATCGTTGTAAGGCCTGCCCGCTCTGTTTACGAAGGGTATAAGCATCCACTTTGGGAAAGAGGTCGTGAAAAGAAAATAGAAGCAGAGCAAGCTGAGTTTGCCGAATATGTTATTGAAAAACGGGGAGAGAGTTTAGCGCCTTCTGAAATTGAAGACTATACTTCAAAAAAATATAGAAAGAAATCTGTTGATTTTCTTGTTCCCAACCATGGCTTTATGGTAGCTGAAGATAGTGAGCAAAACATAAGCGACCACTCTTATAATAAACTTGCTTACAATGTTAATTTTGACGATAACACATCATTATTAACCGACTCTGTCTTGCCTGCGCCCATTAAGGCAGAAAAGCCCCAAGTTTATTTTAGCAAGCTAGAGCCAGAGCTGCTTGTACACGAATACAGCGACCGCTTTGAGCTTTACCGCATAGAGAACCATCGCTCTAAACTAGATAGAGTGGAGTATAAAGAATGAAAACCCCGTCACTTGTAAAAAACAGAGCGTGGGAGCTAGATTTTTTGCGCGGTTTTGCTATACTTATGGTCATTGTAGACCATAGTATGTTTGACTTTGGTGTTTTATTTTCATCTTGGGCAAATAGCGGCGTTGCCTTTTTGGAAAGCCTTAACTCTTTAGGGGCAAGTTACATAAGCTCTTACATAAGAGTATTTTGGCGGCCTGCTTTTTTATTTTTGTTTTTCACAACTTCAGGAATTTGCACAGGCTTTAGTAGAAATAACCTTTTAAGAAGCTTGCGCCTTGCCATTGTAGCTATGCTTGTTAGCCTAGTTTCCTACTATGCTCAAGACATTTTACAAAGCAGTACCTTTGTGCTGTTTGGCGTACTGCACTGTATGGCTGTTATTATATTTGTCTATTGGCTTATGGCTTTTTTAATACAAGGTGCAATAAAATTATTTTTTAAACTAAGAAAGACTGATTATAATGACAAAATTTATAAAATTACACTTAGTTTTGTTTGCTTTATTTTAAGTGTTGGCTTTTATTTTATTCATAAAAAATACAATGTGTCATTAATAAGCGCAACTGGTTACTATAATACTGTAGAAACTGCTTCAAAATGGCTAGGACTATTTTTTTATTCTGACAACTGGTGGACAGCAGACTATTTTCCTATCTTCCCATTTATAATCTTTTTCTTTTTTGGAGCCGCCCTTTCTCCTATACTTTATCCTAATAAAAAATCTTTGTTTACAAAGCTTGATGGCGTTTGGCACACGCCTTTTTCCTTCCCCGGCCGCCACTCCCTTGCTTTTTATGTGCTGGGTCAAGTTGTAGTGCTTTCACTTAGCGCAATGCTGGACGCTATACTTATATAAATAAAAAAGCGGCTTGTTTTTTTAGGCCGCTTCTTTTTTTTAACTTACCCTTATTACTATTAATAAATGCTTACAAAGTCAATGCCGTTAGTGCTTGCAAAGGTGTTTTGAAGTAAAATTGCGTTACGCTCTTCTTCTTGCGCTCTTACTGCGGTATAGTTTTGTCCAAAGAAGCATTCTATTACAATATGATTATTGTACTCAAGGTATAATGCTTCATTTGTTGTGCTTGTGAAGGTACAATCTCTTACAAACACTTCTTTTTGTGTATATGAAGATACACCAAAGCCATTTGCATTAAATATGTTATCAGTAATTTCCGCTGTGCCGCTTAATAGCTGTACCGCGCGAGTATAGCGCGTAATTGTGGTCTTATTTATATAAAGCAGTCCATTATAAGCTGCGCTAGTTACAACTGCGCGGCTGTTTTGCAAGTTAAGTCCATCAAAGTGGCACTCAAGTATGCTTACAACCCCTGCTTTATCGCCAATGTAGACGCTGTCTATATTACTTTGACCTTTAATGTCAATAATTTGTAAAGTAACTTCCCCTTGTCTTATCGTTATGCCTTCAAGCGTGCTTATTATCTTGGCGTCTTCATCATAGCAGCCTATTATAGTTATGCTTGCGTTTACATTAATATTTAGCCTTGAATAGCTGCCTTCTGACAAATAAATTGTAACTCTGCTGTTGTTTTCAATTGACGCTATGGTATCTTGAAGCTGCTCATCAGTTTGTACCAAAATAGCTTCGCCATCGGGGTAAATAGTATAGAAGTTATCTACTCTTACATAGATATTGTAGTTCTTAAATTTGTTTATTAAGCTTTCGTATACTGGCTTATTGTTTTCGTTTAGGTAAGTGTATAAGCTTCCTTCTTCATTTGCATCCTTTAAGATAAGCTTATAGTAGTATACGCCATTTATTTCAATTGGGTCGCCGTCATATTTGCTGTAGGAAAGCGTATTTCCGCCCTCTAGCTTAAAGCCGTTTATTTGGATAGGATAATTGCCAAGCGTATAATATTGTTTTACATTGCCTGATACCACAGGCTCATGGAAATCTGACGCTTTGTCGTTGCCTACCAATCCATCAAACTTTAAGTGCTTGCCATAATCCACTATTTCGCTTAAATACTTGCTTTGCGTCTTTTCTTCATCAAAGCTTATAAGCAAGTCTTGAGGAACAATGCTTACAGTAAGGTTTTCTAAAACAGCGTCGGGGTAGTTGTTTCCACCGTTAATTTCTACCTTTAGTGAGTAGCTACGCACATCTTTAACTTGATGCGTCGTTATTAAGTCTAAGTTTTCAGTATAGCTATATGTATAAGTGACGCTTACGCCAATTGGTAAATTTCCATTTGGCAAGTGCAAGTTATTAATAAGCGGATTTTGGTAGCTGCCGTTATAAACCATTGTGTTGCTAACAAGGCTATATGTCACATCTTGCTTGTGTATAACTATCCAACCGCCCATAAATGAAGTTCTTTCTTCAAACATATAGTTGCCATTGTTTTGGGCGGCTTCAATGTTATAGATATAGCGGTATGAGCCTACATCGACAGGTTCTTTTTCCAAAATGACATCTTCTGCGTTTTGGTAAGTTATTGTGGGCACAACTTCGCAAATGTACAAGTTGTAGTCAAGCAAGTCAAATACTTTTGCATTTAGTTCATTGTCACTTACAGTATTATAATCTAATTTTACTTGCGCTTTGAACTTTGATAAGAATACTTGTGTTGCTGGCGTAACTTTGTCAAATAGCTCATTATACGCTGCGCTCTTTGCTATAGTTATTTCACTTGAGGTTGGATTTGCACCCAGCTTAGATAGGTATAGGTATTCTTTTTGGTCTCTTGTTTGCGGCCAGTTTTGCACATGGACATAAGGCAGTCCGCTTTTCACAATTAGCCCTTGCGGCTGTCCATTATAGGTGTATTCTATATTGTAGTTGGTATCTACGCCTTCAAAGACTATGTCAGGCACAATGCCTTGTCCGCCGATGCCAACGGGCATACCTTTAATCTTGTATGGCTGTATAACAAGAGTTATTATCGTTTCGCCAAAGAAGTTATAATCGTCTACCCGTATGCGGATATAATAAGTGCCTGCATTAAGTGGGCGATAGGTGGTAGAATAGTTATATTCGCTAGATGTGCTAATGCGGTACTCTATGGTGACATTGTCTTCAAAAATCTCTGCCATAGTGCCGTCGCTTCTAAGTTTGTTTAGCAAAACATAATCTAGTTCATAAGTGTACCTATTGCCGTTGTAGACCATGCTTAAGTTTGTGCTTGCAACAATTTCATCGCTTATATCTTCTCTAGCTATATAAATATTTACTTCCTTATATAGCCATTGCGCACTTGACGCATAGTAATAAGCCCTTATAGTATAATAGCTGTCGCCAGTAGCTAGATTTATATTTATGTTGTCCAAATCCCACATAAACTCAAAAGTTTGGCCAGTTATCGCGTCATAACCTTTGGGAAGCAAGCTAGGTGTCATCTTTTCTCCTAACTTCCAGAACAATGAATCTATTTCATCAAAGCTGTTTACCGTTCTCCAAGTAAACTTGTCGCTATTAGTTGAATCAAACCTAACATCATTTATTGCAGTATAGTTATAGGTGCTAAGCGGCAACACCACCATAAACGACAATGTCCTTACACCGCTATCTGCGCCTGCTATCACGCTGCTTCCGTCCATATAATAGCGACATTCGTAAGAAACTTTTTCATTTACCACATCATAGTTTGTGCTAAGTATGTTAAATAGCGTGCTTTCTGTGCCATTTAGCGGCATAAAGTAATTACCTAATATTTGCGGCATATCAGAGCTTGTGGAAATGACACGGCTATTGCCGTCAATTGGCATGCTTATTGTGTCATACATTACATACTGATTGGTTTGTCCTGCAAGCTTAGCAAACAGCATGGGATTGATTACCTTTACAGTAAAGGAAATGTTGTTACCGCTACTGTTGTTGCCTAAAGTAGCATAAATGTTTTCATACACTCTGTTTTCACTAAGCACAATGCTTCTTATTGCGTTAGCGGAGAATAAAAGCGGTATGCGTCTCCAGTCTTCAGTAAATTTATCTTTTGAGAAGTTATAATATAGGTATGGATAGAATGACGCAAACTGCTCTTCCTTACTCATATTTGTAGAGCTTTGCGGCAATAGATAAATTGTTCCGCCGTTGATGTAACCAGGTATCATATTACCTTCTCCATCAACTTCTACTGGTCTTTCAATTTCTATATCGTCGACCATAAACTTAACCCAAATGTTTTCGCAAATATAATTAAATCCTGCCACTATATAGCGATTATTTGGCTCAGTTATGCTCTTGTTTACAATATCTCTTAGCTTGTCTAGTCCATTTTGGCTGTGATAAATCCAGTCAAATTCATAGTTTACTTGATAGGTGTCGCCATCGCTAAATTCAAGCACTATGTTGTAGAAAAATTCTACATAATAAGGGTTGACAGAATAATCATCTTCTGCAACTAGCCATCTTTCTGTGTTGCCAATGCCGCTAATGTCGTCGCTTACAAATTTTGCAAACAGCGTATCTTGCCCATCTTGATTTCTTATGTAAATTTTATCAACGGTCTTTTTTGTTACCGTTAAAGTAATATTCCAAATGTCTAGTTGCGGAACGCCAATAAAGGTGTTTGTGCTAATAATCGTGTTATCCTGCTCTGAAAACTTAGTTATCTTTACGCTATTTGCGCCATAGTTAAACTCCACGCGGTTATATGCGCCATCGCCTACATTTGTATAGTAGCTAAGTATTCTAAGCGGCTTTTCGCTAAGTCCTGACAAGGAATATTTTATGTCCGACAAATCCCAAACTACATTATAGTAGCTTAAGGTCTTTGCGCTTGCGTTTCTGTAAATATCTGTGTCATAGTTGGTATAATTTGCCACAAATGATGTCGGTAGCTTATAAGTAACATTATCTTTATCGACAGTTTCTTCTGCCGTTGGATCAATAATTATCTTGTTTTTATTACTTGCGCTGTCGTATAGGTTATAATACTTTGCATAGTCACCGCTGTTTATAATGTTAGAAGGTGATGTGTAGCCTAAAGCATCTACATAATAACTTTGCACCGTTCTGTCCAAATAAAACACCGTCAAGCTGATTAAAAACTCATCGTTTTTATCATTGATTGCAGTAATTTGGTAGCTGGAAGAACTGTCGCTTTCTGGCGCATTTCCTGCATATTCTCCTTCAAGAGAACGGAATATCTCGTCATATCTTACATTTATCATTCCTACATCAAGTATGCCGTATGCGCCGCTGCCGCCTAATTTTCTATATGTGCCATATGCGCGCACTTTACTAGGTAGGTCGGGGTTAAGCGGGTCTATTGTTATCTTGTTTAGGAAGTTGTTTTGCGTAGTTATTGTGCCTTCGTATCTTTGTTGCGCGTCATCTATATCGGTAACGCCATAATAATCTACATAAACTATTTCTATTTGGGGATAGATAAATCGGAATCCATCGCGTTTTATTACAGCTAAGGGATTTGATTTATCTTTTTTTCTTAAGTTAGTTAAGTATACCTTATTTATATCTTGTGTAGATGAGTTACCTTCTTCTTGCAATACTTGCACATCAAAGTAAATTAGGCGCTTAACCTTTTGCTCTTTTTGCGGGTCATCGTCTGATATATGGTCTTGCGTGTAGAACTTATACTCCACAACGCTGTCATTTATCATTTTGTTAAGCACATCGCCATAAGACTGGTCGCTAGTGTCTGCAATATCTTTTGTATAATCTTCTAGGTATAATCTTATACTCTCGCTTATTGCAACATCTAGCGCGCTTAGCAATCTTCCTTGCTCTACATAGTCTTGGTAGGCCTTAACTGTTTGATTCATAGCAGTAAGCAAGAGCTTGTCATAAATCTTTGTTAAGTATGCTACATACTCATAAAGATTTTGGTTGTACTCATTCTTTTCTTCTTGCGTCATACCTTCTGTTGAATCTTCCACCACAAAGTCTGTTGTATAGCGATTATGCTCAATTATCTTTTGCAAAACCGCTGTCGCTATAAAGAAGTTTTCTTCATTTAGAAGCTCTAACACTAGCATTATATAACTTTGCTTTGCGTCATCAGTAAAGACTGTTCTTTGATTGTTTTCAATGTCTATTATGTCAACTAAGTCATAGTCTATCATAAAGGCAAGCTCAGTCATTGCGGTATTTACCAAATAGACTAAGTCCATATAGACTATTGTCTTTAAGTGGTCATCTATGCTAGGACTTCTCCATCTTAGCATTTCTTGGCGGCAAAGAGCGTCTATAAATGCTTTTTGAGTGTCATTTGCTTTATCTAAATAGTCATGATATAAAATGACCATGTCGCTATCTACATAAGAGCTATCTTCTCTAATTTCTGCAAGCTGGTCTTTTAGCTGCTCTCTTGTCTTGTTGTCAACATAGCTAGGTAAAATAAACTCTTCTTGGTAATAGGGCAAGATAAGGTCGTCAAATACCTTTACATAGCCGTACTGAATTTCTACTTCATTTATAACTTCGTCAATTATTTCCCTTGCTTTTTGTATTAGCATTTCTCTAACTTTATTATAAACGCTAAGATTGCGGGTTTTATCTTTCTCTTGTCTTGCGTTATAGTTTGCTAATTCTAACTGCTCTAGCATCTCTTTGGCGCTTGCAAATATATCATAGTAAGATGCCTTTTGTCCGTTTATAAGTATATGGTTTTGCAAAATATGTTCTAGCTGCTCACTTGTTATGCCAGAATCGCTTGGCAACTTGGAAAATAGGCTATAATAGAAAGCTTGCATACTGTCTAAAGTTATGCCACCATTATCTAGCATAGCGCCAAAATCATTTACATAAATGCTATAATATAGCTTTTCTCGTCCTTTAGGTGTAAGTTCGTTAGATTCTAACGCTTGCTTTTCCGACAAGAAGTTCTTAAGCACATCTTGCTCTATTAGGTAATTTATATAACCTTTCTTGGCAAACTCTAAAATTGCGTTGTCGGAGAATATCCCTGTGCCCATAGCATTTATTTTGTTGCGTTGTACATTATAATAATGCTCAATATAATATGGGTCATTTGGTATCTCATTTATTTCTCTTATGGTATACTCTATGCTTTGTTGCGCATAGTTTAATAGGCAGAAATATTTTAGCTCATTTAGGTCTTTTATAAATTTGTCACCTAAATCATATCTATAAATTAGGTACTGATAAACGCCATAAGGCGCATGATAGTTTCCGCCTACATAGTACTGGCCAAAAATTCCGCTTGCTGCTTCTATCTTTAGCTTTTCTTGCGCGCTTGCCATATTGTAATAATAGTACTCTACCGCCAGACTTTCAATTAGCGCAAGCTCTTCATTGGTTAAGTCTAAATAATTCTTCAAGCTAAGGTCTTCCCTGCTTGTATGGTATACAAAATAATCATTCTCTAATGCTTTATTATATAAGCTTTCAGAGTAAAGGTAGATATTTTCTTTAACATAATTTGTTATTTGCTCGTTATAAATACTTATTACTTTATCGGCGTCGCTTTCAAAAGACTTAAGCAAGTAATCAAAACCAAGCGCATAAATATCTCCTCTGTTTTCCTTAAACACTTGCTTATGCTCATTAAACTGTAAAAACAGCTTGGTAAACAGCCTATCATAAGCGCTAGCCTTAATGTCTATAAGCACTGAATCATATATATCTTGGATAAGCTGTCTATAGCTTGCCCCTTCTCCAATTAAACCGCTATAATAGGTTTGCAAGCTTCTAAACACTCTTGCTTTACGAAGCTCTAAGTCATACTCTGCATTGCTGTAGCCAGTAAGCTGAACATTGTTAAGATAAATATCAAGTGTTTCTTTTGTTTCAATATCTATGTCTTTTGACTTTTGATACAATAAATCAAAGAAGTTCTTGCCAGCGGCGCGGCTAAGTTTTGCATAGAAGAAGTCCTCAGTTGCTCGCCTTATGGTAGGGTCTGCAGATGAATCATGCAAGAAATAGTATATTGTGTGCATATGCGGTTGTCCTGCTGGCACATAAAGGTTATACTGCGCATTAAACAATGCTTTTTTATTGGAATCCTCCAAGCTGTTATAAACAAGACCGAAAATATCGTCTGGTCCGTTTAACTCGCCAATGCTTGGTCCATACACTTCGGCAAACACCATATAGGGCTGAACATCGTTGTTAATTTCACCTATGCTCTTTGGATTGCTAAGCAAGCTGTCCACCGCTCTTGAGGTCACTATCTTATCTGCGTACTCTATGCTGATATCATATCTTTTTGACGCCTGATTTTGCAAGTATTGCTTAAATTGGTCTAATGACGACATATAAGCGTTATTGTTATCTTGCAAGATATCATCCATAACCGCCATCATTTGAGTATTTGATTTTATTCTATACGCGCCATATAATGAATCCCAAATAGCTTTTGCTGAAGACTCGTTGCTGTATGCGCCAATGTGCGCAATTGCATTTTGTCTTGACTCATTTCTAAAGGCAGTTATTGCAGCTTTTCGCTTGCCTGGGTCTGTATATGTATCTTTATCTACTGCATAATCATACAAATGATAAGCTTCGTCATAATAAAACTCTATTTGATTGCCGTCATTATCAACAGGCACCATAGTGTTTACCATCTTTGCCTTAAGTAAAGCAAAATACTCTTGCAGCGTAGTTGAAATAATGCCTTTTCTATAAACATCTATTACATCTAGCATAGCTTGTTCTATAAGTTCGGCAAAAATCTCTTCTTTGTTTAGTAAAAAGAGCGCATAAACTTCTTCATCTAATGCCAGTGTGGTATAGATATTAAAGTAGAATGTATCTATGTTATCTTTAAACCTATCAAAAGTAACTTTAGGTGCGCTTATAAGCGCGCTTGCAGTTTCGCCATAGCTGCCTAGCGTCTTAAGGTCTGATATCATAAGGGTCGCTAGCGCATTGGCGCGCGCTGAAACATTGCTTTCTTGACCAATAATAGACTGCATGCGCATTCTTTCTTCTTGTGTTGCCTTATCAAATATCTTTTGCCAAATTGCGCTGTTTATGTTATTGCTTAGCTTTTTGGCAACGGCGGCGTATAAAGCATCGTTAAAGGTGTTTTCTGCTCCATAGAAATACAACTCTCTCATTGCCTTATCGTACATATCTCTCTTTATCTTTTGATAAGGCGTCAATTTCTCGGCATCTATGTTTTCCACATATCCTTGGTAGTTTCCTTTAAAGGTGTTATATAGCTCTACCCAGTTTAATAAAATTATTCTGTCTTCTGGCTTTATGTTGTTTACGCTGTTTTGGGTAATTAGCATATCATAAAGGTACGCTATGCCTTCTTGCTCATTTTTAAGGTCAGGATTATTGCTCATAACAGAGCGTAACAAAACGCTTTCCATACGCTGAGCAAGATAAGCTGTATTTTCTGCGCTGTTGTACTTTTGAAGTAATTGTACAAAGGTTTGATTCTTTACTTCTATCTCTATTAGCGCAAGCGCTTCTTTTAGTTTTTTGCTTGTGTCGGTGCTATAATAGTTTAGCGGAACAAGCTTGCCACTCTCTACCGTAAAGAAATCATCCCAGGTCATAGCCTTTATAAGTTCAGAATATAACTCTTCTACTTGGGCTTTATAATAATTGTACATATAATTAATGTTGGTGTTTGCAGCGTACAAATACCCAACTATACTTCTATCTTTAAAACCTTCATATGAGATAATAGAATCGTCAATATATCTTGACCAGTCAATTTGCGGAGTAATAGGACCATCGCTTATTGCCGAATAATAATACTCTTTAGGGATATCTCTTTCCTTAAACGCCGCAGCGTAGTATTTGTCATAATCTACAAACATACTTTCATCTAGCGTTCCGCCAATATCTGAAAGAAGTCCAGCTATTGGGTCGTCGTACTCATAGGTTGTGGTAAAGCTTGTCTTTAGTGCGCGGTTTAGCGCAACTATTGTAATATCAAAGCCTTGCTCTCCTATGTTAACACCGCTAGCTGATGTACCCATAGAAATATAGGCGCGCAGCGTAAAGACTCCTCCAGCATAACCATTTGGCGCGCTTGGGTTGTAATAGCCATACTTATAGTCTATGTTTTCACTGCTTGAAAGCGCATAAAAATATGGACTTCTATTTATATCTCTATACTCGCCTAGGCTTTCATCATATATCTCCCATCTTATAATGGGTAAAGTAGTATATTCATCGCTATTTATAAAGAATATGCCTGCTGTTGTGGGCAATCTATGCGTAATGCTGTTATAGGGGTCTACATAATAAAGTCTTTCTAGCATTACAGATTGATACTCACCATCTACGCTAACTATATTTTCCACTTCAGCGACATCTACTATTCTGCTTAAAATGTTTATAGTAAGCACAATCTCTTGCCCTGTAAACATTACCATATTGACATAAAGCAGTTTGTTTGGCGGTAAGTTATCTTCAGTCAAATTATGACCGCTAAAGCCATAAGGAATTTCTGTAATTATCCTTATAACTTCCATATCTTTATCAAGCAATTCAAACCGTTTTATATCGTTTGTCTTTGGATTTTCTTCAGTGGAATCGCCAGATGGCGACACTGTAAATCTTTCATTGTTTTCAAAGTTTAACACAAGCCCTATTGTAGGTAGAGTGAAAACACCGTTATAGCCTATCTTTTCATCGTATGGGTCAATAACAATGGTGTTCTTTAGTTGTTCTTCATCTTCTCTTATATCAAGGCTTATGCCATTTACTGAGTATTCTATGCCAGAAAAAACCATTGCTTCCATTTCTACATAAACGGTAACAGTTTGCGTCACATGCTCGCCACGCTCATTGTAGTAGCTAAGTATAGTCGCTGTGGCAAGCACTCTTTTTTCTGCTCTGTCTATGCCGTTTGTAATATCAGCTTCAGTAATGGCATTTTCTCTTGGTATCCAAGACACAATAAAGTAGTTTATAGAAGTTGCATCAAAATAATCAGGCACTATTCTAGCCGTTATAACTTCTGGCAGTTTTTGATAATTAAATCCTGTCTTATATGTGCTTGTAGCGCCAGTATAAGTAATTTCATTATCATAAAATAGGTATGCGTTGTTTATAGTAATGTAGCCGTCAATTATATTATAGGTTGAGTCATCAGCAGTTGCTGTATAGTTTACATTGTTTATATTCTTTCTTGGAATGTTTACCGTCAAGTAATAATGTCTATCGTCTATAACGCCTTCTCTAAAGCCATGTAATGGTAAAACATGATAAAAAGTATAGCTTTGCACTTCTTTGGAAAGCACATTTATAGAAGTTAGCTCTATATTTCTTGCTGTGCCAGAACCCTCTGTTTCGCTTGTTCTCCAACCTGTTTCATCAAGGTAGTATCTAACTATTCCTGACTTTACATAAGGAATATCTATATATGTGGGCAACAAATACCCTTCAGCAGTACAACTTTCTCCAAACTCATTATAAAGTTCAGCTGTTATATTGCTGCCAGTACCCCTTGCTTCCCGCTCGTCAATTTCTGCTCTTATAATAACCTTGATATTTTCTTGAGCGGAGCCTGCCGATAGCTTCTTTAGATAGATTATTGTTTCACTAGCTGCGCTGTTTATATTCAAATTATCAGTTATGCCTAATACCTTTCTGTTAAAAGAGTCTTCTGTATAGCTGCCAAACTCAAGCACAGGCGTTATTTCGCTATCTGTTATGCCGTTATAATAAACCATAATTATTCTTTCAAACATATGGTTTATGTAGGCATAGGGCGACGCATAGCGCTCTAAGTTGTTGACAGGAACTGTTAGCGCAAACACCTTAGGGATTTCTATATAAAGCTCCCCCTCTTGCAAAATAGAGCTCATATTTATTCTGCCATCTTGTTGTTTTTGGGGCAGATAAACTGCATCTATGCTTTCTGCGTACTCTGCATTTATTAAAGTTATGTTGCTTATCACAAGGCCAGCCAAAGAGAAAGTAACATTTAATGTTTGCTCATTTATTGTGCCTGTGAAGATAGTGCCTTGCAAGGTCATAACTTCTTCGCCTTTGGGATTTTGCAAGATATAAGCTAAATAATCAATGCTATTTTGATAGTTAGCGCTTTGCGGTGTTGCCCTTAGCCAGTCCACATAAAGATTGTACCTGTCTAAGATAAGGTCTGTTCTTGCCTCTTCAAAGCCAACGCCCACTCTCAACACTTTTTGAGTGTCAGCAATTAGCGCATTAATGCGGTCTAACAGCCTTTGGCTGTCTGCCTTATAGTAATTAATATCGGTATAACCAGCTACTAGTCCACCGCTTTCATAAATGTTTATAGTGTCAGCAACAATCGTTCTTGGCTCAACA
>JAAYOD010000020.1 GCA_012520515.1 Clostridiales bacterium
AGCTGTTTCTTATATAATATATGTCAATCACGGTGTTGCCTTCAGCAGTTATAGGCTGTTGGTCAAAAGATTGTGCTGTAAAGCCTTCAAACTCCTTTGCCTTTGCTTGCGTGTTTTCACCTGTAACACCCGTTAGATGTTCTGTTTCAATTAAAGTATAAGTACCAGGTGCAATATCTTGTGTATAATGATTGATAACATACTGCTCTAGGTCATTGCCGCTTGCAAAGATTGCTAATTGTCCCACACTGCCTTGTTGCCAAGCATTAAAGTCTAAGTTATAATCAAGATTATCAATATTTTGGTTTAACTTCTCCCATAAATACTCTGATTCTGGCTGTATATAACCATCTTCGTCAAAATTTGCGCAAGTTGAGCCCTCATCGCTTGTTACTTCTTCTCCGCAATTATAAGCATAAAAAGGCTTTTCTCCATCATTAGTTTTAAAATAATAACTATTCTCTATAGTGCTTACAGTAATTGAATAGGCGATACCGCCTGCTCGATTTGAGTTAGCGTTAAGTTCACCTAAGTTATAGCAATTTACAATGCAAGAATTACTCTTAACATTACAAGCTATACCCCCTAATCTCATAGCAGAAACCTTGCTTGTATTATAACAATTTATTATTTTAGAATTTTCAGCATTATAAACAAAGCTGCTAGCAAGAGTGTCGCTCTTAAAATAACCATCTACTAATCCTAAGTTATAAATAGTGGCGCCGTTTGTGTATCCAAACAAACTAGCATTTGGTGTATCAACATAAAGACCTTTTATGGTATACCCGTTGCCGTTAAAGTGCCCTCTAAATTCACTATTTTTTAAACCAATTGGCGTAAAGCACTTACTGTTCTCTAGCACATTACCGCTTTCATCAAATAACTGTTCATTATAAATAATATGATTAGTTAGCTGATAGTACTTATCATTATAAGCACTATTACCTTCATTTACCTTCTCCGATAAGGTCTCAAGATGCTCTATTGTGCTTATTGCAAAAGGATTGCTTTCACTTCCTGCGTTTTCAGAGCCGTGAACTCCTGCAAAGGGATTAGAAGACGCTATTGCATTTTGACTATTTGAATTTAAAAAAATTATAAAAACAAATAGACCAAATAACATAATAATAAGAGCTTTTGTTGCAATTTTACATGTCTTTGTCATGAGTACCTCAATATCTTTTGCTTTAAGTATATTTTTTTAAGTATAAATTCTTACGAATACAATGTCAACATTATTAGACAAAATCCATTATTGTTTTAATTCTGGCATTAAAGATTGCTCAGTTTGCGCTAAATATACTATTTTATTAACAAAAAGAAAGCCCTTTTTGTTTAAAAGGGCTTAAAATGAGTTATGATTATATAAAATTAATTATTTTAGATACAGTTATCAAAAAAGTTTAGCACATCTTGGTACACTTTTTGATAATCTAATTCGTTTAACACTTCATGGCGAAAATCTTTATACATATGCATTTGCACTTTTGCGCCAAGCTTTTTATACTTTTCTTCAAGTTTTGGAATAAACGCTCCATATCCACCAATAAGGTCCATATCCCCGCAAAATAATGCTATTTTGGTATCTTTTTTTACTTTGCGCGCATTTTTCTTCTTCCAAGTATTATAAATACCTTTTATCATAGAGTAATTAAAATTCATAGACATGCTGATATTGCTCATAGGGTCTGACAAAAACTGCTCTCTAATCTCTATATCTCTTGATATCCAAATAGCTTTGCCTTTTTCTTTATAGCGTCTGCTTGTTATAAGGTCAGGCAAATTATTTACAAACTTAGGTTTCCATTTTCTAAATAAAAGCCAAACAGGGAAAAGCGTAATTAATCCACAAGCTATAAGCGCTCTTGGCATGTAAGCTGTTCCACTAAGCGCAACGCCTTTTGCACTAGTTTCTTGCTGTAAAAACGCCTGCCCTAAAAAACTGCCATAGCTATGCCCAAAAAACAGCACAGGAAGCTGATATTTTTGTTGTAAATAATTATTTATAAAAACGAGGTCTTTTACAGTATCTGAAAAGATATCGCCTAAATGGTGTCCTCTATCTTTATCGCTTTCAGTAAGTCCGTGCCCTCTGTGGTCATCGCCAAACACAATATAGCCATTTTCATTTAAGAATTTAGCAAAGCGGTCGTATCTTAGCAAATGTTCCCCCATGCCATGAGAGATTTGCACAACGCCTTTGGGGTTTTTGACATTATCCCAAAGATAGCATGAAAGTTTGGTGTCATCAAAACTGTTAATAAATATGTTCATGAAAAAATTTAAACTCCTTTCATTTGTACAATAAAGATTGTATTATAATTATTAAGCTATGTCAATTAGCATAGCTTATTTATCCTTATCTTCATTGTTAAACTTAGCAAGTTGCTTAAATATTTGATTAGTGCCAGTAGCCGACAATCCGCTTGCCCCGCCCAATACAGTAGCTACCACTATATTTTTTGTAGGCAAAAATTCTGGCGCGCCAAAATACGCTATAACAGCGCAAGCTATGCCAAGCGTACAAGCAAGCAAAGGGATAAATCTACTAAATTTTTCATTGTTATTAACTGCTATTTTGATTATGGCGATAAGCCAATAAACTATTAAGGTTATAATAGGCACACTAAGCGACTGAAGTGATTGTTCCATAAAAGTATTCTCCTTTGTAAATTTATATAAAAAAAGACCTCCTATTATTCAATATATTGAATTTAGAAGGTCTTTAGTTACTTTATTAATAATTGCTTAGTTGCCGCACTCTATTGAAATCTCATTAAAAGTTTTTAATAAATCTTTAACTCCTAAGTTAGCTTTTTCATCATCTTTTTTATCGATGACTATACCGCCTTTATCTAGCATAATAATGCGGTTGCCGTATTCTACGGCATAGCGTAAATTGTGAGTTACCATTAAGGTGGTTATTTTCTTTGCTTTAATAAACTTGTCGGTAAGACGCATAATATCTTCACTTATATGGGGGTCAAGCGCCGCTGTATGCTCATCTAAAAGAAGTAAGTCTACATCAGTCATAGTAGCAATGAGCAGTGTAAGCGCTTGTCTTTGTCCGCCGCTTAGCGCCCCTACCTTAACATCTAATCGGTCTTCTAAGCCTAAGTTAAGCTGGCAAAGAAGCTCTTTATAGTATGCTAAGCGCTTATTGTTTAGTCCGCGCGTTAGGCTATACCATTTCCCTTTATTGTCTGCAAGCGCTAAGTTTTCTGCTATCGTCATAGTGTTTGCCGTTCCCTTTGCTGGGTCTTGAAAAACTCGTCCTATCTTGGCGGCTCTAACATATTCTTTTTGCTTAGTGATATCTTTACCATTTAGTATAATTTTACCGCCATCTGTGGCAATATTGCCGCTAATAAGGTTCAAAATCGTGGTTTTCCCACTGCCATTGCTGCCCACAATTGATACAAAATCGCCCTTATCTACTGATAGATTAAAGCCTTTAAAGACAGTTGTTTCATTAATGGTGTTTTTGTTAAAAACTTTATCTATATCAATTAGTTGAAGCATTTTTAATCTCCTTTTTAGCAGCTATGCCTTGCTTGAACAAAGTCTTATTTAGCACCAAGATTATTGCAAACAATATAGCCATAATTAGCTTTAGGTAGCTAGATGGTACGCCTAATGCAACTACTATATTAAGACAGGCTGTATAAATAAGCGCACCCACCACAACTGCGGTAGTTCCTTTAACTTTGCCAAACTTTTTAAAGACAGCTACGCCAATGATTACGCTAGCTAGCGCAAGCACTACCATGCCCGTTCCCGATGTGTTGTCATAATAATTCATCCATTGTCCATAGACTCCGCCAGCAAGCGCTACCATTGCATTTGCTATACTAAGTCCAAGTATTTTATAATTGCCTACATCTACACCAAGATTTGTGCCCATTTGCTCATTTGCGCCAACAGCTTTTAGCATAAACCCCGTCTTTGTCTTTAGAAATAAATCAATGAGGATTTTGAACACCAATATAAGTATTATAAAGATAGTTATATTGGCAAGTGCATCTGTGTTTTGACCAAATAAATTGGTAAAAGCGTTATTAAATAGCGTTTTGTCATTGCCATAACTTATAAATACGCGCAATGTGCCATCTACTTTGCCTAAATTTAAATTTATTGATATCAGCGCTGTCATAGTAAGTATACCTGATAAAAGGTTGCTTATCTTGAGCTTTACATGAAGAAGCCCTGTAACAGCTCCAGCTACCGCTCCGCATAAAAAAGCAATAATTAAAGCTAAAGAAAAATGCATACCGCTGCTTATCAGCATGACGCAGACGACACTTCCTAAAGGGAAAGAGCCGTCTACCGTCAAGTCTGGAAATCCTAGCACCTTATAGGATAGATATACGCCCATGGCTACAAATCCATAGCATAATCCTTGCTGTATTATAGTTAGAAAAGTATTAAGTACCATTTTTTACCTGCTTTTTATGCGACTTTGCGAATCTCTAATTGCTCAGGAATACTAAGTCCAAATTGTTGTAAAACCTTACTGTTATAAACTTTTTCGCTTTCGCTCACCGTTATAAAGTCACCTGTTTTTATGATTTCTCCATTTAGTATCTTTGCCATCATCAATCCTGTTAAGCGCCCAAGCTCTACATAATCAAGTGAAACTGCTGCAACGCACCCATTTACAACTTGTTCAACTTCACTGCCAAACACAGGAATGTTTGCTTTATTTGCTTCTTCCAAAACAGTATCCAAAAGTCCAACGACGGTATTATCGTTAAGGTTGCTTATACAGTCTAAGCCATCCGTTGCAAGTAAAGTATTTAGCGCCGTGATAATTTCATTGCCTGCGCCAATAGAAACAGAAACTATCTCTATGTCATACTTATCAGCTTCTTGAGTAAGTGCGGCAAGCTGGCTAGCTGAATTTGGCTCTCCTGTGCAATAAATAACACCGATTTTGTCCACATTTGGTATAAGCGCTCTTATAAGCTGTACTTGGCCTTCAAAGTCTAATAGGTCGCTGCTTCCTGTAACATTTTCCATTTCTGTAAGACCTACAAACTCTGGGTCGCTGACAGCGCAATATACAACTGGTATTTTACCTTTTACAGCGCCAGCAGCTGCAAGGGCAGACG
>JAAYOD010000021.1 GCA_012520515.1 Clostridiales bacterium
TACCTACGTATAAACAATTGTCATTATTATAAAAAAACAAATAATAATAATACTATCTTTGAGTTGAGCAGAAAAAGATTTAGTTGGGTCATCGTTTTTTTCCCTTTAAAGAGATAGTTTTTTTGATTTTGAGGGTCACAAGACACTTCTTTTAATTCCAAAACCTATTCCTCCAAAATCTGAATTTTTTTATTAAAACGTAGTTTTTTCCTTAAGTATTTGACAAAGGAGTTTTCGTCTACCTAATACGAATTCTTTGAATTGATTATCCCCAAAAATATCATTTCCATTGACATCTTTTGGCACTATGATTGTTGATTTGTATTCAGGTTTTCTTAATAACCACGAAGAAAGTCGTTCATCATTTTTTGATTCATTTTCAGCTGAGTTCAATAGTTGTAGGTTCCCTAGAGTATTCCAATTCTTCTTATCTGAATAGAATTCTTTAAGTTGGGGATTATTTTTTAAGAAATCCAAATTATTCAATACTTTTTCGGTGAACATTGATTTTGGATATAAATGATCAATGTGTTCATACAAAAACTCTGGGTTAATATCCGTAATGATGGAAAGTAATAATCTAGCATCATTGTGAATGAGTAGTTAAAAAAGATTCCTTTAAAATTTCCCGCCTTCATATTTAAGGGGGAACACATTTCCCCCTTACCCCCATTGGTTATATTAACATTATCTTTTTTGGTAATATTTTTCTTGACTTCTAACATCAACAAATAATATAATAACTAGAAAGAACATAAAGTACAAGAAAATGGTATCAATTCAGATATTGACGCATTTTTGATGTAAAAAGCAGGAGAAGGCTATACAAAACGCAAGTTTTGATGTATAATTAATATAAAGTGACGAAATCTAAATGTGTGTATATAGATTTTTCCTCACTTGAAATGGTAGGTGAAGAAAATTATGGAGACAGCCCAATCATACACCAAAGAAATATTACTTGACAGTTATAAAGAAATCCAAAAAAAAACTGAAAGCAAAGAAGTTTTGGAAGTGATTGCGCGGGGTTTTTTTATTTTTTCTTTTTTTGTCATTCCACTCTTTGTCGGCTTAGTTCTATCAATCATCGTCGCAAACCAAAATAAATATATCAACAACAAAATTAAAGATATCGTTGAAATAATGGTAACGCAGATGGGGTATGTTCACTTGAATGATTTTTTCTCTTTCATACCACCAATGTCCGTATATGCAGCACTAAGTGACCTCTTCAAGGATAGATTAAGTAATTATCAACTTTCAAAAGATAAATTGATGATCATACATAAGGAGGGAAAATAAATGATCAATAAATTCACACGGGACGAGAAATTATGCGAAATGGAAAGTTTGTTTGACAAATGTATTGCAGAGTATTGTAACAACTATAGTATTGGAGACATTGGGAAACTATTAAGCCTTTTTAACGGAAAATTCAAAAAACGACAAAGGGCTGCCAAACTATTGTATGAAACCTATGACAACATTGCAAACCACCTCATTACAGTATGCAATGTTGGGAATTTAGAAACGTTTGTTGATTATCAAAACACCTACATACTCCCAATCGCAAAAAGTTATTTGCGACCAGGATTCGGCACCAATGTTGAAAAAGCAAGAAAACGCATAGAAAAGTTAATTCAAAAAGGAAAAATTATCGGGGTTGCCATTAGTTCTGAAGGAGACTTTATTGTCACTAAATAGCACTTCTTAATTCGACCCTTATAAGTATTAACCCATTAAGCACATCGAGAAATCGACGTGCTTTTTATTACCCCAAAAAAGGAGGTGAGCAAGATGGCAGAAACAGTTAGCGGACTGAATATCAAGTTATCTCTTGATGGTCATGATTTAGAAAATGAACTCAAGGACATCAATAAAGAGTTGAAGGGTCAACAAAAAGACCTGTATGCGATCAATCAAAAACTGAAATACGATAGTTCGAACGTCACTTTGTGGCGGGAAAAACAAGCGAAACTGAATGACGTCTTGCTTGCCACCAAACAGAAGCTTGAAACCCAAAATCATGAACTCATCAAAGCCAAGGAAGCCGTCAAGATTGGCAAGATGAGTGAAGATGTATTCAGTAAACTCTCCCGCAGTGTCGACTATACCGAAGCAGAAGTATCAAAGCTCAATTACGAGCTCAATCATACCAAAAAGAAAATATCCGATTTAGGGAACGCCAATTTTCAGAAGATTGAAAAGTTAGGCACAACGCTTACTAAATCCATTACGGTTCCTATTTTAGGAGCCATTACCGCATTAACAACACTGGCGGTGAAGACCGCATCGACTGCCGATGAAATTGGCGACACGGCCACCAAACTTGGGCTCACATCCGAGCAACTTCAAGAGTGGAACTATGTTGCCAAGATATCTGGAAGCTCCACGGAAAGCCTAAATAAGGCCTTTGTGAAGGTCAACGGTATCCTTGGCGATATTACTATGGGAAACGGGGATAAGGTCTCGGAAAGCCTGTCTCTCATCGATTTAACGGTCGATGACCTTAAGGGTAAGAATGCCGATGAGGCTTTCAACATCATTCGAGATGCACTTGCGGGAGTTGAAGACGCATCCCTCCTTGCCAACTCTATCTGGACAGATTCCCATGTATCTCTGTCGATGATAGCAGGATGATTGTTTTCAACATAGTACTGTGGATTTTGACCAGTATTTTTCACAAGTTTCTGACTTAAATAATCTTCGGTATAGCTTTTTTGTAGTAAAGCATCTCCCTTATACTTTTCATTTGTAAGAATCGAGTTTAAGGTATTCTTTGTCCATTTCGTTGATTTCCCACTTGGCGTCTTAACATTTAGTTTTGTTAGATGATTTGCGATTCCAGTGATCGACTTACCTTCAACTAAAAACATGCGATATATTAGCTTAACAATAACCGCTTCGTCTTCATCAATGACTATTTTATTGTTTTCTTTTTTATAACCTAAGAATCGCTTATAGGCAAATGAAACTTTCCCTTGTTGAAAACTAGCCCTTTTTCCCCATGTGACGTTCTGGCTAATCGATCTTGATTCCTCTTGTGCGATCGAAGCCACCCTTTGAAATGAAAAAAATTCGCACGAAACCCCAGGCTCGGTGGTAGGTCTTTACCTGTTGAGATTTAGACCCCCTACCCCTAATTTGCTAATAAATTCTCAAAATTTACAAATAAATTAGTATTGGGTGAGAAAGCTTCGTAGCAACATTTCAATTTCAAAGAGGATAATAACCTCATCACTTGGTTCAATTCACTTTGACTTGTGTTGAGCCGACTGATGATACTACTATCAAAGAGTTAAGCAAGTGTAATAATTTGAGCATCTTGCAATAATCTCTTGGCTAGCGTTTCTATTAGGTGTGTATCCACTTTCATATTTTTCCATGAATTAAGTGTTCGATTTGTGATTAAGATAATGCTTCTTGTTTCTTGTAAGAACATTAAAAGTTTATATATTTCTATAAGCTCTTCATCTGTTGGTGACAGATAAAACACATCATCCAATATTAATACATCTGAGTTAAGTATATTGTTCCATATCCCTTTCTTCAGTTTAGCTTCAGTTAGTAACTCATCAAGCGTTAGGTAGACTACCTTAGCACCTCTATCTAGAGCATCCATTCCGATGTTGGACGCAAGCGATGTCTTACCAGTTGAACATTCACCGATGATAAAGATATTTTGCTTTTTGTTGGCAAAATCAATTTCTTTTATCTTTGAGAGTTGCCATTTCAGACCATCAATGATTTTAGTCTCGTCAAAGATCATTTGTTTTAATCTAGATACTTTCTTAGCCTCTTTTAATCTATTCACACTTCTAATATTAACCTCTTCAAGTAATATTTGATAAAGGTATTCTTTATTAGAAATAGTTTCTTGATTTAAGTCTATTGTCCCATTTGCAATGTTTTGAAGATTTAATATCTTTGCTAGTTCTTGTATTTCTTTAGCATCCGCCATTATTTTTTGACTCCTTTCTTATTTCTTCTGCTCTATCCTTATAGTGTCTGGTTGTATGTGTTGGTAAAAACTTTTTAGCAATAGTATCTCCCATTTCCATAACAAGCCATGAGCATAATTCAAATACTGTACAAGTATCAACACTTACACAATATTTCATCCCCTTAATAATTACTGTCTTAGAATAGAATTTTTTAATACTAAAAATCTTTCTGCATTGAGGATAAACATACCTTGGTTTTTGCTCTCGCATCCTTTTTAGAAACTTAATTGCATATTCATTACCTTTATACTCCTTATGAAGTAGTTCCTCAATGGTTGGCTCTTCTTTTACTTCAATTGGAAGTGTTACGATATTTCCTTTTCCAGCAACAAGTCTATGTTTACAAAGAAGAACATTCGTAGTTGCATGATAAAAGATTAGTTGCTCATCATATCTTTCAATTCTGATTCTATCTCCTTCATCAATATTTCCTTTTGGTAATTTATATAGGTTACTTCGATATTCCACTGCATCATGATAAACAGTATGGACAACAATTTCATCGTTTTTCTTTTCATAATACTTTTGAAGTTTCGGATACTCTTTTCTAAACATTTCTCTTGGGCTCTTCTTGGTAGTATCATTGATCATCCCGTTACCATCACGATCCAACCAATCAATAAACTCTTGATTGAGTCTGTCTAATCCATAATAGATTCTGCCATCTAAAAACTGATGTTTAATATAATCAA
>JAAYOD010000022.1 GCA_012520515.1 Clostridiales bacterium
GCTCCAGCGAAAATCTTTATGGCCACACTTGTCAAAACAATCTTTATGGCCATCAAATCTGTCGCACTTGTGGTCCCATCTTTGGTCAAAGCAATCTTTGCAAGAGTGCCTCAAATTGCATTGATTAAAGCCGCAATGCTTGTTATCTTTGCAAGAGAATTGACGATAATAGTTTTTGTTGTCAAAGAAATTGAAAAAACTCATAATTTAATTTTTCTCCTTTTGTTTTTTTATGGGGCAAAACTGCCACTAATGCATTATACGAATGAGATTTGTTTTTTGACAAAAAAAGCCTAGAAAATACTTGCAATTTGCCATATTTACATATACAATATTGTTAGCACTCAAACAGCTAGAGTGCTAAATTATGAAAAGGAAGGTGAAATTAATGAAAAAGTTTAAGACAGAAAGCAAACGAATGTTAGACTTGATGATTAATTCTATCTACACACACAAAGAAGTTTTTATAAGAGAGTTGTTATCTAACGCTAGCGACGCTATCGATAGGCTTTATTACAAAAGCCTTACAGGAGGAATAAGCGGACTTAACAGAGATGACTTTGCTATTTATATTGCTACAAATAAAGAAAACCGCACCATAACAATTAGCGATAACGGTATAGGAATGACAAAAGAAGAGCTTGAAGATAATCTTGGCGTCATTGCTAAAAGCGGAAGTTTTGACTTTAAAAAAGAATTGGAAAAGACAGATGACATAAACATAATAGGTCAATTTGGCGTGGGCTTTTACAGCGCTTTTATGGTGAGCAAAAAAGTAGAAGTTTTGACAAGAGCTTATGGACAAGAAAAAGGCTACCTTTGGGTTAGCAGCGGACCTGAAGGCTATGAGATAAAGGAAACGGACAAGCCATCTTATGGCACAGATATTACGCTTCACCTTAAAGAAAATACTCAAGATGAAATTTATGATGACTTTTTAGAAGAGTACAGTATAAAAGGTTTTGTAAAAAAATTCAGCGACTATATACGCTACCCTATAAAGATGGAAGTGGTAAAGTATAAAGAGAATGAAAAAACCAATTTGCAAGAAAAGTACACCGAAGAAGAGATACTAAACTCTATGGTGCCTTTGTGGAAAAAAGATAAAAAAGACATAACCAAAGAAGAATATGACAAGTTTTATAAAGAGTCTTTTTATGATGGCGACGCGCCCCTTGGCGTTATTCATACATCGGCAGAAGGATTGGTGTCATATCAAGCGCTGCTATATATCCCCTCAAAAGCGCCTTATGAATACTACACCAAAAAGTATGAAAAAGGTTTGCGCCTTTATACCAACGGCGTATTAATTATGGAAAAATGTAAAGAGCTTGTGCCGGACTATTACAGCTTTGTTAAAGGGGTAGTGGACAGCGAACTTACCTTAAACATAAGCCGTGAAACTATACAGCACAACAGACAATTAAAGGTTATTGCTAAAAATATAGAAAAGAAGATTAAGGCAGAACTACTAAGAATGTTAGAAGAAGATAGAGAAACTTATATTAAGTTTTTCAAGGCTTTTGGTTTGCAGTTAAAATTTGGTCTTTATGACCAATGGGGGCTTTATAAAGATGCAGTTAAGGACCTTGTTATGTTCCACTCTCTAAAAGAAGATAAGCTGATAACCTTGCAAGAATATGTAAAGACAATGGGCGTAGACCAAAAGTATATTTATTATGCTACAGGTAAAACTGTAGAAGCAATTAAGACACTGCCACAATGCGAAAAAATAACAGAGCTAGGGTATGATATTTTATGCTTTACAGAAGACATTGATGAGTTTGCTATAAAATCATTGCTGGAATTTGAGGAAAAAGAGTTTAGGTCTATACAAAGTAGCGACCTTGGCATAGAGTCAAAACAGGAAGACACAGATGAAGACAAAGAGATTATGGAGTTTATAAAAAATGTATTGGAAGGCAAGGTAGCAAAGGTAAAACTTAGCCGTTCTTTAAAGACGCACCCTGTTTGCATTTCCACAGAAGGCGAAGTTACTTTGGAGATGGAAAAAGTGCTTAAGAGTATGCCAAATGCTCCCAAAGATGTAGCTGTAGCTACCAAGATACTGGAAATTAATGCAAACCATAAAATTTATGAAACCATAAAAGAAAGCTACAAAACAGACCAAGACAGATTGAAAAAAATAGCAATTGTGCTATATAGTCAAGCGCTTCTTATAGAAGGCGTTCAACTCAATAATCCCACTGAAATTGCCAATATGATTTGCGATATTATTTAGAAAAACCAAGGCTTGAATAGTTAAGAAAAGGCGAAAACAGCAGTTTTCGCCTTTTTTATGGCGTAATTATTATCTTGTTTATTTCGTATGGGTTAAAAAATCTGCCAACGCCGCTAAGTCCGCTGTTTACCAGCATTGTGGTATTATCCTTTTGGTATTTTCCGTGAGAATATTTAGGGAAAAAACCTTGATTTGGCGCAAAAAGACCTTGCTTAAAGAGCCTTGCTTGTCCGCCGTGAGTGTGGCCTGTAAGCGCTAAGTTTACTTGCGACTTACAATAGTTTTCAAACAGTTCTGGTCTATGCGCAAGCAGCACAGAATAGTGGCACAAACTCTTATTTGGCAAAGCAGGCACATTGTCGACACTTAGCATTTTACCATCGGTTAAGCCAATAAAAGCAATTTTACTTTGGCGTATGTCGTATATTTTAAGCTTATTATTTAACAAAACTAAACCTCTCTCTTCAAGCATAGCCATATACTCAGCTAAATTTGTGTGACCTATTTCGTGATTACCAAGCACATAAAAAGTTGGACACAGTGCGGCAATTTTGGCTAAGTTTTGACAAACAAAGCGCATATCTTCCAAGCTTGCTGAGCCGTCAATAATATCGCCTGTAAATGCCACAAAATCAGGCTTAGCGTCCTCTATTTCTTTTAGCATTTTTTCCGTCTTTACATTGTTTTTGGGGTAGTGAAAGTCACTAATTTGAATTATGCTAAACTGGCTTGGAATGGTATCTTTTAGTGTATAAATGCTTATTTTAAGCCGTTTTGAGCTAAATATTCCAAGCAGAATAAAGGCTATTAAGACAATATTTAGTACAATTGCTACAACTAATAGATGCTTCGGTTTATTTTGTTCCATAGTAATAGTATATGGGAAAATGCGCTATATTTGCAAGATATATACCCAACATAGTTGGGTAAAGCGCAATTCTTGACAGCGTTTTTTCTTTATGCTATTATGAACTTTAGAAATAGTATAAACATTATATTAGATTACAAGTTAATATTGAGTATAAGCGGTCGCTTTAGGTGTCCGTAGGTGTTAGATGATAGGAATAATAGTAGCTATGGAAAGTGAGCTTAGGCCTTTCCTTGAGCTTCCCCATACTATAGAGAAAAAAGGCTCTAAGCCTTTTTACTTGATAAAAATAGCAAATAAACAAGTAGTAGTTGTTTTAAGTGGCATAGGCAAAGTAAATGCATCTTATGCCGCCACTTTACTTATTCATTTATACAAACCAAAACTTATTATAAGTACAGGCGTAAGCGGAGGACTGGGCATATTAAATGTGCTTGATATTGTCGTTGCCACAAAGACTTGCCAACACGATGTTGATACATCGGCGTTAGGCGACCCTGTGGGGTTTGTAAGCACAGTTAATTGTATTTATTTCCCCACAGATGAAAAGATTTCTAATGAGTTTGCAAAGACATTAAACGCCCATATGGGAGTGCTTGCTTGCGGAGATTGCTTTGTAGCTGATAATAAGCTAAGAGATAGCATAGCAAATAATTTTGACGCAATAGCTTGCGATATGGAAAGCGGCGCTATTGGTCAAGTTTGTCATATAGAAAATGTGCCTTATGTAGCATTAAGATGCATATCAGATGGGGCAGGAGATAACGCAGAGCTTACTTATAGTCAAGTTTTGCAAAAAGCTAGCGCCTTGCTTTTTGAAGGCGTAATTAAAGTTATTAAGAGAATGGATTAATATGAAAAGACCAAAACCAAGAAGATATATAGACCCTAGTAAAAAGAATTTTGCCACAGTTTATTTTGTTATAGATATTGTGCTTTTTGCCGCTTGTTTTTTGCTGGCATATTATATAGACAGTCTAAACAAGCTCAATGATATACTAAAGCTTTATGGAGAGCAAACGGCAGGACTTGGCATGACTATGCTTTTATGCCTGCCTTGCTTAGTTACCACTATAGCTATTATGTATATCAGCAATATTTATCGTATTGCGTGGAGGTACGCTGGCACAGTAGAATTGTTAAGGCTAATGCTTGTTGCAGTAGTTAGCATGGTGTTTGGCGGACTGTATCGCGGACTGTTTACTTTTATTTACACAGAGCATGACCCAAACCCCACCGCAGACAGCGTCAACCTTATGCTTGTTTTATTTGCGTACTTTATGTTTTTCTTGCTGGCTACCGTTTACCGCATAATTTCTAAGCTAATTGCTGGACTAAACAGCGGACTTGTCATTAGGCGCAGGCAAAAAAGCAACCTAGAAAGAGTGATAGTTTATGGCGCGGGATATAACGGAGCATCTTTGGTTAAGAGAATGATAGAAAATCCAAAAGATGGATATTTGCCAGTCGCGCTTATTGACGACAATGCCGAAAAGAAAGGAATGCTTATAGGCGGAATTGAAGTAGTTGGCGGCAGAGAAATGCTTACCGAAGTAATTGAAAAGTATGACGCAAACACCATAGTTATTGCAATAAGCACGCTATCTAAAAAACAGCTTAGAGAGATTTTTGACTATATTAAGCAGTTTGGCTTAAAAATTATGATAACCAGCAAGATAAGCGACGCTAGCAAAGAGTTAGACGGCGATATCGTAAGTATGCGCAACATAAAGATAGAAGACCTTTTGCACCGTGACGAACACGAAATGGACAAAAAGCTGGTTGATGAATTTATAAAAGATAAAGTAATTATGGTCTCAGGTGGCTGTGGCAGTATTGGAAGTGAATTAGTAAGGCAGTCGCTAATTTATGAAAGCAAGCATACAATTATTTTTGACCAGCATGAAAATGGTATGTTTGACTTTAATGAAGAGCTTAAAAAAATATATGAAAAAGACAGGTATTCTCTAGAAATAGGTTCAGTTAGAGACCGCCAAAAACTAAGAGAAGTTATGGAGCGGTATAAGCCTGATGTTGTGTTTCATGCCGCAGCATATAAGCATGTGCCTTTAATGGAGATAAGCGCAGACGAAAGTATAAAAAATAATGTCTTTGGCACTAAGAATGTCATTGAGCAGTGCGACGAAAGCGGAGTTGGTAAATTTGTATTAATTTCCACAGACAAAGCAATTAATCCAGCCAACATTATGGGCGCAACCAAAAGAGTGGCGGAGCTTGTGCTAGAAACTATGTCAAAAAAGACCAAGACTCAACTAGCGGCAGTAAGGTTTGGCAATGTGTTAGGTTCATCTGGCAGTGTTATTCCCACCTTTATAAAGCAAATAAATCAAGGCGGACCTGTCACTGTTACCCATAAAAAAATGCAAAGGTACTTTATGACCATTCCTGAAGCTGTAAGATTGGTGCTTCAAGCAGGTGCGCTAGCTAAAGGGGGAGAAATCTTTGTGCTTGATATGGGTGAGCCTGTATACATTTATGACCTTGCTTGTGACTTAGTGCTTATGTCAGGGTTAGTGCCTCATAAGGATATTGATATCTGTTTTACTGGTTTGCGACCTGGAGAAAAATTATTTGAAGAGCTTCAGTACGGCGACGAAGATGTAGACAAAACTTTGCACAAGGATATTTTTGTCACAAAATTTGCAGAAATTGACACCAAGAGAGTAACTGAAATCATAGATAAAATGTATGTTGCGTCAAATGTGGGAGATAAAGAAGCCAGCGAAAAATTGCTTTTTGAGCTTGTGCCCAGCGAGTATAGAAATTTACACTCAAGCCCTGATTCAAGAGTTTAACGCTCTACAATAGCAAAGAGGTATTTATGAAACATTTTGGAACAGACGGAATAAGGGCGCTGAATGAGTGCTTTACGCAAAGCTATTTGCAAAAAATAGCTTTAGGCATTGCGTCAATCGGTAAAGATATGACAGTAGCAATGGGAAGAGATACAAGAGTTAGCGGACGCTACATAGAAAGTCAGCTTTTAGAAACGCTTACAAAGTACGGCGTTAATGTAATTACTCTTGGTATAGTACCTAGTCCCACTTTGGCATATTTGACTAGTTTTTTGCGATGTGATTATGGCATTATGCTTAGCGCAAGTCACAATCCGCCCGAATATAACGGCATTAAGCTGTTTACTTCGCAGGGAGAAAAGATATCTCAAGAACTTGAAAAAAAGATAGAAAGCGTTATTGATAACCCTGTACCTTTTGTAGCAAAACAAGGCAAAGTTACAAGCTACTCAGGGAGCGACCATTACATTGGGTATTTGTTAGAAAAAATAAATCCTGACCTTAGCGGTGTTAAGGTTATGTTAGACACTGCAAATGGAGCAACAAGCATAATTGCGCCCCGTCTTTTTAGTATGGCAGGGGCAAGTGTTATACATATAAATGGCGAAACTGACGGCATAAATATCAACAAAGACTGCGGAGCTACGGCAACTGACTGCCTAATGAAAGCTATGGAAGAAAGCGATGCCGATATTGGGTTTAGCTTTGATGGCGATGGCGACAGAGTAAAGTGCGTCTATAAAAGAAAACTTTATGACGGCGACCATATTATGTATGTTCATTGCAAGGTGCTTAAAGAAAAAAACAAGTTAAAAGACAATGTAATGGTAAGTACCGTTATGAGTAATTTAGGCACAGAAAGAGCGTGTCAGAGAAGCGGCATAAGGCTAGTAAGAGCAAAAGTAGGCGACAAAAATGTTTATTATGAGATGAAAAAACATGGCTATAATGTAGGTGGTGAAGAGAGCGGTCATGTGATTTTTAGCGACTATATAAAAACAGGCGATGGTATGGTTACGGCTTTGCTTACAGCTTGTCTTAACAAAGAGATAAGCATAGACTTATTAGATGATATTGTAGAATTCCCTTCGGTATCTGACCAAATAAGGTGCAATAAAGAAAATATACAAAGATTTAATGGAAACAAAGAGATAAAGGAGTATTTAGAAAACATAGATAACAATTATCGTATTGTGGTAAGACCAAGCGGTACTGAGCCTATGGTTAGGATTTTGGTAGAAAGTGAAAACCTTTTAGATGCCCAAAACAAAGCCAATGAAATTAAAGAGTTTATTAAGGAGCGAATTTTATGAAAATATTTAGATTCAAGGAAAGGCGGTTTGAGCATTTGCACGCTTCGGGCAAGACAATGGCCCAGTTGCAAGATTATTTTTTAGGGAAAAATATTATTGAAATAGAAGATGAAAGCCAAATATCAGTAGATAGCCAAGAATATTATGCTGTTATATATAACGACACTCCGCTTATTACAAGACCGTTTTTGGCGTCGCTTGCTGAGGAGTGTGAAGCACTTAGCACCTTTTATAAGTTAGGCGATGGGTATATTATGCGAAAAGGGGCGGATTTTACCACCAAAGTTTGTGACCACCCTCTTGCTTTTCAAGTAAAAAAATATGTAGATATTGTTAAAGTCGGGGAAAATATTCGTTGGTATATATTGGATAAACATTTAAAAAATGACATCACCATTTATGACCCTACCACTACATATATTGATTTGGAAGTGGAGATAGAGCAAGGAGCGCAAATTTATCCTATGGTTATGCTAAGGGGCAAGACAAAGATAGGAAAGAATGCCATTGTTTTTCCAAATTGCGAACTTATAGATACAATAGTTGGAGAAAATGTCGACATAAGAGCCACTTTTGCAATGGATTCTTCCATAGGTAAAAACTCTACGGTAGGGCCGTTTGCATGCCTTAGAAAAGGGGCAAAAATTGGCGCGTATTGCCGAATTGGCGACTTTGTAGAAGTTAAAAACAGCGTTATTGCCGATGGCGTAAAGATGGCGCACTTAGCTTATGTTGGCGATAGCGATGTAGGCGAAAACACCAACATAGGTTGCGGAACGGTATTTGCAAATTATAATGGCAAAAATAAAAGCCGTTGCACAGTAGGAAGTAATGTTTTTATTGGCGCAAACACCAACCTAATCGCGCCCGTTACTGTAAACAGCGGTGCATATATAGCTGCTGGCAGCACCATAACAAAAGATGTGCCAGCAGGAAACTTGTGTATAGCTCGTTCAAGACAGGTGTTTAAGGAGAACTGGGAAAGGAAATAACTAAACAATGCTAAATACGATGCCTTGCGTTGCCAACTGTTTTGACTATAAAGGTACAATTTTGAGTATTGAAAAACTAGGCAGCGGACATATAAATAGTACATATCTAGTGGCAACTACTGCTCAAAAGTATGTATTGCAGCAAATTAATACAGCAGTTTTTCCCAATGTGGAAGAGCTTATGAGCAATATGCTAAAAGTGACAAGGCACATTGCAAAAAAACAATTTGCAAGCAGTTTGGTAGCAACTAAACAAGGTAAGTATTTTACAGAGTATGACGGTAAGTTTTTTAGAATGTACGACCTTGTGGACGGCATTTGCATAGAAAATGCGAAAACTTGTAAAGAGATGTACCTTACTGGCCTTGGCTTTGGACTTTTTCAAAAAGAAATGCGCAATTTTAATGAAAGTCTATATGAAGTAATACCTGATTTTCATAATACCGTTAAGAGATATCATAACCTTATTGAAGCATATAATAAAGATAGCGCAAACAGAGCGGTTTGTTGTCAAGATATAGTAGATACACTATTAAAGTATAAAGATTATTCCAACATTATTGTAGATAAAATTTCATCTGGTGAGTTGCCAAAGCGCACTGTTCACAATGACGCCAAAATAAATAACCTTATTGTAGATGTTGTTAATTGTAAGCCAATAAGCGTTATTGACCTTGATACCGTTATGGAAGGCAGCTTGCTTTATGACTTTGGCGACGCGGTAAGGTCAGGTTGTAACAGTAGCTTTGAAGATGAAGAAGATGTAAGCAAAATTTATTTAAGACAAGACTTTTTTAGAGCGTTGTGCCGCGGGTTTTTTATGCATACTAGAGATATGCTAAAAAAAGAAGAAATTGAGCTTTTGGCGCTGTCTGGCGTCATATTAACCTATGAGTGCGCCTTAAGGTTTTTAACAGATTCTTTAAACGGCGACATTTATTTTAAGGTTGCAAAGCCAAACCATAATCTTATTAGGGCAAAGGCACAGCTTGCGCTTATGCAAGATATGTTAAAAAATATATTAACGCTAGAAGATATAGTAAAACAAGAACTAAACAATTTGAATTTATAAACTAAAGGAGATACATTATGGCAAAGATTTTAGTAACGGGCGGAGCTGGATATATAGCTAGCCATACCAATTTGCAACTACTGCAAAAAGGATACGATGTTGTGGCGCTTGACAACTTGCAAAACTCTTCGCCTACAAGTATAAAAAGAGTGGAAAAACTAGCAGGCAAGAAAATGACCTTTATTAAAGGGGATTGTCGCGATAAAGAGCTTTTAGACAAGATATTTACAGAGCATAAAATTGATGCCTGCATTCATTTTGCAGGGTTAAAAGCAGTGGGCGAAAGTTGCAAGTTTCCTATCCTTTATTATGAAAATAACCTTATGAGCAATTTAGCTTTATTGCAAGCTATGTCTAAGCACAATGTAAAAAAGATAGTGTTTTCATCATCTGCCACCGTTTATGGTGTGCCTAAAAAGTTGCCCTTAGATGAAAGCCATCCATTGTCTGCGGTAAACCCTTATGGCGCAACTAAGCTTATGGGCGAACAAATGTTTAGAGATGTATATGCAGCCGATAATAGTTTTCATATAATACTACTTCGCTACTTTAATCCTGTCGGCGCGCATGAGAGCGGACTTATAGGCGAAGACCCTAAAGGCATACCCAATAACCTTATGCCTTATATAAGTCAAGTTGCGGTAGGAAAATTAAAGTCATTAAAGGTATTTGGCGACGATTATGATACGCCAGACGGCACAGGAGTAAGGGACTATATTCATGTTGTGGACTTAGCAAAAGCGCACATTCTTGCGCTTGAGAATATAGAGAAGTATGGAGTAGAAGCTATTAATATAGGCACAGGAGTTGGCTATTCTGTGCTGGATATGGTAAAGGCATTTTCAATGGCATCAGGTAAGGAAATTCCTTACGAAATAGTATCTAGACGTAGTGGCGATGTAGCAAGTTGCTACGCTGACTGCACCAAAGCTAAAGAAGAGCTTGGTTTTGTCGCTGAAAAAAACTTAGATGATATGTGTAGAGATTTATGGAAATGGCAAAGCTTAAATCCGCAAGGTTATGATGATAACTAATAATTAAAGGGGCGAAAATCGCCCCTTTTTTGTTATCTTTTTTTTCTAAATAAGGCAATGACGCCATGTTCTTTCCAGTAGGGTAGATATTTTTTAAGGTCGTCTTTTGCAAAAGGCTTGCCGTGACCGGGGTATATTGTAACAATGTCAGCGTCATTAATTATCTTTTCCCAGCTTTTTATAAGTTCAAATTTATTTTCACACCAAGCAGGGAAACGCTTATTGCTGCCTATGCCATTCATACACACATCGCCGCAAAAAAATTTGTCGCCAATCTTTAATCCGACATCGCTTGAAGTGTGTCCTGCAAGCTCTATAAATTCTATATCGTATTCTTTTAGCGGTTGCTCTGAAAAGTTGATGTAATTATCTGTTTTTACACTGGGAAAGCGCTGCGTTGTGTCCACAAATGCTGTGGATATGTAACTGGCAATAAGGTTGGTTAGTGAGCTTACATACACATTAAGGTTGTTTTTGCCAGCTTCTAGGCGGGCTTTGCCCTTGTCATTATATATCAAGGTAGCTTTGCTTTTATTGAGCAATTGGCGTAAAAACCCAGCATGGTCGGAGTGAACATGAGTTAGGAAAACATATTTTATTTTGGTTAAAGGAATGTTTTTTTCTTGCAGCCTTGCCAAAAACTTATCAAAACTATTTTTGCCCCCTGTGTCCACCAAAACATAGTCGTCGCCAATGGGTATTAAATAGCTGTTTATAAACTTGTTGCCAATGTTAATTATGTTCAATTAGCTTAGTTCTCCTTTAAGAGATATCATATCAAAATGTTACAATAAATAACCGCCAATGTCAAGCTAGGTTATCAAGATAAAATACGGCTAAAACGCCCCTTAAGCACAAAACCTTAAGGGGCGAAACTTTTTTATTTAATATTTCCTAACTTGCCATCGTCGGCATTTTGGAAAATAAGCCAATACCCTTGATAGGGTGGGGGTAAATTAGGAACAGGCAGCCAGTCGCTAATGTCGCTGGCAAGCTTGGGAGGCGGTATTTCGGCTACGCCAGGCACGCCATAGGCAAGGTATGCTACTGTGCCGTCGTCAGTCAGTGAGCCAACCACATAATAGTCATCGCCATCATAGCGTATTTTTACCCACTTGCTTTCAGGAATAATCCTTTCCAGCTCATTTTCTCTTGGGTGAATAATAAATAAATCGTCTAAACGCTCTTTGACATTTTGGTAAAAGTTTTTAGTGCCAGTTGAGTGCAGCCTTGACAAAAACTCTTTCTCTGTTTCGCTGTCTATGCTCTCTGCGCTTTTTGCAAGGGGCGTATCTGTGCTAGGCTCTACGGTAGGAGCAACTATATTAAGCTCCTGCAAGCTTTCTTTATTTATTTCTTCTGGTTTTGTTTGCTCTGCAATAACCTCTATTTGTGGCTGTTGAGTATCAGATACAAGTTGGGCTGTCGCTTCTTGGGCGTCTTGGAAAGTGTTAGTTGTTTCTTTAGAAAAGAAGTATTTAGCAAGGTCTTTTGCGCTTAGATTTCTACCCGCTCTAGCTATGAGCATATCATCTTTTACAATAACACAGCTTATGTCGTCATTTTGATTAAAGCTTACATTAAGACTAATCTCTGTTCTTTCGCCGTCCAGTTTAGCATAAAAAATTGGCTCTGCGCCTATCTTTATGGCCGCAAACATTCCTTTTTCAAAAGATGGACCAACTATCTTCGCTCCCACTTCATCGCCTACCCTAACCACTGTCATATATCCTTCTGCGCCGTTATTGGTTAGAACAACTGTTTTTTTCAATAATGCCATTTATATACCTCCAAGAGCTACTGTTTATAATATTTTATTAAGTAAGAGGCGTTGTTAGAATAAAAAAATGATAAAGGGCAATATAATACTTAGCTAAAGGTGAGAATTTTATGGAAATTTATCTGCAAATAATAATAAGGTGCATAATCACTTTTGTGGCGTTTGGTATAATGACAACAATATTAGGCATTAAGCATATAGCACAGGCCACAACATTTGACTACATTGTTAGCATTGTTATAGGCAGTGTGGGCGCAGTGCTTTGCGTGGATACAGACATAGCTTGGTATTACTGTGTGTTAGCCATGGGCGTACTTGTATTTTTTGCATGGCTATTAAATTTGTTAAACAGAAAAACGGCGTTTGTAAGACGATATATTACAGGCACGCCCGTTTTGCTTATTTCTCAAGGCAATATTATGTATGAAGGCCTTAAAAAATGTCAATTTAGCGTAAATGACCTTTTAAGAGAGCTTAGGTATCACGGATATTTTTATATTAGCGATGTGGAAGATGCAGTGCTTGAAAGCAATGGACAATTAAGCGTGCTTCCCAAAGAAGCTAAAAGAGTGGTTACTTTAGAGGACCTAAACATAAAAAAATCAGAAAAAGGACTTGTTTCCAATGTCATTATAGACGGCAAGATAATAGAGGGCAATTTGCGCGCTATGAATCGCACTGAAGAATGGCTAAAGGCAAAGCTTGCAGAACAAGAAGTAGGCGTGGAAAGAGTGTTGCTCGGCACGCTGGACGGACAAGGGGAGCTTAGCCTTTACAGAAAAGACTATAAAAAGCAAAGGTGGACTATACTAGAATAATGAAAAAAGTAGCGCTTATTGTGGGAGCTAGCAGCGGAATAGGAATGCATACGGCAAAATTGTTTGCAGAAAAGGGCTATACTGTTGTCAATATGGCGCGCCGCAACTGTGAAATAGAAAATGTTATAAGTATTCAGCTTGATGTGACGGACGCTACTAGCATGGAAAGAGCGTGGGAGCAATTTACTTTGCTATATAACAGGTTGGATATCTTTATTTATAGTGCAGGCTTTAGTATGGCTTGTCCTTTAGAATATGTTAAAGAGTCAGATTATAGATACTTATTTGAAGTGAACTTCTTTGGGTACTTGCATCTATTAAAAAAATGTCTGCCATACCTTAAAAAAAGCAACGGAGTTAGCTGTATTGTAGGAAGTATTGGCGGCGTTGCGCCCATTCCTTATGACTGCTATTATTCAGCATCAAAGGCAGCTGTCAATATGCTTGTAATGAGTTTGCAATATGAATTTTTGCCACAAGGCGTTAAGGTGCTTTGCGTAATGCCAGGCGGCACAAAAACACATTTTACATTTAAGAGAAAAGAGTATGATTTAAGTGAAGTTAGAGAGTATAAAAAAGACCAAGAAAGAGCGGCTAGGGCTTTAGAAGAGATAGAGCAAGGCGGTATGAAAGCAAGCAAAGTTGCAAAGACAATTTATAATAGATGCACTAAGATAAGCACAGCTAATTTATACGCAAGCGGTATTAAAAACAAATTAACATCGTTTTTAATAAGGATAATACCGCAACGAATGCTTTACCTTTTTATTAGAAGTCAGTTTGAATTAAATGGTAAATAGACAATAAAAAAACGGTCATTAGACCGTTTTTTTATTGCTGTGCTCTAAAGTAAGAGCAGTTTTTAAGTCGTATAGCTTTTGGCTTAAGTCCACTTTATAAACATGGGGATTTAATAGTCTTGTATACTCTTCCCAAAATTCTGATTTGGAAGCTTGGGCGTACTTAGAAATTTCATCAAGCGATGGCAAAGTATATACTTGCTTGCCGTCCACAAAGACATCTACCATAAGGTCGCGCATGCTATAATCTGTAAGCGTGCTTGTCTTCCAAGTATCAACAGGGTGGAATATAGTAAGGGGCTTTGTGGTGTCAAACACTTCATCTTTTAAGCAAATAAGGTCAGCAAATGCCATTTTGTCGCTGTCATATATTCTATATGTCGTCTTAATGCCTGGATTAGTTATTTTTTCTGCGGTATCTGAAACTTTCATTTTGGGCATCCATTTGCCGTTTTCTTTAAGAGCGCACATTTTGTATACACCGCCAAGAGCAGGTGTTAGCGCCGAAGTAATTAGTTTTGTGCCTATGCCATAAATGTCTATTCTTGCCCCTTGCTGATTAAGAGATGACAAAATATATTCGTCTATGTCGCCACTTGCGCAAATGACACAATCAGTGTGTCCTGCGTCATCCATCATTTTACGCGCTTTTTTGCTAAGATAAGCTAGGTCACCGCTGTCTAGCCTAATTCCAATAGGCCTGAGGCCTTGCGCTTTCATTTCATCAAAAACCTTGATAGCGTTAGGAACGCCTGAGCGCAAAGTGTCATAGGTATCAACAAGCAGCATTGTATTGTTGGGGTATATTTTTGCATAAGCTCTAAAAGCTTCTAATTCTGAGTCAAAACTCATAATCCAGCTATGCGCGTGCGTGCCTGCAGGCTTTGCGTCAAAGTACTTTGCGGCAAAGACATTGCTAGTTGATGAGCAACCGCCAATAATAGCCGCTCTTGCGCCATAAATTCCTGCATCTGGACCTTGCGCCCGCCTTAGTCCAAACTCCATTACGCTAGCTTTTGCCTCTTGGCAAATCTTTAATGATTTAGTTGCAATAAGCGTTTGGTGGTTTATGATATTAAGAATGGCCGTTTCTATAAGCTGCGCTTGATATAGCGGAGCAGTAACTGTTAGGATAGGCACATTGGGAAAGATTATTTCCCCTTCTCTTACTGCTCTAATTGAGCCAGTAAATTTAAAATTTTCAATAACATCAAAGAACTTTTGCCCAAACATATTAAGGCTTTTTAAATAGGCTATATCATCTGGGGAAAAGTGTAAGTTATTGATATATTCTACCACCTGCTCAAGCCCTGCGCACACAGCAAAATCAAGGTGCTGGCGTTGGCGGTAAAACAAATCAAAGCATGACATTGTGTCGGCTTTGTCGGTTTCTAGATATGCATTCATCATAGTTAGTTGGTATAGGTCTGTAAGTAGTGTTAGATTTCTCATTTTATTCCTTATATATTAAAAATTATTTAGTTGCTTATTTTTTCTTTATTTCTGTCGCTAAGCTTAGCCGATGGATATTCTGAAAGGGGAATGCCATTTTTATACCAAATTTTGCCCTGCTTTTTCTTGGTGTGGATAATAAGAAAGGCAAGCCCAATAGCTGATAAAACAGATATCAAAATGCAGGCAATCATTGCATAGTGTACGCCGTTTATCATACTGCCTGTGCGCATAGATTCTATAATAGAGCGCACTGCAAAATAGTAAGATATATAGCATAGCACGCCTGCGCCTTTTACCTTAAGACGCCTTGAGATAAAGTATAGCAAGAAAAAGCCAATGGAAGTTCCGATAGACTCATAAAAGAAAGTGGCTTGAAACCATGCATTTTCATTTTTTATAAACACTGCATAAGGGAAAAATTGCAATGACGGATTTAGCACTTGCTGACCATAGAGTTCTTGATTAAAAAAGTTGCCCCAGCGACCTAGCGCTTGACATATGAGTATAACAAATACAACAGTGTCTGCAAGGAGTAAAAAGTCAATTTTTCTTATTTTTGACCATAATAGTCCGCCCAAAATGCCAAAGGGCGCGCCTGTGGTTATGGTAAGTCCGCCGTCCCAAATGGCAAATATATTTACAAAGTCATCCCAGCCAAACGGGTGGCCTAAATTAAAAAATTGTGTAGGGTGAAGAACGACATAACCAATTCTTGCGCCAAGGATAGCAATAGGTATTGCCACTAAAAATAATTCTATCAAATCATCTGAAGTAAGGTTAATTTTTTTTACTAGCCTTATTGCGATAAAAAGGCCTAAGAGCATAGATGTAGTAATGATAACGCCATACCATGCAACATCTCTGCCAAAAATTGTAAAAGCAACGGGGTCTATATTTCCTGTCCAATGCATTTTTAAATCTCCACTTCTATTGCTCCAAATTCCCGTATAGCAACGGTAAAAACATTTTCTTTTCCAAATACGCTTGCAATGTATTTTTCAAATGCCGCGCAATTTTCTTTGTCTACAATTGCAAGTATAGTGCCAGCAAATCCGCCACCATGCACTCTACACGCTTTGACATTGGCGCAAGATTTGCTAAGTGCAAGCGCCAATGGGATATTTTGCTCGGTGTCGCCCATAGGGTAACAGTTTTGCAATAGTTTATAACTGCTGTCGCCGCTTGCATTTATTATATCCAAAAATTGCGATTTATCACTTAATTCTATTGCTTTTTTAGCATTTTGCGCTCTTATATTTTCTTCAAAGTAATGCCACGCTCTAAGTATGGCTCTGCCGTCTAGCTTAGTTTTTAACATAGGAATTGCGTTAAGAAAGGTTTTTGCGTCCACTTCACGCAGCGTTTTTTTGCCAAAGAAAGCGGCAACTTTACCCATTTCTTGTCTGATTGCCGCATATTCGTCTGTAAGGTCGCAATGGTCGCCGCCACAATTTACTATTACTATATTAGTTTGGCTAAAGGGCCATTTAATGCTCTCTAGCTTTGGCAAAGAAGCATCTTCAAAGTCCATAAAAGAAACACCGCCACGGCTTATTGTAAGCTGGTCCATAAGTCCGCTTGGCTTGCCAAAATACACATTTTCAGCAAACTGGCTTATTAGGGCTTTTTCTATAAAATCTACTTTGCCGTCATTGTAAAGTACATTTAGGATTTCGCAAATTAAGAGTTCAAAAGCTGCGCTGCTGCTTACGCCTGCTCCTTTAAAAATAGAGCTATGGGTGTTAGCTATAAATCCGCCTACCTTATATCCTCTATCTAAAAACCCTTTAACCACACCTTTAACTAAAGCTGGGCTTGTGCCATATTGCTCACTGCTTGGCTGCGCAGGACTAGTGTCCACAGTAAAGCTTGGATAGCCTACGCTGTTAACCGTTATTTTGCCGTCAGTTGTGGGCGTTGCTGCCGCTGCCACATCCATGTCAATACTGGTAGCTATGACAAAGCCGTTATTGTGGTCGGTATGGTTGCCTACAAGCTCTGCGCGCCCAGGACTTGAGAAAAATCTTATTTGGCCGTCAAGGTTTTTGCAAAGGGAAGCATACCTTTGGACGCACGCCTCTAAATTATCTGAATAAAGCGCTTTCGCAGCGCTTATAAATCGGGGATTGTTTAGCAAATTTTCTTTATTTAAAGTTCTTGCCATATATTTCTCCAAATGATATACTAAATTTATTGTTGATATTATATCACACGCCATTTTATTTGGCAACAATCCAAGAGGTAGTGGTTTATATGAATGGAGTAAATGAAACAATAGAACATTTGTTATATTATGCAAGCGAAAATTTAGATTTAGGCGTAGAGGACATTATGTACGCCAGAAATCAATTATTGGAGTTGTTTCAAGCGCAACCCAGCGACAAAAAAGGTCAGCCAAAAGACTTGCAAACAGAGATTTTAGATGAGCTTATAGCGTACGCTCTTGATAAAAAGATGATTGAAGCAGGGGAAGAGATAAGGTTTGAAACAAAAATAATGGGACTTGTTACTCCATCTTGCGGTCTTGTGGTTTCTACATTTGAAGAATATAGAGATAATCTTGGAATAAAAGTTGCTACCGACTACCTATATAATATCAGCATTGCAAGCAATTATATAAGACTTTGCGACATTAAAAGAAATATCTTCTGGTGTACTTTGGGAAAATACGGCAAAGTTGGCATTACAATCAATTTGAGCAAGCCAGAAAAAGACCCAAAGCAAGTGCTTGCGGAGAAAAGTTTTCAAGGCAAAAAATATCCAAAATGCGCGCTGTGTTTGGAAAACTTAGGTTTCCCTGGTACGCTAACCCACCCGGCTAGACAAACTTTACGGGTAGTGCCCATTGAGCTTAACGGCGAAAAATGGCATTTGCAGTACTCTCCTTATGTGTATTATGACGAACACTGCATAGCGCTAAATGACAATCATGTGCCTATGGAGATAAATGCAAATACCTTTGCAAGACTGCTTGATTTTGTGGAAATATTCCCCCATTATTTTTTGGGTAGCAATGCCGATTTGCCCATTGTGGGCGGCTCTATTTTGTCGCACGACCATTATCAAGGCGGTAAAAAAGTGCTGCCTATGTTTTCAAGACCATTTAGAGAAATTATTTATCAAGACGATAATGTCGTTATGGGCATTAAAGACTGGTATAACAGCGTAGTGACTATAAAGGGCAAAAACAAGCAAGCAGTTCATAAAATGGCAGATAGGGTATTGAAAAAATGGATTGCTTATAGCGATGAAAGCGTAGGAATTTTAGCGTATACAACAGATAGGCATAACACCATAACGCCAATTGCGTCTATGTGCGGCGATGAATTTGTAATGGATTTGATTTTACGCAACAATCGCACAGATGACAAACACCCTTTTGGAATTTATCACCCCACCGAAGATATGCATAACATAAAAAAAGAAGGCATAGGGCTAATTGAAGCTATGGGTTTATTTGTATTGCCTGGAAGACTGCAAGCAGAAATTAAGGAGATGATAAGCATACTTGTGTCGGGAGAAGTAGATTTTATAGAATTAAAGGAAAACCCACGAATGCAAAAACATATGCATATGATAGCGGAAATTGTAGCTGAAAATAACCAGCCACTAGATAGACTGACAGCTAGAAAACTAGTTTTAAAAAAGATAGAGAATGCTTGCTTTAGAATACTTGAATGCACAGCGGTATTTAAGAATAACGAAGAAGGGCAAGAGGCATTTATTAGGTTTATTAAAACAATATAATATTTTTAAAATTGTATAAATTTTCTTAAAACAATATTAAGTTTAAATGGTATAATAAATTTGTATGAAAATAAGAAAGTTAGTTAATTTATTATTTACCATTATGCTAATACTGCTTTTAGGCAGTATGTTTTTGGCATGTGATAAAGACGATATCCACAACTTAAAGGTAAAATATGAAAATGTGCAGTTGCCTATAAATGGCTCACTATATATTAGCAATTATATTACTTACGACGGCAAAGGTAAATTAACTTATTCTATAGAAAATACCGATGTGCTGGAATTAGATGGACAAAAGGTGACAGGACTTAGCGTAGGAGTAGGTAAAGTAATAGTGTCTACTCCAACAGAAACAGTAGGTTTTGATGTCTATGTAGTAGACCCTTATCAAATTGATATAGAGGCTATCGACACAAACGAAGTGTATGATGGCCAAGTTAAAAATATTTTGGTAAAAGGCGATTTGCCCCAAAGTAGTTTGCGCTACTTTGTGGACGGGCAAGAATTTTTTGGTACTAAAGAGCCTGGCGTATACCAAGTTGAAGTGCTTGCCGATTTGCCAAAGGAATATAACGCAAACTACATAAAGCAAACAGCAACCTTAACAATAGAAAAAGCTACATACAGTTTAGATGTAAGATTTTTAAGTGCAAGCTATGAGTATGACGGCACGCCCAAAGAACTGCTTATTACTGGCAATTTACCGCCAGGCGTCACAGTAAAATACAAAAACAATAAACATACAGACGCAGGCGTTTATGACGCCACAGCTGAATTTATAGTAGATACTAGGTATTATTATGAAATTTTGCCCCTTAATGCAAGGCTTACAATTGCAAAAGCAAAGATTAATTATTCTACTTTTGGATTTGAAGATAAGATAGTTACTTATAATGGGCAAAGCCATTATGTTGCCTTTGAAAGTTTGCCACAAGGCTTTGTAGCGCAATATTATTTAGAATCTGAAAAAGAAGAAAATAAAATTTCTGATATAACAAGCGGTTTTGTTGACGCTGGAAATTATAAAATTGTTGCCGTTATATCCGCACCACAGAGCTATACCAAAAACTATGTTTTTGAAAGCAAAGCAACCGCTACACTTAATATACAAAAAGCTGATTTTATTAATAATTTAAGGTGGAATGATGATGCACCAACTGCTTATATTTATGACGGCGTTGGCGTAACTGTGGGGCAAGAGGGAAGCATTAAGCTTGAGGGCGAAAAGCCAATAGGCGTAAATGGAGAATTTCCCGCCGGGGTAGACTTTACCTATCACTATAAGATAAGCGGTATTATAGACCCATACCCCATAGGTGAGAGCAACAACACCAAAGTAGATGTGGGCATTTATACCGTAGTTGCAAAGTTTGATATGCCAGAGGGGTATCAAAAAAATTATAATAAACTAGACGATATGGAGTTTACTTTTGCCATACAAAAAGCGCCTTATAATATAGATAATGTTTTGTTTGAAGGTAAAACATTTACCTTTGACAATAAAGGGCAGATGTTTGAAGTTGACGCGCCTGCTAATTTTTATGACGATGTTAAAATAGAATATGATGTAAAGAAAAATGGCGAAGTTATTTTATCTAAATCTTTGCAACCTTATTTAGTTAAGGACGCAGGCGATTATGCAATAACTGCTTATTTTACATACAAAACCGACAACCTTAATAAAAATTATTTGACTATTCCATCAAAGACCATTTCTGTAAAGGTAAATAAGCTTGCGGTAGAACTTGGCAATATATTGTTTCCAAACGCTGAGTATACCTATGACAACGAGAGTGTGCGAAGTCTAGAGATTTTAGGAACACTACCTGATAATGTAGAAGTTGGCTACTCTCAAAACAATGGACAAACAAACGCTGGGCGATATGAAATTATTGCTAACTTTTATTATTTTATTGATGGACATAAAATAAATGAAGATAACTTTTATTTTACTCAAAATTCTGTGCAAGTTGGGTATAGCAAAACAGCAAATCTTACCATAAAAAAAGCTAGCTACACGCCTGAGCAGGTAGGCGAATATAAGGTGTTTGGCGGTACTTACTCTCCTAATATTACCCTTAGCGACTACACAATTTACACTTTAGATAATGAGCCTGCTCAAAACATTGTTTGGCAAGAGCCATCTCTTGTGCCCACTGCAGTTAATGCAGGCTATATTGCTATTTTTAATAAAGACAATACTAATTATAATGATTATGAAATTATACTCCCAATAGAAATTGAAAAAGCTGTTATAGACGGTCAAAGTATAGAAATTAAGACACAGTTTTTGCCAAGGACTGGAGCTGAAGTAAAGCCTTTATTCACCCTTGATGGCTATGAAGATACACATATGCTTAAAGTAGTAATAAATAGCGATAGGCCGTTAATTGAATTGGGAGAGTATGATGTAGATGTTTCCTTTGAATTAATAGATAGCAATAATTATGAATTTAATAACGCGCCTGAGCCAGTTGAAATAACTATATATGTCTATAATGGAACAATGTTTGACTATAACGGTACGCAACTAACCAAGTATAAAGGGGGCGCAATTGCAACGCTTACAATTCCGCACGGTACAACAGGCATAAAAAATGGAGCAATTAAAAACATATCCAATATTACAGAGATTATTTTGCCAAGCACATTGCGCCAAGAGGAAATGTCAAATGGAGCAATAAATCTTAATGGCGCAACTAATCTTACTGATATAAAGATACCTTTTGTAGGCGTAAACGGCAAAGATTATTTTGCAAGTTTGTTTGAGTTAAGTAATAAAGATTTGCCTAAAAATTTAGAGAGGGTGACTGTCACTAATCAAGCTACTATATATAAGGATACATTTAAAGATTGCAAAAGCTTAAAGAGCATAATATATCTTAATGATGTGCAAAGCGTGGGAGAAAACGCATTTAACGGTTGCGTTGAGCTTCGTAATTTAGTAATTGGAAGTCAAATGACTAGCATTGGACAAAATGCATTTAGACAATGTCTTAACTTAACAGAACTTACCTTGCCATTTATTGGAAGTAATATTAACGACCAAACAAGCACAATAAGCTACCTAATAGGTGCAAACGCTGGGGAAAACGCCTATACAAATTATATGCTATCTACGCTTACAATAAATGGCGATATTGTAGCTTTGCCTAGCTTTGCTTTTGCTGGACTTGAAAAGATCGGAAAAATAGTATTGCCAAACACCATAACTAGCATAGGACAAAACGCATTTGAAAATGTAAAAGCTACTATAAACCTTAATGATAACATAACAATAATCAGTGAAAGAATGTTTGCAAATTATAAAGGCACAATGCTTTTACTGCCCTCTAGTGTAACAGAAATAGGCGTAAATGCTTTTTACGAAGCTAGCAATCTAACATCGCTAACTTTGCCAAAATCAGTTACAAGTATTGGGGAGTATGCCTTTAGTGGCGTAAAGTGCAATGTGGTATTTGAGCAAGGCGCTGCAATTAAAGAAATAGGCATAAATGCCTTTTATGGATATTTAGGAAATCAGTTTAGCATACCTGAGTCTGTATATAAGATAAGCGATTATGCCTTTAGCAAGAGCGGTATAACTTCTATAACCATTCCGCAAAGCGTTAGCGTTTTAGGAGAAGGAGTTTTTCAAGGTAGTGAAAACCTAATACAAGTGACTTTATTAAATACCGTAGTTTCAAGTTATATGTTTTCAGCTTGTAAAAATCTCAACACCATTAATTTTGAAAATGTGGAAAGAATAGAAAATAACGCTTTTGAAGGTTGCGAAAGCTTGCAAAGCGTAATGCTAAAAGAAAAAGTAAGTTTTGTAGGAAATTTTGCTTTTTATGGCACAGGTCTAGAAAGCTGTGAGATAAGGGCAAATATTGTAATTGATTTGTTTAGCAATTCTTTTATAGAAGGTTTGACAATAAGAGTGCATAATTCAGACCAGTACCAACAAAGATACGCTCATACTTCTTACCAATTTTTCACTTGGGATAGCTAGACAGCTAATATTTTTATTTTTTGTAATATTTTCTGATATAAATTTTCAAAAAAATGTTTGACAATGGACTTTTGGTGTGATAATATTGAAAAGCTATCATTAGGGTAGATGTGGAAGGTTACCGCCAAATCGGATAGTTTCCACGGACTTACGCTTAGCACACGATGCAGGCGACTAACTGAAATTTAAGGTGTAAGTAAGCACCTTTTATTAAAAGGTAGCACGACACACGCGGATTAGTGTGAAACAAGTTAGGGTAAAATTTTAGGAGGTAAAAGAAAATGGCAGGTCAAAAGATTAGAATAAAGCTAAAAGCTTATGACCACACACTCATCGATAATTCTTCTATGAAAATCGTTGAGGCGGTAAAGCGTACTGGCGCAAGCATTTCAGGCCCAATACCACTACCGACAGAGAAAGAAATTGTTACGATTTTGCGCGCTCCGCACAAGTATAAGGACGCTCGCGAACAGTTTGAGTTGAGAACACACAAAAGACTCATAGACATTTATAATTCCACCAGCAAGACAGTCGACGCGCTTATGAAGCTAGACTTACCTGCAGGTGTGGATATACAGATTAGATTATAATAGGAGGCTTATATGAACAAGGCTATTTTAGGCAAGAAATTAGGTATGAGCCAAATATTTACCGCAGACGGAAGCGTAATTCCTGTTACCGTAGTGGAAGCAGGACCTTGTGTTATTACACAAGTTAAAACCGCCGCTAAAGAAGGCTATGATGCCGTTCAAGTGGCTTTTGGCGATACTAAAGACAAAAATGTTTCCAAACCTGTTACTGGACACTTTAAAAAAGCCGGCGTAACACAGCTCAAAAAGCATGTAAGAGAATTCCGTTTTGACGATTGCTCTAAATACCAAGTTGGCAATGTTATTACTGCTGATACTTTCCAAGAAGGTGACAAGGTAGCTGTTAGCGGCAAATCAAAGGGAAGAGGGTTTACAGGCGTTATTCAAAGATGGAATTTTGGCAGAGGACCTATGTCCCACGGCTCTGGCGCACACCGCATTGTAGGAAGCTTGAGCGCAGCTAGTTCACCATCTAGAGTGTTTAAGAATAAGAAAATGCCCGGACATTACGGCAACGAACAAGTAACTGTTAAGAATCTGGAAGTTGTAAGAGTAGATGCAGAGCGCAACCTACTGCTTATTAAAGGCGGAGTTCCAGGACCTAACGGCGGTTTGCTGGTAATAAAAGGTTAGTGGAGGTGTCTAATTATGAATTTGAAAGTATATAACATAGATGGACAAGAAGTAGGCACTATCGATGTAAAAGATGAAATCTTTAATGTCGACTATAACGAAAGCCTGATTCATCAGGTAATAGTAGCCCAGCTTGCCAACAAAAGACAAGGAACAAAGAGCGCGCTCACACGCAGCGAAGTACGCGGCGGCGGCATTAAGCCTTGGAGACAAAAAGGCACAGGCCGCGCACGCCAAGGCAGTATCCGTTCGCCACAATGGCGTCACGGCGGCGTAGCGTTTGCTCCAAAGCCCAGAGATTTTTCCAAGAAAATCAATAAGAGAATGAAATTTCAAGCTTTTATTAGCGCATTAAGTCAAAAAATTCGTCAAGATGAATTTGTTGTGCTTGATTCATTAGAGCTAAAAGAAGCCAAAACTAAAGAAATGGCCAACATCTGCACAAAGTTAAATGCAGGCAAGAGAGCTTTGTTTGTGCTTGGTTCTGAAAATGCAAATGTATATAGAGCAAGCAAAAACCTTGCCGATGCCGATGTTTGCGTAGCTAACCTTATTAATGTATATGACTTGGTAAGGGCAGGTAAAGTTTTCTTTACTAAAGAAGCAATAGCAAAAATTGAGGAGGTAGCAGAATAATGAAAGGCTACGATGTTATTATTAAGCCTGTGCTAACCGAAAAAAGTTATGATGGTATTCCTGGCAAGGATTACACATTCATAGTAAGAAAGCAGGCTACAAAAATGGAAATTAAGGCTGCGGTAGAACAAGTTTTCAATGTTAAGGTTGAGAGAGTTAATATAGCTAATTATCTCGGCAAGATAAAGAGAATGGGAAGAACCGAAGGAAGAACATCATCTTTCAAGAAAGCCTATGTTAAGCTTACTGAAGACAGCAAGCCCATCGAGTTCTTCGAGAGCTTGTCATAAGGAGGTCAACAATGGGTATTAGAAGACACAAACCAACTACCCCTGCGCGCAGATTCTATTCTGTCTCTGATTTTAAAGAAATCACAACGACAAAGCCAGAAAAGAGTTTGTTGCAAAGTAAAAATAGGTCTGGCGGCAGAAATGCTCAAGGCAAAATTACTGTAAGGCATATTGGCGGCGGTGGCAGACAAAAATATCGTATTATAGACTTTAAGCGCAACAAAGACGGTATACCCGCACGCGTTGCAACTATAGAATACGACCCAAACCGCAGTGCAAATATAGCTTTAGTTGTGTACGCTGACGGCACAAAGAAATATATACTTGCGCCCGTTGGACTAAATGTTAACGACATTATTGAAAGCGGAAGCGATGTTGATATCAAGGTGGGCAACTGCTTAAAGCTAGAAGATATTCCAGTAGGAACGGTTGTTCATAACATAGAAATGCAACCTAACCGCGGTGGACAAATAGCAAGAAGCGCTGGCACTTCAGCGCAACTTATGGCTAAAGAGCATGGCAAAGCTACTTTGCGTATGCCAAGCGGAGAAATGAGATATGTTCCTTTAGCTTGCAGAGCCACTATTGGCCAAGTAGGCAATATCGAACACGAAATAATAAGCATTGGCAAAGCTGGTAGAAAAAGACATATGGGCGTAAGACCTACCGTAAGAGGTGTTGCTATGAACCCTTGCGACCACCCACACGGCGGCGGCGAAGGCAAGTCACCAGTTGGTATGCCTGGACCAGAAACTCCTTGGGGCAAAAAAGCTCTTGGCTTAAAGACCCGCAAGAAGAACAAGTCCAACAAGTTTATCATCAAGCGTATTAATTAGTTTTAGGAGGACCAGATGAGCAGATCGATAAAGAAAGGCCCTTATATACATGAGAGTCTAAAGAAAAAAATACTCGCTATGAACGCAAGCGGCGAGAAAAAACCAATAAAGACATGGTCGCGTGCTTCAACTATCTTCCCGGAATTTGTCGGACATACAATAGCTGTACACGACGGCAGAAAGCATGTGCCTGTTTATATTACAGAAGACATGGTAGGCTTAAAGCTAGGTGAGTTTGCGCCCACGCGTACTTTTAGAGGACACGCTGGCAGCAAGACAACGGCAAGGAGATAAGGAGGAGCAAATGGCTAAAAACACTTATTTAAAAGCAGTTAAAAGGGCGGAAACTGCAGACAGACGCCCAAGAGCAATAGCAAAGTATATTAGAATTTCTCCCTTTAAGGTCAGAGCCGTACTGGACTTAATTCGCGGCAAGAGTTATAGAGAAGCGGTAGCTATCTTGGAAAATACCAACAAGTCTAGCTCTCAATCTATTTTGAAAGTAGTTAAGAGCGCGGCTGCTAACGCAGAAAATAACCTTAGCTTGAACAGAGACGAATTATATGTTGCAGAATGCTATGCAAATCAAGGCGCAACACTAAAGAGATTTAGACCGAGAGCGCACGGCAGAGCTGGCAAGATATTGAAGAGAACTAGCCACATCACCGTTATACTTGATGTAGTGAATAAATAGGAGGAGCAAATAATGGGTCAAAAAGTTAATCCACATGGTTTAAGAGTAGGAGTAATCGACGGCTGGGACAGCCAATGGTTCGCCGATAAGAAGAACTTTTCCAAGCTTATCTTAGAAGACCATAAAATCCGCGAAATACTCAAGAAAAAATATAACAACGCAGCTATCTCCAAAATCACTATAGAGAGAGCGGCAAATACCGTTACTGTCAATATTTATTGCGGCAGGCCTGGTGTTGCAATTGGCGGCAAGGAAGCTAACAATATAGCTAATATCACCAAAGATATACAGTCTATCGCTGTTGGCAAGGTAGTTAATCTAAACATTCTTGAAGTAAAGAAAGTAGACACAGACGCGCAACTTGTTGCTGAGTCTATCGCGCAAGCGCTTGAAAAGAGAGTACAGTTTAGAAGAGCTATGCGTCAAGCAATAACAAGAGCTATGAAAGGCGGAGCAAAAGGTGTAAAAACTATGGTAAGCGGTCGTCTTGACGGAGCAGAAATTGCTAGAAGCGAAAGCTATCATGAAGGAAGCATACCATTGCAGACCTTGAGAGCAAACATCGACTATGGCCAAGCTGAAGCGCTAACAACTTATGGAATCTTAGGCGTAAAAGTTTGGATTTATAAAGGCGAAGTTTTTACTAAGCTAGGAAAAGGAGGTAATGACTAATATGTTAATGCCTAAAAGAGTAAAGAGAAGAAGACAGCACAGAGGCAGAATGACAGGCCGCGCTACTAAAGGCAATACTTTAGCGTATGGCGATTTTGGTCTAGTTGCTTTAGAGTGCGCTTGGATTACTTCCAATCAAATAGAAGCAGCCCGTATAGCTATGACTAGGTATGTAAGGCGTGGCGGTAAGATTTGGATAGATATTTTCCCGCACAAGCCCGTTACTAAGAAACCTGCTGAAACCAGAATGGGTAGCGGTAAAGGTTCGCCAGAGTACTGGGTAGCCGTTGTAAAACCGGACAGAGTATTGTTTGAAATGTCTGGTATAGCTGAAGAAGATGCAAGAGAAGCTCTGCGCCTTGCTGCAGCTAAACTTCCTATCAAATGCAAGTTCATTAAGAGAACGGATTTTGCCAATAAAGAACAGGGTGGTGAAGCATAATGAAAGCGATAAAGTTTTTTGAAATGAGCAATCAAGAGCTCAATAATAAATTGGATGAATTAAAAGCAGAATTGTTTAACCTCCGTTTTAAGCACACAACCAACCAGCTCCCAAACCCCAATGTTATGGTGCAATGCAAAAAAGATATAGCTAAAGTTTTAACTATCTTGCGCCAACGCGAACTGGGAATTAGTTTTGAGCCGGTCAAAAAAGCTAAAAAGAGTAGTAAGAAGTAGGAGGCTATAAGATGACAGAAAGAAATCTAAGAAAGACCAGAGTTGGTGTAGTGGTCAGTGATAAAATGGACAAGACCATTGTGGTAGCCGTTGAAAGAAAGGTAAAACATCCTTTATATAAAAAGTATATTAAGAGAACGACCAAGTTCAAAGCCCATGATGAGCTTAATGAATGCGCAATAGGCGACAAAGTGGAAATAGTTGAGACCAGACCTTTATCTAAAGATAAATGCTGGAGACTAAAGTCCATCATAGAGAAAGCAAAGTAGGAGGAAGCATAGATGATTCAACCACAATCAAGATTAAAAGTTGCCGACAATTCGGGAGCAAAAGAAATAATGTGTATCCGAGTACTAGGCGGCTCATATGTAAGAAGCGGCGGAATAGGCGATGTAATTGTTGCGTCCGTTAAGAGCGCAACGCCAGGCGGCGCTGTAAAGAAAGGCGAAGTAGTAAGAGCGGTTATTGTTAGAACGCGTAAAAGTCTTATGAGAAAAGATGGTTCTCACATTAAGTTTGACGACAACGCAGCTGTTATTATTGACCACCAAAAACAACCTCGCGGAACTCGTATTTTTGGGCCGGTGGCAAGAGAATTGAGAGAAAAAGATTATATGAGAATTATATCTTTAGCTCCCGAGGTACTGTAGGAGGTAGATGATAATGAGTTATAGTGTTAAGAAAGGCGATTTCGTTAAGATAATTGCAGGCGACGATAAAGGCAAGATGGCGCAAATTATCGCTATTGATACCCAAAAAGGCAGAGTGGCTTTAGAGGGCAAGGACATTGCTGTCAATAAAAAAGCTAGAAAAGCCAGAAAGGCAAACGATAAAAGCGGTATTATTAGCATTCCTAGAACCATCGCTATAAGCAATGTTATGCCTGTATGCGCTGCTTGCGGCAATACAACTAGAGTTAAAAACTCTATAATTGACGGCAAAAAAGAGCGTGTTTGCAAATGCGGAGCAGTGCTTGAAACTAAAAAAGTAGCTGTTAAAGAAGAAAAGAAAGCTAAAGCTACCGTTAGAAGAAGAACAAAAATTGAAGATAAGGCGGTAGAGACAGCTAAGGATGCTGAAGTTAAAGAAGTTAAGACCACAGCTGAAGTAAGTGAGCCTGAAGCTAAAGAAAGTGAAAAAGTAGCAGAAGTTAAGGCAGAAACAAAAAAAGTTACGGCTAAAACGCAAGTTAAGAAACCTGCAGCTAAGGCAGAAGCAGAAGAAGGCACAGCTAAGGCTGACGAAACCAAGGAATAAAGGGAGGACAATATGGCTGAGAAATATACAAACAGACTAAAGGCTCGTTATGAAGCAGAAATAATACCTGCCCTAAAGAAAACCTTTGGCTATAAAAATATAATGCAAGTTCCTAAACTAGAAAAGATTGTACTAAATATGCGCCTTGGCGATATTAAGGACAATGCAAAAAGCATTCAAACAGCTATGAAAGAGTTGGAAAAGATATCAGGACAAAAAGCAGTTGAAATAAAGGCTAAGAAATCGGTTGCTAACTTTAAGCTGCGCGCTGGAATGACAGTAGGCACAAAAGTTACACTAAGAGGAAACAGAATGTGGGACTTCTTTGATAAGCTAGTAAGCATATCATTGCCCCGTGTTCGTGACTTTAGAGGCGTTTCGGCAAATGCTTTTGACGGTAGAGGTAATTATGCTTTGGGAATTAAAGAACAACTTATTTTCCCAGAAATCTCTTATGACCAGATTGAAAAGGTAAGGGGATTGGATATTTGCTTTATTACCACAGCAAAAACCGATGAAGAGGCAAAAGAGTTGCTAAAGCAGCTTGGAATGCCCTTTGCTAAGTAGGAGGTAATCGATAATGGCTAAAAAATCATTGAGAAATAAACAACAGAGGACGCCAAAATATTCCACCAGAGCATACACAAGATGTTCTATATGTGGAAGGCCCAAAGCTGTTTTGAAAAAATACGGCATTTGCAGAATTTGCTTTAGAGAGTTGGCTTATAGAGGTCAAATCCCTGGAGTAAGAAAAGCAAGCTGGTAAAAGGAGGAAGGAAATATGGCTATAACAGACCCTATTGCAGATATGTTGACTCGTATAAGAAACGGTTTGACGGCAAAACACGAAACAGTAGATATTCCCGCGTCCAAAGTTAAGATGGCTATTGCCCAAATTTTGGTGGAAGAGGGATATTTGAAGAGTGTAACTTTAGTTAAGAATGAAAAAGGTGTGCAAGACACTATGCATATCGTTCTTAAATATGGTCACAACAATACCAAGGTTATTTCCGGCCTTAAGAAGATATCTAAACCAGGATTGAGAGTATACGCTAAGTGTGAAGACCTTCCTAAGGTGCTTAACGGTCTTGGTATTGCGGTTATATCCACTTCTAAAGGTATCATGACCGACAGAAAGGCGCGCGAGGTAGGCGCAGGCGGCGAAGTTCTCGCCTATGTCTGGTAAGGAGGTATTAGATGTCAAGAATTGGTAGATTACCTATACAAATTGCTGAAGGTGTGGAAGTAAGCGTTGATAACAATATTGTTACTGTAAAAGGCAAACTTGGCACTTTGACGCAAGCAATAGAGAATAAAAATATCGTTGTTACTGTTAAAGACGGTATGGTAGAAGTTACTAGAAAAAACGAAGCCAAAGAAACAAAATCCGCGCACGGGCTTTATAGGTCTCTTATTGACAATATGATAACAGGAGTTTCTAAAGGTTATGAAAAGACACTTGTAATAACAGGTGTTGGATACA
>JAAYOD010000023.1 GCA_012520515.1 Clostridiales bacterium
CCAATTAAATAAAATATGTTTGTTTTTACGCTGGAAATTTTAGTTTTTAATTGCATTGTTAGGCTGTTAGATAGCTTTATTTTGGTAAGTTCGATTAAAAATATGCCTATGTAAACAAGCAGCGATAAATAACCATTACATTACAGCTTATTAAATTAAGTCGGCAAGCAATTCTTCTAAAGCTATTTTGTAGTGCTCATAAGTTAATCCGCCTTGCAGGTATGCGACATAAGGTTGACGGACTGCGCCATCAGCTGTAAGCTCCAGCGACGCGCCTTGCACAAATGTTCCTGCTGCCATAATTACCTTATGGACATAGCCCGGCATTTCCCATGGCTCAGGCGTTACATAGCCGTCTACTGGCGATGCTTTTTGTACATTTTGGCAGAAAGAAACAAGTTCCTTTGCTGTGTGAAATTTTATACCTAATATAATGTCTTTAGGAATTGTTGCCGCTTTAGGTTGGGTATCAAAACCTAGTTTGTTAAATATATAACTACCTAAAATATTGCCTTTAATGGCATTTTTTACGGTAGATGGCGCTAAAAATAGCCCTTGATAGTAAAGCCTATGACCATAGCTATATGAACCAACTTCCATTCCTATTCCTGGCGCAGTTAGACGATAAGATATTTGTTTGATGTAACACTCTTTACCTGCAATATATCCCCCTGTTGGAGCTATTCCGCCGCCTGGATTTTTTATAAGCGAACCAGCTATAATATCTGCGCCTAAGTCTGTTGGCTCAACTTCTTCTACAAACTCGCCATAGCAGTTATCTATCATAATAATGCATTCAGGATAAATTTCTTTAATTTTAACAGCTATTTTTCCTATGTCATATACTGATAAAGCATCTCGCCAATCATATCCTTTAGAGCGTTGTATAAAAACAAGTTTAGGTTTGTTATCAAGCTCTTTTTGTATAGTCTCCCAATCAAAACTGCCATTATCTAGCAAGCTAACTTCTTTGTAAGCTATATTATAATCCTTAAGAGAACCAATGCCATTGCCGTTTATTACTTCGTCTAGCGTGTCATAGGGTTTGCCTGTTATGCTGAGCATAGTGTCATTTGGTCTAAGAACTCCAAAAAGCGCCAAGCTTAAAGCGTGTGTCCCGCTTACAATAAGCGGAGATACAATGCTAGATTCGGCGCCAAAAACATCGGCATAAAGCCTACATAGCGTATCTCTACCTAAATCATCGTATCCATATCCATTGGAGGAATTAAAATGAATAGACGATATACGGTTTTTTCTAAATGCATCTAATACCTTTTTTTGATTTTTGAGCGCTATTTCTTCCACTATTTCAAAATTATTTTGCGCCATTCTTTCACATTCTTTAATCAGTTCTTTAATCTTAACTTGTTTCATCAAATTTCCTTTTTATTCTTAATTAGCTTGAATATTGTATTAAATTAACCTTCTTTAGATTGCTGTTTATTCTCAATTAGGCTGTTATTTGTAATATCATTGATGATTATATCCATAAAACTTGACTTTTCTTTTATTTCTAGCCATTTGCAAGTTTCTATCCGTTTAAACCATGTTTCTTGCCGTTTGGCGTAGTTTCTGCTATGTTTTTTTATTAATTCCTTAGTGTCAGCAAGCGATATCTTACTGCTGAAATAGTCTTTAAATTCTTTATATCCAATGGCTTGCATGGATTGCATATCAAAATCAATGCCTTTAGCTAATAGTCCTTTTATCTCATCGACAAGGCCAAACCTAAACATCTTTTCTACTCTTAAATTAATTCTGTCATATAAAGTTTGTCTATCGTACTTTATTGCATACATAAGGTGTGGAACTGTTTGCTCTTTATCGTTTTTATCAACGATTGATTTGTTTGTTGTCAAAAATACTTCCAGCGCCCGTATTACTCTCTTTACATTGTTTTTATGGATTGTTTTTGCAGCTTTAGGGTCTATTTTAACCAGTTTATCATACATAAAATCTGCGCCATGTTTATGGTATTCTAGCGTTAGTTCTCTTCTAAGATTAAGATTTTGACTTGACAGACTATAATCATAAATAAGCGCATTAATATAAAGCCCTGTCCCCCCTACTATTATGGGCAATTTGCCTTGACTTTTTATATTTTCAATTATGTATTTAGCTTTTTCTTTATATTCTGCCACGCTAAAAGATTGGTGCGGCTCTACAATATCAATTAGGTGGTGCTTAATGCCGTCGCTTTCTTTTGGCGTAACTTTTGCCGTTCCTATATCCATGCCTTTATATATTTGCATAGAATCAGCGCTAACAACTTCGCCATTAAGTTTTTTGGCAAGTTGAATTCCTAACTGGCTTTTGCCGCTTGCTGTAGTGCCGCCTATTATAAGCATTTAAACAATTCTCCTAAACAGTTTTTCAATTTCTTGCTTGGTAAATTTTATTATAGTTGGCCTACCATGCGGACATTGCAAAGGCATACCTTTTTCTATAAAATAATTTATTACAAAGTCTAGTTGCGCTCCGCTTAGTTTATCGCCGCTTTTGATGGCGCTTTTACAAGCTTTTTGCGCTATTTTTTCTTCAATTTGATTAATATTGGTAATTTGGCCAAATACGCTTGCATCTTCAATCAGCTCTGATAAAAAGCTATCAATATCCATATTTATTAGCATAAAAGGTATAGCGGTTAAATTTATTTTATCATCTTCAAGGTTTATTTCAAAACCTAGATTGTTAAATACTTCAATATTTTCTGCAATAATGTCCATAGCTTCTTTGGGGACATTGGCAGAATAAGGGAAAAGAAGCTCTTGAGCCACTAAATCCTGCTTATTTTCCGTTAACAATTTATTATAAAGTATTCTTTCATGCGCTGCGTGTTGGTCTATAAGCATTAACGCATTGTTGTATTCAATGAGTATATATGTGTCAAATAATTGCCCTATTATGTTGTAATTATCCTTATTTTGCTCATTTTCTACATTGGTAAAGAATTCTTTGACGGAATCTATATTGTCCCTTAGTTCTATCTCGTCAATTGATTCAAAAATGTCCTTATCGTTTTTAAGTTTTGCTACATAGCTATATTTATAAATATCTAAATCAGTAGAAAAAGTAGCGTCCTTATAATTTATTGGGGTAGGATTAAAATATTGTGAATGACTATCTGTTGTTGACAAAACTTCTTTAATCTCTTTTTCTGTGTCTTGATGGAATGTCGTTTTGAAAAGCTTTTCCTGTCTTTGTTGAATTTCATTATCTAAAGCATTTTTGATAGCATTATATACCAAGCTATAAACTTGTTTTGCTCTGGCAAAACGCACTTCTTTTTTACTAGGGTGGACATTTACATCAACTAGCTCAAAGGGCATTACAATATCTACAATAATGGTGGGGAATGTTCGTTTCATTAGTTTGTCGCCATAGGCGTTTTGAATGACCATAGATAAAGCGTTGTCTTCAATTATTCTGCTATTTATGATAATATGTTGACGGCTTTTGTTGGAATAAATAGCGCTAGTTGCAGGAAGCGCAGCAAATCCGCTAGCTGTATGGTTTTTATCTGTCAAGTTAAAATAAACCATATTGTCGGCGATATCGCTAGAATATACTGCATACATAGCATTTTTAAGGCCATCGCCTGTCGTTTGGTAAACAAGGTTGTTATCTGCATAGTATTTAAAGGCAATATCAGGATTGCTAAATACAAAATCTTGCACAAGCTTGGTTACTTTTCTCTCTTCGCCTTTTTTGGTCTTTAGAAATTTATAGCGCGCAGGCGTATTAAAAAACAGATTGTTTACCGTTATTGATGTTCCCTTAGCTAAATTAGTAATATTATGCCCTACTGTTTGGCCGCCTTTAATAATATATTCATACGCATAGTCACTTGCTATGTATTTTGATTTTATAGTTACTTCGCTAACTGCCGCAATACTGGCAAGCGCTTCTCCCCTAAAACCTAATGTGGATATTGTGAGCAAATCTTTAGTTGTGGCTATTTTGCTAGTTGCATGAGGCAATACTGTTTTTGGCAAGTCGTCGCTTTCTATGCCATGCCCATTATCAATTACGGATATAGATTTGATGCCGCCATCTTCTATCATAATTGTAATTTCGCTAGCCCCTGCGTCAATGCTGTTTTCCACAAGCTCTTTGACTACTGATGAGGGATTATCGACGACTTCGCCTGCTGAAATTTGATTATAAACGCTGCTGTCTAGCAAATTAATTCTGCTCATTTACTTTTTCTCCACTATCTTTTTTAGGTCGCTTAAAATAGTTAAGGCTTCAATAGGTGTCATTCTGTTTACATTAATATCTTTTAGTATCCTTTTTATCTCCGAAAAACCTTCATCTTCCACAAAAAAAGATAGTTGGTCGGTCGCTACGGCGGTTTCGCTTGGATTCATACTCATCTTTTCTTTGAGATTGCCGCTTAGTTCATGATTTTCGCTAAGTGTTTCCATAATGGCTTTTGCTCTTAATATTACTTCTTTATTTACTCCTGCGATGCCAGCCACTTCAATACCAAAGCTTTTATTTGCTCCGCCCCTTGCAATTTTATAAAGAAAAAAGATTCCATCCTGCCTCTCTTGCACTAAGATACGATAGTTTCTAACACCACTTATCAATTTTTCCAATTCGCTAAGTTCGTGATAATGGGTGGCAAAAAGCGTTTTTGCGCCAAGCTTAATTGCTATATGCTCTACTATCGCCCAAGCAATGCTAAGCCCATCTAAAGTAGAAGTTCCCCTGCCAATTTCGTCTAGAATAAGTAAACTTCTAGAAGTGGCGTTATTTAAGATGTTGGCAACTTCTAGCATCTCTACCATAAAGGTACTTTGACCGCGCGCTAAGTTGTCGCTAGCGCCTATTCTAGTAAAAATTCTGTCCACAATGCATAGCTCAGCTTTTTTTGCTGGTACAAAGCTTCCTATGTGAGCAAGTAAAGTAATAAGCGCAACTTGCCTTATATAAGTGCTTTTGCCCGCCATATTTGGGCCTGTGATAATCATAGTTTTGCTTTGCACATTAAGTGTAGTGTCATTGGGCACAAACTCATTAGTTTTGAGCAACGCTTCAACAACTGGGTGTCTGCCGTCTATAATATTAATCTCATCTTTATTTACAAAATTGGGAATGACATAGTTATTGGATACTGCAACTTCGGCTAAAGAGTATAAACAGTCTAAAACCGCTATTATGTAGGCATTTTTTTGTAAGGAATTGATATATCCTAGCAAAAACTCCTTGAGTTCGTTATAAAGTGAGCTTTCCAATAGCAATATGCTTTCACTTGCCCCTAAAATTTTGCGCTCAAGCTCTATTAGTTCGTCACAGGTATAGCGTTCTGCATTGGCTAAAGTTTGTTTTCTGACATAGTCAGGTGGCAAAATTTCAGGCTTTTTTGCCTTAGTTATCTCTATGTAATAGCCAAAAACTCTATTTACTCCTACCTTAAGCGTAGAAATGCCTGTTATCTGTCGCTGTTTTTCTTCAAACTTTGACAATAACTCTTTACTGTTTGATTGCAATTGTCTAAGATTATCTAATTCTTCATTGTAGCCGTCTTTTATGTAGTTGCCGTCTTTCATGGTGGGTGGTTGGTCACCAAATAATGCTTTTCCTATTTTGGTTGTGACTTCGTCAAGCTCCACTAAAGCTTGATTAAGGGCGCAAGTAAGCGGCGCTCTAGAATTATTTATGCATTTTTTTATATGGGGTATTTTAGTTAGAGAATCTTTTAGCGCAAGACAATCTCTAGGCATTATATTGCCGTACACTATTTTTGTAACCAGTCTTTCAATATCCTTAATACGAAATAAAGTTGCTCCAAGCACTGTTCGCATTTGCAAGTTTTTTGTAAGCTCTAGCACGCTTTCTTGTCTTTTTTTAATCTCCTTTACATCTTGTAAAGGATTTAGCAGCCAATTTCTAAGGCGTCTTGCGCCCATGCTAGTTTTGGTTTTGTCAATAACCCAAATTAAACTGCCAAAGCGTTTATTGTCATTTAATGTTTCTGTAAGCTCCAAATTCTTTTTGGTGTTATAATCTAGATACATTACATCTTTATCTAGTACATAGCTGACGCTTGTTATATGCTCCAAACTTCTTTTTTGCGTGGAATTTATATAATCAATGAGCGCGCCCACGACGCAAATTGCCATATCCTTGCCCTGCAATCCTACTCCTTCTGGGCTAAAGACATTAAATTGCTTTTCCACAGACCTTTGAGCGTTCTCTAGACTAAAGGCATAATCATAAAAAGGCGTAAAACGCACCAATTTTCCGCTTTTCACTGATGGAAACTCTAAAAATTCAGGGCATAATTGGCGTGGAGCAATAATTTCGCTGGGCGTTATTGTAAGTAAAAAGTCTTCCATGTCTTCTTTTGTGACATCAAAAAACTCTTTTACCTTAAATTCTCCTGTGGTTATGTCTACCCAAGCAATTGCATAGTTATTTTTTTGTGCATAAATGCCTGCAAGGTAGTTATTTTTTGCCTTATCTAGCATATCTTCGTCAGTTACTGTGCCTGGTGTTATTACCCTTACAACATCACGCTTTACCATGCCTTTTTGGTCGCCAGGACTTGATAACTGTTCGCAAATTGCTACCTTTACGCCGCTTGCTACAAGCTTTGCTATGTAATTATCTACAGCATGATAAGGTACGCCACACATAGGTGCTCTTTCTTCTAGTCCGCAATCTCTGCCTGTCAGCGTAAGGTCCAATATTTTACTTGCTTTTATTGCGTCATCAAAAAACATCTCATAAAAATCGCCCAATCTATATAGCATAATAGTATCGGGATACTTCTCTTTTAGATTTTTATAATGTTCCATCATAGGTGATAATTTAGACATTTATCTCTCCAAATAGCGATGCTACTCTTGTCTTATTTATTTTTACATCTACAAATTTCCCGATTAGCGACTTATCGCCTGAAAAAGTAACAAGCCTGCCACTGTCTGTTCTGCCGCAAACAGAATTTTCATACCTTGGATTTGTATCTTCTACCAAAACTTGTTGTGTAGTACCTAAATATTCTTTACTTACTTGGGCTGTTATGCTATTTTGCAACTTTACAAGCTCTTGTATTCTTTCTTTTTTAATTTCAGCAGGCAATTGCTTCATTTTTGCAGCCGTTGTGCCTTTTCTTGGCGAATAGACAAAGGTAAAAGCTGAGCTATATCTAACGGCTTTGACAAGGTCTAGTGTGTCTGCAAAGTCTTGGTCTGTTTCAGTGGGGAAACCTACCATTATGTCGCTAGTTATTCCCACATTGGGCAGCGTTTTTATCTCGTCAATTAGTTTTAAATAGTATTCTCTTGTGTATTTTCTGTTCATAAGTTGCAAAATCCTATTGCTGCCTGACTGCACAGGCAAATGAATATTGTTGCAAATATTATCACTTGACCTTATGATATCTATAATCTTTGTATTAAAATCTTTGGGGTGCGATGTCATAAAACGCAGTCTAAATTTGCCATCTATCTTAGCGCATTGTGACAATATATAGGCAAAATCATAATTTTCATAGCTGTATGAATCGACATTTTGACCAAGCAGCGTAATTTCCTTATACCCTTGGTCTAAAAGCATTTTGACTTCGTCTAGAATAAGCATAGGAGCGCGGCTTCTTTCCCTACCCCTTACATAAGGCACAATACAATAGGTACAAAAGTTGTCGCAACCATACATTATATTAACCCATGCGTTTGTTCCGCTTGTGCGGTATGACGGCACTTCTTCAGAAATGGGCGCACTTGGGTCTAAGCTTACGCTTTTAATGTATTTTTTATTATCTTGTTCTAGCTGAATGATATGTTGGGGTAATTCATGCAAATTATCTGTGCCAAGAATTATATTTATAAAGGGAAATTTTTCTCTTAAATTTTCTGCAGCGCCTTTTTGTTGCGACATACAGCCCACAACAGCGACAATAAGGTCATTATTTTTCTTTTTATAGCGTTTTATCTCGCCTATATTGCCAATTATTTTGGTTTCGGCTGTATCACGAATACAGCAAGTATTAAAAACTATAATATCTGCATTAGATATATTTTGTGTGTCACGATAGCCCAAAGTTCTTAGCATTCCTGCTATTTTTTCGCTTTCGTGAATATTCATTTGGCAACCGTAGGTTAAGATATGATAATACTTTTCCATAATGTATTTATTATATAAAATTAATGCTCATATATCAAGCAATAACCAATTTAATTACTTTAGTTTAACAATTTAAAAACAATTTTTCTTATAAAATAAAATTAATATTCCATACTATCAATATGAAAAAACCCAAGATAAACATTAGAAAAATCGTTAAAGTAATCTCAATTGTTTTAGTTTTTGTAATAGTAGGTGTTTTTAGCATCTTTTTTTCCATATACTTTAGCGCAAGGCTCAATAAAGATAATGTTATTGTGGACAAGGCAAACATTACACTATACGCTGCTGATAATAGAGAAATAGAAAATGAAAATATTGCTAGGTATGTAAGTTATGACAATATCAGTCCCAATATCATAAATGCATTTATTGCGCTAGAAGATAAAAGGTTTTATAAACATAACGGCATTGATTATTATAGGAGCGCAGGCGCGCTTATTAACAACATAAAGGCAGGAAAAAGAAAGGAAGGCGGTTCTACTATCACACAACAGCTTGCAAAAAACACGCAGCTTTCCAATCAAAAAACGCTAAACCGTAAAATAAAAGAGCTAAAATTGGCTAGAGATATAGAAAAACAGTTTTCTAAAGAAGAAATTTTGGAAATGTATCTTAATGCTATATATTTTGGCAATGGAATGTATGGCATAGATAGCGCGTGTAGAAATTATTTTAACAAATCTCCCAAAGATATTACGATAGCCGAAGCTGCATATTTAGCTGGCATTGTAAAAAGTCCTAGAAACTACTCCCCTCTTAATAATTTGCAAAAGTCTACCGACAGAAAAAATCTAGTACTCAAGCTAATGTTTGAGCAAGGCATTATTGATAACGAAAGCTATGACAAAGGAGTAAATTTTGTCTATTCTAAGCCAGAGCAAGAGAGCATTGATTTAGTTGCCCCATATTATAGAAATGCAATTGTGGAAGGCAGCAAACTACTTGGCATATCAGAAAAAGAATTGATGACCAAAGGCTATAAGGTTTATACCTATTATGAGCAAGACTATCAAAACATTCTTTATAAAGCGTATTTGTCAAAAGAGTTTGAATGCGTAAACGAATATGGTTCTGTGGCATCTTACGCCTCTATGATTGCTAACAATAATAACGGCGGTATAGCGGCTTACTTTAGCAATTTTAATAATTCTTTATATTCTTTCCGCAGACAACCTGCTTCAGCTATAAAACCCATTATGGTATATGCCCCTGCGTTAGAAAAGAAAATTATTACACCAGCAACACCAGTTTTAGACCAAAAAATCAATATAAATGGATATAGTCCTGAAAATTATGCAGGACAGTATTTAGGGTGGATAGATGTACAAACGGCGCTTAAGGTGTCATCAAATGCAATTAGCGTTGACCTTGTCAACAAAACAGGTTTAGAATACAGCAAAAATATTGCTAATAGAATGGGTATTGAGTTTTCTTCAGGTGATGTAGGCTTATCTTTAGCTCTTGGCGGAATGGAGCATGGAGTAAACTTTGCAGAGTTAACTTCAGCCTATATGTGCCTTGCCAAAATGGGAAAATACACAAAAAATAGTTTTGTGCGCGCAATTTATGACAAAAACAATAATTTGGTTTATTCAGCGCCCACACTCTTTGATAATATTAGGGCTATATCTAAGGAAACGGCTTATTTGGTTACTGATATGCTTTGTCAAACAGCTAAGAGCGGAACAGCTAAAAAACTTGCCAGTCTTGGTATAAATGTTGCGGCAAAAACTGGCACTAACGCATTTCCTGGCAATAAAAATAACCTTGATGCATGGTGTGTATCTTATACTCCTAGCGTTACAATGTGCGTATGGTATGGCGACCTAGATAACAGCAAGGAAAATGCCGTTAAGACAACGGGCGGTAATTACCCTGCATTATTGACATCATATTTATATCGCTCTTTGAAATTAGAAAATAGTAATTTTTTACCACCTGATGGCATAATTTCATTAGATATTGATAGATATGCATTAGAAAATGAACAAAAACTTTACCTAGCCAATATGTTTACTCCGCAAGAATGTATTCAAAAGGTTTATTTTGATGCTGATAATGCGCCTAGCGAATACTCCCCTTACTTTGATTTTGAAAATTTTCATTTTTCTGTAAATACTTTGCAAAATAACAATGTCAGTATTATTTTTAGGGGTGTAAAACCATACAAATGTAAGCTTTTTAGACAGGATATGCTAACTGGCGAAGTGGTTGAGATTGACATAAATCAAATTTGCGACGAAGTTTCTTATCTAGACTATGTCGACAACTCAACCGCATACAATTACTATATTGAGTTCTTTTATGATGACAAAAAGCTAAATTATTCGCCTAGTCAAGTTGTTTTTACCTGATGTTATCGTATTTCTATTTAAAATGACACCTTACAATTTCTGTTTTTTCTAATGCGTCAGCAATTAATTTATCGCAATCAAGTCTACTTTCAAAATCTAAAGCATAGGATATTTTTGGTTTAATTACGGGGTTTTTAGGCAAAAATACTGTACAGCAGTCTTCATATGGTAAAATGCTGGTTTCATATGTGTCTATATTTTTGGAGATTTCTACAATTTGTTGTTTATCAAAGCCTACCAATGGACGAAATACAGGCATATTTACAACGCTATTAGTTACATTTATACTCTCCATAGTTTGACTTGCCACTTGTCCTAAACTTTCCCCTGTAATAATAGCGCCACAACCTGTATTTTTAGCTAGCTTTTCAGCTATTTTCATCATAAAACGGCGCATTAAGGTAATCATATATTGTATAGGGCAATGCTCTTTTATGGCATATTGAATATCAGTAAAAGGCACTACATAGAGTTCTATTTCGCCAGTGTACCTTGATATAGTTCTAGCTAGGGACAAAACTTTTTCTTTTGCCTGCTCGCTGGTGTAAGGAAAACTATGATAATGTACTGCATAAATTTTTACTCCGCGCTTTGCCATTAGGTATCCAGCCACTGGGCTGTCTATGCCACCGCTAAGAAGCAACATTCCATTACCGCTACAACCTACTGGCAATCCGCCTGCGCAAGGTATTCTTTTATAAAAAATATAAGAATATCCTTTTTCTCTTATATCAACTTCAACATCAAAATCATAATTAAATAGATTAACTTTAAGCTTATTTGAGTTTTTAAGCATAACACCGCCAATAAAAGCTGCAATTTGGGAAGAAGTTTTGTCAATTCTTTTATCAGCGCGGTTTACTGTCACTCTAAACACACCTTCTTTGGGGAACAACTCACAGCAAACTTTGGCAATTTGCTCAATATCGGTAGCAATCTTAACTGCTGGACTAATGCTGTGAATGCCAAAAACACATTGTAGCCTTGATAATATCTCCGCTTCGTCGCTATCATTATATTTTTCCAAATACATACGATTGTTAGTAGTAATTAGCTTAAAATCTAATCCGTCTAAAGACTCAATTATATTCTTTTTTAGCAATGCAAGAAAAAAACTCTTGTTATTGCCTTTCAAAAAAATTTCGCCTATTCTTATTAGAATTGTCTTTTCCATTTTGTTACCCCCGAACATATTTTATTAGTGTGTTGTATTCCAATTTAAGCTGTTTTATAAAATACTCTATGTCGTCTTTTTTGTTAAAACTATTAAAACTTACTCTAATTATACCATTATGGTATTCTGGTGATAATTGCATTAATTGTGGTATTCTTTTGGACTGTTTTTGGTTAGAGCATGCGCTTCCTGTTCCAATCATAATGCCATATTTTTCTAATGAATGGAGCATAACTTCTCCCCTTACATATTTTAATGCCATACTCAAAATAAAGGGTATTGAGTTATCATCAGAAATTATTTTGACACAGTCATCATTTAAGCTTTTAGTTATCATTTGCCTAAATTCGTTTGCGTACGCTAAATTAGTATCTAAATTATTAATGGTTTTTTCCAAAGCAAAGGCAAGTGACATAATAGCAGGTACATTTTCAGTGGCTGAACGCAAATTATCTTCTTGCCCGCCCCCAAAAATAATGGGGTTTAGATTAATGCCTTTTTTAATATATAACGCTCCTATCCCCTTTGGCGCATGAAATTTATGACCGCTAAAAGAATATAGGTCTACTCCTAAAGTCCTTAATGATACTTTAGTTTTGCCCACTGCTTGAATTCCGTCTGAATGAAAGATAACATTTGGATTAATGCCTTTTGCCACATTACATAGAGTTTTAATGTCATTAATTGCGCCTGTTTCGTTGTTTACATGCATAATTGATACTAGGTTAGTATCTTTAGTCATTACCTTTTCAAATTCACTAATGCTCACTCTGCCTACATTGTTAGTTTTTACAGCTACTACATCGAAACCTTTTTGTTTAAGCTCCATAGCTGTATTATATACAGCAGGATGTTCAGCTTGAGAGATTATTATTCTACTGCCATTAATTTTTCTTGTGCCAAGTAGCGCTAAATTGTCGCTTTCTGTGCCGCTAGCGGTAAAGATAATTTTACCATCGCCACCAAGCAGACGCAAAATTTTTAATTTTGCGCTTCTAATGTCTTTGGACACTTCAATTGCTTTGCCATAGGGCGCAGACGGGTTATAATACTGCTCAAACAAATACTTTTTGGCAATATCTAAGCACTCTTCGTATGCTTTTGTTGTGCTTGCGTTGTCTAAAAATATCATTTTTTCTCCATAAGTAAACTATATAAATACTTGTCAGCAATCATATAAAACCTCGACTTTGGGGTAGTAATCCTTAAATATAATTCTGCGTTAAACGCCTTGTCAATATAACAATTCTTGTCTTCAAAGTCCACTTCGTTATAATGTATTAATTCGCATAAAAAGGTGCTATCTAGTGGTAAATGCACAAGCATTTTTATAGTGTTGTTTTTATAGTACTTAGTTATTTTCAATATTCCGTTATCTAGCCAATATTCATAGGTAAAAACCATAGAAAATGCTTTTTTTGATATGAATATACTCAAAATAAACAGGCTAATGCTTACAGCTACCATCCATATGCGCCAAATAATTGCAATCAAGGAAAGCAAGGAAAATATTTTAAGAGTGAGAGATATATTGTGCGTAAACTCAAAATTTTTTGACGATGATATACTTTCGCACTCTAGCTTGTAGTTATTTGAATAATACATAAGTTGCTCCCCTGCCACCCTCATAATAATTGCCGTCTCTAAAGCTTTCAATCTCATTTCTTGTCTTTAGATATCCTTGTACTGCTTTTCGCAAAATACCTTCGCCTATGCCGTGAATTATTGTTGCTTCTCTAGCTCCTGCTCGTACGCATTTATCAATATAAATGCCAACTTCTGCAAGCGCTTGCTCACGATTAAGCCCAATTACATTGATTTCTTTAGATACTTGTTCATTAAACAGCTCTCTACTTTGAGTTTTTACGCGATTTATACTCTTTTTTTCTTTTGGGCTGTTTTCCTTCTTCTTTAGTCTTTGCAAATTGTCAATTTTTACTGTGCTTATAAGTCCGCCAAGTTTAACTTTTGCTTCGTTTTTAACGGGATTTAACTTTATTACTTCTCCCTCTGAATTAAGTGACTTGATTAATACCCAGTCGCCAACTACAATCTTGCCTTCCAACTCTTCCGCCATGCCATGAAATTCGTTTTCTTCATTAACAACATATCTCTTTAATGATTTTCTTAATTTATGTGCTTCAAAAATGGCGCTTTGAGTGGGATTATCTATAAGTTCACGCAATTTTTCTATAATTTCGTTGGCTTCTTCCATAGCCTCTTCTACCAGTCTCTTGGTTTCTTTGCGTACAGAAACATTCAGCCTTTCCCTTTGCTGAAATAGCTTTTCTCGCTCTATTTCAGCATCTTTAAGCATAATTTCAGCTTCCATTTTCATTTTTTCTGTTTGCGCTAGATTGTTTTCAGCTTCTTTTCTGGTTTTCTCCAAACTTAAAACGATGTTGTCAAATTCAAATTTTTGACTGCTTATGCCTGTTTTGGCTTTTTCTATGATTTCAGTCTTTAGTCCTAATCTTTGGGCTATGAGTAAAGCATTTGATGCGCCCGGCGTACCAATAATAAGCTTGTATGTGGGCGAATAGGTATTTGGGTCAAAGTCCATAGATGCGTTTTGAGTGTTCTCTACCGCTACTGCATACTCTTTAAGCTCATTGTAGTGTGTGGTAATTACTGCTTTTGCGCCCGCTGACAAAATATAATCTGATATGCTGACAGCTAGACTAGCGCCTTCCGTTGGGTCAGTGCCCGCGCCAAGTTCGTCAAGTAAAACTAGTGTATTTGGCGTAAGGTTATCAATTATGTTGACTATGTTTGTCATATGACCTGAAAAAGTGGATAAATTTTGCTCTATACTTTGTTCATCGCCGATATCGCAAAAAATATTGTCAAAGATGCTTAATTCAGCGCTATATGCTGGCACAAAAATTCCGCTCATTCCCATAAGTAAAATAATACCTAGCAGTTTAAGGCATACCGTTTTACCGCCTGTATTTGGACCTGTTATAAACAAAATATTGAAATCCTTGCCTAAATAAATAGTGTTACTGACTACCTTGTCGGGACTAATTAGTGGGTGTCTGCCTTTTTGGATGTTAACATATCCAGTATTGTTAAACACAGGCTTTACACCTTTTATGCTGTTGGAATAATAAGCTTTTGCAAAAATTATGTCTAGCTTGGTTATTGTTTGATAGGCGTGTCTAATAAAACCGTGCTCTTGAGATATTTGGGCGGTAAATTCTCGTAAAATACGCTCTATTTCTTGATGCTCTTCCATAAGGGCGGTCTTTAATTGGTTATTTAACTCTACTATAACCATAGGTTCTACATATAAAGTAGCCCCTGATGCGCTTTGGTCGTGGATAAGCCCAGGTATTGCACCTTTATATTCTGCCTTAACAGGAATTACATATCTATCGTTTCGCACAGTTACGATATTGTCTTGAATGTATTTTGAATAAGATGGCGAATTTACAAAAGTGTTTAATTTTGTTTTGATGTTTTGGCTTATTTTTCTAATCTTAGAGCGAATGGACCTTAAGGTTGAGCTTGCGTCGTCGCTCATTTCTGTTTCGCTTAGTATTGATTTGTCAATAGCGTCTTCAAGTTTTTTATTTGTATAAATTTCTAAAGCTATTTGTTTTAGCAAAACTATGCTTTCGTCTGGCACTTTTGTAAGAGCAACTTGCAAGTTTCTAGCTACTTTAAGAACGCGTCCTATTTTTATCAATTCTCCCATAGTTAAAACGCTCATTATCTTTGCTCGCTCTAACGATTGCTCTATATCATCAAAGTTAAAACTGGGAGATACTGAATGTTCAAATAAAATTTTGTCGGCTTCTTCCACTTGTTTAAGCGATAATTCTATCTCTTCTAAATTTTTCATAGGAAGCATTGACAAAATATAATTTTTTGCCGTCGCTGAAGTTGCAAATTGGGCAACTTTAACAAGAATTTTGTCATATTCTAATGCTTTTAGCGTTCTTTCATTCATTTTACTTAACTCCCCTAGTTAAATGCAAATGATTGTAGTTTTGAGTGGAAAACTCTTTATCTACATAGTAGTTATGTAATACTTTATCAATTTCACTAGTTGTAGATGAAGTAAAATCAAAGTATTTATAATATCCGTCAAAGTTTCCTAAGTTGGTTATAACGCCATTTTTAAGTTGGTGCTGACAGTATCCATAAAACTTTTTGGTTACTATTTCGTATTGACCTTTTTTGTCCTTATAGATTAATTGTCCACCGCATCTGCCACACTTTTGCCCTGCTAGCAGTCTAGGACAATGGTTAAGGTGCATTAACGGTAAATTGCCATAGGTATAAAGAAGCGCGCCCTTAAAAGACGCAAGCTCTCTTTTGTTAAGCTCTATGCTTGCGATAAATTGGTTGCAAAGCTGAGTTAGCGAGTTTTTAGTATTGGTAATATTTAAATTAATTCCGCCTACTATCTTTTTTCCTAAAGCTTTGCCAAGCTCTACATACGCTAAATTATCAGCCACAATGCCATCAAATATAGCGCCGATTTTTTCCAGTTGGCTAAATTTGCTTTCAAGCATAAAAATGGGAGGTTTTATAAAAACTAGATTATCTTCTTTTTTGGTCTTTTTATAGAACTCTAAACACATTTGATAATTTAGGTCATCCGGATTATATACTATATTATTTATATGGCTATAAACGCTATCGGGAATAAACAAGCTGTTGAACTCCGCAAAGTCGCCGTTTACTTTCTCTGCATCAAATTTTTCTATTGGCTTTAGGGACTTTGGCTTTCTATTATAATTATCAATAATAGCCAGCTCCATTTTGGCTATGGTTTGTCTTCGCAGAGAATTTAATTGCGCCTTAGTCATAAAAGCGTCTTGACAAAGCACAAAAAGAAAATTAAACTCAAAATTCGTATTGTTAGTTTTAGAAAATTGCTCTTTTATATCTTGCTCTGTAACAGGATTTGACTTTGCTTTTGGTATAATTTCCTCGCCATAAAGTTCTATCGTTGCGCCATTTGCTGACGCTATTATATGAGGTTTTTCGTGACAAAACAATCTAATTACAACATCTATACTTATTTTTTTGATTATATTATTTATAGCATAACTGAGATTATGGTTATTGGTAAGAAGAGCAATATCGCCTATATTTACCGGGTTTTCGGTGTGCATAATATATTTACAATTGCCTATCTCTGCTTTAACGACAGCGCCCGAAACTTCTTCTTTTTCTCTAATAATCTTAAAACCGTCGCCACTTTCTGCTTGACACTTCATAACAGCTACGGCGCTATTTGGCGACCTAACTTCTATTATCTCTCCAAACGGTATGCCTATGTGGTCTGGAATATGTGGAGAGATAATATCTCTTTCGCCTAAATACAATGTGGTAAAATTGCCGCGATTATATAGTAGTTTTAGCGTGTTTTCATCATCTTCAGTAGGTGTTTGGGGGTATTGTGAATAATATTTATAGATATTTGTAACTCCGCCTACATACTCAGGGCGTCTAAGTCTGCCCTCAATCTTTAGCGAATCTACCCTAGCTTGCTTTAGTTCTGCCAAATGGTCTAGCATTTTTATATCTTTTGCCGACAGCAAATATCCATCTGTCATTTTGTTCCCGTTAATATAGCAAGTGAAAAAATGACGGCAAAGCTGACGGCATCTGCCACGATTACCGCTATTGCCACAAGTAATACTACTTAGCAGACAAGCGCCCGAAAAGGCAACGCAAAGAGCGCCATGAGCAAAAACTTCAATCTCTATATCGCTCTCTTGTTTTATTCGTTTTATTTCGTCTAGCGTTACTTCTCTTGATAATACTACTCTATCAAATCCAAATCTCTCTAAAAACTTTACGCCGTAAACATTGTGTACGCCCATTTGTGTACTGGCGTGGATTTCAGCACTACTATACCTTTTAATAATAGGCACAAGCGCCAAATCTGAAATTATAAAGGCATCTATGTTGGCTTTTTCTGCTTCTTTTATTATTTCTCTAGCCAAGCTAAGTTCTTTATTTTTTACAGCAATATTTAATGCAAGATAGGCTTTTACACCAAATAGGTGGCAAAAATCGGTAACTTCTTTTATAGAATTAAAGTTTTCACCTTTTGCTCTTGCGTTTAACTCCTTGTATCCAAAATAGATAGCGTCTGCGCCATTGTAGACAGCATTTTTATATGAGTTAGCTGAAGCCGGCGCTAATATTTCTATCTTTTCTTGTTGAGTAGCCGACTTTTCGCCTATCCAATCTCTTTGGGCAAAATAAGATGGTATTTCTTTATTACTATCGCAAGTGTACATCAATTTCCTTTAGTTTGGACAAGATATTCTCTATTTCTAAGTTTACTTCATTGTCCGTCAAGGTGCGAGTGTATTCTTGGAAGAAAAGTTTAATAGCTACGCTTTTCTTACCTGCTCCTATTTGTTTACCTTGATAGACATCAAATACTTCAAGGTTATCTAAAATACTAGTAGCTCCGCTCTTTATTTGTGACAATAATTGACTTACCGCCATATCAATAGGCACAATCAAAGCCAAATCCCTTTCCATACCTTGATATCTGCTTACTGCCTTATAAGGTTTTATATCAATGCCTTTTTGCGCAACATATTCAGCGTCTAATTCTGCAATATAAATCTTTTTGTCTATATCAAAGTTATCTAGCACATCGGGGTGAATTTCGCCAAGCACGCCAATTTCTTTGCCATTTGCTAGAATGCTTGCGCTTCTGCCTGTATGCAAATAGCTAAGGCTCTTTCTTTCATAGCTAACCTCAATGCCAAATATAAGCATAATATCGTCAATAATTGCCTTTAGCGTATAATAATCTTCTTTTTCTCCAAAGACGCCGATGGACAAATTATACTTCTCCACAGGCAATTCAGTAAGCGGTAAAGATTTTGGCAGGTAAATTTTTGCAAGCTCAAATAATCTGCATTCTTTATTGTTTCTAGCTAAGTTATAAGCAATGGTTTTTATCATGCTGTAACTTAGAGTTGTGCGCATTATGCTAAAATCAACACCTAATGGATTACTTAATGAAATTGCTTTCCTTAAGTCGCTATTCTCTTCCACATTAAGCATATCAAACGCTTTTGGCGGTATAAAAGAATAACTTATTATTTCAAATGCACCTTTGCCTACCATGATATCCTTTAGTTTTTCCATTCGCATTTGTTCGGGCGTCATTCCACCTTTTGTGTTGCTGTATATATTGGCTTCCACAATGTCATAGCCGTAGATACGAATAACTTCTTCGGTAATGTCGTTTACTCCGACTATATCTTCTCTGTAATTAGGAACACAAGTCTTTAGTATATTGCCATCACTAGTAGTAATTAGGGTAAGAGCATTTAGAATGTCAATAATAGCTTCTTTGGGTATTTCCTTACCTATAATTTTGTTTATTTCTTGATAATTGTATGTTATTACTCTATCTTCATAGCTTTCTTTTATTTCATCAATGCAGCCTGACACCACTTCGCCCCAGCCGTACTTGTCAAATAGCGCAAGCGCTCTTTTCATACCCAGCTCTTGAGAGATATAGTCAATGCCTTTTTCAAAGCGTTGGGAACTGTCGGATTTTAGGTTTAGCTTTCTAGATGTATGCCTTACGCTATCTCTAGCAAATCTTGCGCTCTCTAAAATAACAGTGGTTGTTGTGTCACAGATAGAAGAGTATTCTCCCCCCATAACTCCAGCTATTGCAATTGGTTTTTCACTATCGCAAATTGCTAAATCACTATTGTCTAGTTTATACTCTTTACCGTCTAGCGCAACGATTTTTTCTCCGCTTGCTCTTCTTATAACTATCTTGCGACCTGATAAGTTTTCAATGTCAAAAGCGTGCATAGGCTGGCCAAGTTCAAATAATACATAGTTAGTAATGTCTACTAGATTATTGATAGGTCTTACCCCTACTGCTTTTAAACGGTCACGAATAATTTTTGGTGAAGTCATTTGTATTACATTCTTAACGGCAGCTGCCATATACCTTGGGCATAAATCAAAGGCTTTATTTTCTACAGTGACATAATAGTGTACGCTTTCGTTATTTACTCTATAAGTCATTTCTGGCAATTTTAGCTCTTTTCCTGTTACTGCGGCAACTTCTCTTGCTATGCCTAAAATACTGTTGCAGTCAGGACGATTTGCTGTGACATCAACATCTAAGACAACTTCTGTGTTGCCAATAATATCGTTTATGTCTTGACCTATTTTTGCGTTTTTACTAAGTATAAGAATACCGTTTACGCCTGCGCCAGCAAAGTCATCTTCGGTAAGATCTAGCTCTTGTCCTGAACATAGCATACCTTGGCTGACAACGCCCCTTAGTTCACCTGTTTTTATAACTGTGCCGTCAATTAAAACAGCATTGTCTAAAGCAACGGGTACAAGGTCGCCAACTTTAACATTATTGGCGCCAGTAACGATTTGAATTACACTTTCGCCAACATCTACTTTGCAAATGCTAAGATGATTGGAATTAGTGTGTGGTTCAAGCGTTAAAATTTTGCCTACCACGACATTTTTTATATTATCGCGCATATAAATTATTTCTTCTATTTCAAAACCGCAACTAACTAGCTTGTCAGCTAGCTCTTGTATGCTTATTTCTATATCTACAAATTCTTTTAACCAACTTAAAGGAACTTTCATAACTATTTTCTCCTACTTGTACTGTCTTAAAAACCGAATGTCGTTTTCAAACAAAAATCTCATATCAGGAATGCCATATTTTAGCATAGCGCATCTTTCTATGCCCACACCAAAGGCAAAGCCTGAGTATACCTTGGAGTCAATACCGCTGTATTCTAGCACAACGGGGTTGACAATACCTGCGCCTAGCACTTCTATCCAGCCTGTGCCTTTGCATAGCCTGCAACCATTGCCATTACAATTAAAGCAGCTTACATCAAGCTCTACACTAGGTTCAGTAAATGGAAAATATGATGGGCGAAGGCGTGTTCTTATACCTTTGCCAAAAAAGCTTTTTGCTATTTCATCTAAACTGCCTTTCAAATCACAAATGTCAATACCTTTATCCACAACAAGACCTTCCATTTGGTGAAACATCGGTGAATGCGTGGCGTCGTCATCAGAACGATATACTTTACCTGGACAAATCATACGGATAGGTGGTTTTGATACTTCCATAGTCCGCGCTTGTACGCTAGATGTCTGTGTTCGCAAAAGTATGTGGTCGGTAATATAAAAAGTGTCCTGCATATCTCTTGCTGGGTGGTCTTTAGGGACATTTAATTGTTGAAAATTGTAAAAATCAGTTTCTATTTCAGGGCCTTCCTGAACATCGTATCCAAGCCCTATAAAAGCATTCACTAATTCGTTTTTTGCCAAAGTAATTGGGTGTAATCCTCCGCGCATTAAGGACGCCTTTGATAAGGTGACATCGATTTCTTCTTCTTTTAGTTTTCTTTCTTTTTGAATGCGGGATAACTCATTTTCCGTATCTAAAATTAGTTTTTCTACCTTTTGTCTAAGCTCGTTAATGTACTTGCCTGCAGTCGGTCTTTCTTGGCTGGGATAGTTCTTTAATGATTTTAATAAAGCTGTAATCTCGCCATTTTTACCCAAATATTTTACCCTTATATCGCCAAGCTGAGCTAAATCTTTTACTGCTTTTATTTTACTGCTTGCTGACGATAAAATATTTTCAATTTTTTCCAGCATATAATAGCGCTCCTAAAATTTTTTAATAATTAATTATAGCATTTAGGCAGTGCTTATGCAAGAAATTATGGGACTAAATCCAAATAATCAGATGTGCCTTCAGTAAGATAAGTTTCGGGAACTTCCCCTACAATTACGCTCTCTGCCATGACAATATCATTAAAAGTAGTAGATTCTTGACTGCGCATAGGAATAACTATTTTTATATCGACATGTAAAGTCACTACCAAGCTATGCCTAGTTTGATTTATTCCCATTCCTTCAAACTTTGAATCCACCGAAGTATAGCAGTTGCAAACGGTTTCTGCGTGAAGAGGCACTTCCATACCATAAACGGCTAACAAGCTGTTACCAGTAAAAGCGCCAAGCGGTAAAGTAATTCTTTTAGTGCGAAGTTGATTAAGCTGGTCCTGCACTTGCTTTTGCAATATCATATTTATTTGATTTATAAGACCAGTGTTTGCAGAAATTGCGCTGATTTTGTTGTTAGTGTCGTAATGTATTTTGAAATAATCGTCATAAAACAAGCTCAAACTTTGTAAATATGAGTTGGCATAATTGACAATGTTAATAACTTCTGCTCTTATCTCTTCAGTTGCTAGCGTGCAAACAATAGGCATTACTACATAATTATAGTACAAAGCTGATATTAGAATAATCAGTAAAATAATTGTAGTAATTAGGAGCTTTTTGCGTCTTTTTTGCATATGATAATATATGCTTAAAGTTATAAAATGTTACCCTTTTAAAGAATAATATATATTTTTCATAGCTATTGCGTCTTCTGCTTGCGTGTCGTCGCTTTCGCAAATGATTTTTGGCTCTAGTTTATTTTCAATCAAAATTTCGGCAAGTGGTTCAAAATCTGGGCCATAAATTTGGTCCTCAAAGGTAAGATGTTTTATTTCTCCTTTTTGTCCGTACATAATTTTGCTAAAATGCACATGCATATCTCTTACTTTTTCAAAAGGCAAGTTATCTAGCATATAATTTATTATGTCTTTGTAGTCTTGCTTGGTCTTTAATTGACCTAGCGTCCTTGCATTCAAGTGTCCAAAATCTATACAAGGATAGATATTATCGGCTAAGTTTGCAATGGTTACAGTTTCTTTTAAATCGCCTATTTGAGAAAGTTTGCCCGTAGTTTCTGTACAAATTTTGTAGTCGGTAAGTTCATTTGCTTCCAATACTTCTAATAGTTTTTTTATATTATCTAGAGCTAGATTAAAGGCATCTGTTCTGTCTAATTTACCTTGTGTCGCTGGGTGAAAAACTACTCTGTCACCGCAGTTGATAGCTTTCATTTTACGCACAGAAGCAACCACATACATTATGCTTTTTTTAATCATTTCGGGGTCTTGGTTGGCAAAATTTATATAGTATGGCGCATGAACAGACATTTCAATTCCATGCTCGCGGAACGCGTTACCTATTTCTAATGCCGTTTTGTCATTTAAATTAACACCTCGTCCAAAGGAATATTCGAACATATCTATTCCGCGATTTTTGCACCACTTTGCCGCTTGTATGGTAGTGGTATTGCCTTCGGCATAGAAACTTGCACTGTTTCCCGCAACTCCAAATCTAATCATTTAGCACCTCTTCTTTCGCTATAATCATGTCATTATGTATTTGGTCAATAAGCTCTTGCTTGTTATTAAATTGTATAATGTCTCTAATATACTTAATTAGTTTTACTTTAACATCTTGGCAATAGATATCGCTGTCAAAACCAATAATGTGAGTTTCCACATTAAAATTATCGTCATTAAAGGTTGGATGCGCGCCTATGTTAGTAACGCCTAAATAAGTTTTATCGCAAATTTCTATCTTTGACACATATACGCCATCTTTTGGCGATAGCTTATTATGACTTATGTCAATGTTTGCAGTAGGAATGCCTAAAGTTGAGCCTACTTGCCTGCCTTTTATTACTGTACCTGAAAGAAAATATTCAAATCCAAGTAAACGGTTTACTGATTTTATGTCGCCACTAGTTAAATGCTCTTTAATTAGTGTAGTAGATACCTTTTGGTCTTTTTCCAATAATAAGTCCAAAGCTTCAACTTTTACATTTAGTTTACTAAAAAATACTTGTAAATCACAACTTTTACCTTTAGCGTTTTTTCCAAAGCGGTAATCAGAGCCTACTACAATAGCTGTTGGGTTTAAGTTTACAAGATAGTGCAAAAACAGCTCTTTTGACTTGTCAAAAAATTCTTTTGAAGTGTCCAGTACAAGAATATTATTATAGCCAAGTTTAGATAAAATTTCTTTGCGCTCGCTTAGGGTAAAAACTTCTTTGCTTTCTTTGCCAAGACTTTTGTAAAAATCGTCGCCAAAAGTACATATTAGAAGCTCATCGCCCCTTTCAGAAGCAATCTTCTCAGCTTTTTTAAGCAACATTTGATGCCCTTTATGTATCGCATCAAAATATCCTAACGCTAAAACTTTGTTTTTCATAATAGCCAAGTTTTTATCTTTAACCTATTTTCTTGATTTCTTTCTGCAATCCCTATTAGTTTATCATCAATATATACCCTAAAGTAGCCATTGGGTAAGTCGTCTAGGCTTACAGCTACACCGTTTAGCACAAGTTTCTTATGTTTATCTTTTACGATATATTTAGGCATATACTCTAGTGGTTTATCTATAGGAATGATATATTTATGCAAATTTTCCTTGATATCTTCTATTTTTACGCAAGTATCTATATTAAAATATCCGCTTTGCGTTCTGGTAAGTTGTGTCATTATTCCGTAAGTGTTAAGCAACTTTGCAATATCTCTTACAATTGCTCTTATATAAGTTCCACCTGAACAAGCTATATCAAATGTATATGTTGCGTCATCGATTTGCTGTAAAAGCTCAATAGAAAAAATATTTACTTTTTTGGGCTTTAGGGTAAATTGTTCTCCTTGCCTTGCTAGTTTGTACGCTCTAACGCCATTTATAGATTTTGCGCTATAAGCTGGCGGTACTTGTTCAATTTCGCCTACTAAGCTATTAAGAATGCTTTTAATTTGGCAAGAAGTTGGCAAAACATCACAGTTATCAATTACCTTGCCATCACTGTCAAGCGTATCGGTGTTTATTCCAAACTTAAAAGTGGCTGTATAGCGTTTTACTTTGTTTAGCGTATATGCAAAAATTCGGGTAGCGCGCCCTAAACCAACTGGCAGTACTCCTTGCGCTAATGGGTCTAATGTTCCCAAATGCCCTACTTTTGTTGAGATATTATTCTCTTTTAGAATGTTTTTTAGAGTACTTAGCGCTTTATTTGAAGTAATTCCGCTATTTTTATATAAATTTATGAAACCATTAATTTGCGTCATAGTGGTCAAGCATTTCTTGGCAGACTGATAATATTTTTTGGTATACATCTTCAAAGTGACCGTATCCTCTGCAACCTGCTGCGTGAAAATGTCCGCCGCCTCCAAAAGTTTTTGCGCAAGCTGCCGCGCTTACTTTGTGTTTGGTGCGGAAACTTATTTTGTATTTTTTGTCTGCAATTTCAGCTATGGATACAGCAATTTCTATACTGTCTATATTAAGCACTATGTTTATTGTGCCTTCGGTATCGTTTTCTGTGGTATTAGTCTTTTCAAAGTCTTCTAATTTATAGGATATAATGCCTATTTTGCCGTCATTATAAAATTTTGTGTTGTTTAGAACGCGGTTTCTTAAATTAAATACATTATAGCTTACATCTTTCATTACTCGGCGATTGATTTCGGCATTATCTAGTCCATACTTTAATAGCTCGCTTGCTATTTGGTGAGTTTCAGTCGATGTATTTGAAAAACTAAATGAGCCTGTGTCAGTCACAATGCCTGTATATAAAGCAATTGCGATATCTTTATCTATTAGGTCCTTGTCCCAATAGGACATTAGTTTATAGAGTATTTGAGTAGTGGCTGCCGCATTGTTTTCGCGCAAAGTAATATCGGCAAAATCTTTGTTCTCTTCATGGTGGTCTATAACAATTTTTGTTTGTCCTTTTAGATACTGCTTATAAAGAGCGTCGCCCAGTCTGCCAGCGTCGCCAACATCGACGCCAAGACTGACATCGTATTTATTAAGGGCTTGGAATTTATTTATAACCTTACTATTGGGTAAAAATTGTAACTTTTTTGGCACAGCTGGGTCGCTTGCTGAAAAGCAATGGACATTTTTGCCAACTTTTGATAAAAAACTGTAAAGAGCAAGACTGCTTCCTACACAATCGCCGTCTGGGTTAATGTGCATATAGATAGCAACAGTATTTGCTTTTTTTAAATGCTCTATAATTTCTAGGTAAGGATTATTGGTCATCAAGCTTATCCCCTTCTTGTATGTCGGTCTGCTGGTTTTTTTGAGCATTTAGCTCTTTTAATATTTTCTCTATCTTATATCCATGGGCAGCAGATGTGTCAGCAATAAAAGTAAAACGAGGAACCATTCTTATATTTAGGCGTGCAAATAGCTGAGTGCGAATAAAGCCGTTTGCCCCTTTTAGCGCGGCAATCGCTTCGTCGGCGCTTTCTTCAGGAAGCACACTAACATACACTTTGGCAGTTTTTAAGTCCTTTGCCGTTTGTACTCCAGTGATGGTAACCATAGTATAAAGCCTTGGGTCTTTAAGTTCAAAAGCTATTATGTCGTTTAGCTCTTTTTGAATCTGGCTGTCTATACGCTCCATTTTGTTTGACATTATTCAACTTCCTCCATCATATAAGCTTCAATTATGTCGCCTTCTTTTATATCATTATACCTTTCAAGTCCAATTCCGCAGTCATACCCTGCCATAACTTCTTTGACATCGTCTTTTATTCTCTTTAGGCTGGATATGGTAGTTTCAGTAATAACTATATTATCTCTATACAGCCTTACTTTGCAGTTTCTAGCAATCTTGCCGTCCTTAACCATACAGCCAGC
>JAAYOD010000024.1 GCA_012520515.1 Clostridiales bacterium
ACACCAATTTTTCCAAGAAATTACACTTCACATTTTCAAAGTCCATAGGACGCGGGTCTACTGTAAATTTACCCTTTGTGGTGATTTTAGCTTGGATAAGTTCATCCATAGTAGAATATAATGGCTTTAACAAACCAATACCAAAGCTTGTCACCAAATGCCCATCGTCGTGCGTAACTTTAACCATCTTTTCTGCCCCGAACATATCGCCAAACATCACCAAAGTTTTCATTATTTTGGCTTTTACTTCTCCTTGGCTACCATCTAAAATGGCCTTTTGTTCAGGAGTCAATTGCATCTTATATTCATACATTGCTAAAATTCTCCTTATTTTATATGTTTCTTGCCTTTCTGTAAGCAGACCTTACTGCTTCAAATATTTTAGCTTCCTTAAAGCTGTCGCCCACATTATAGATTTCTGGCGCTGCGTTTTCCTTCACGCAATCATAATAGATACCATCTTGTTTAGTAACTCCTATGGCAAGCACTACCATATCTGCATCAAGTTCTAGTTCCTTTGGCACATATTTTATTGGCATTAGCTTGTCAAGCGGATTTAAAACATTTTCAGGTAGAATTGGCGACCATGTGTCATAGGGATTTGGCACTCTCTTGTGCACATTCTTTACGCATAGCACTTTATCATCCTTAATTGCCGTAACCTTTGTGCAGTTATGAATCTTTACATTGCCTTTTTCTAAATAATGTATTATATGTCCCCTGTTTGCTGTACATACATGATTCATAATATACTTGTCCATCTCTACTAACTCTACTTCTTTATCTAGTTCGTACCTTAAGAAGTATGCCGTTTCTGCGCCAACCACTCCGCCGCCTATTACCACAAACTTTTTATAGTCTTTTACTATGTCTCTATCATTTAAAACATCTATTGCCGAAACTACATTTTTACCGTCAATGCCTTCTATGGGCAAGCGTTTTTGTTTAGCGCCAGTAGCTATCATTATTACATCATAGCCTTTATCTTTTAATTCGCTAGCTGTCATCTCTTTATTAAAATGCACATTAAAGTTTTCATTTTGTTTGAGTTTTTCCACAACGCTTTCCAAATATTTTAGGTAATTATAAATTTCGTACTTAATCTTAGGCTTGCTGCCAGGTACAATATTGCCGCCTAATTTGTCGGTTTTTTCATACAAATCCACCTTATGTCCTCGTAAAATAAGTGTTTCCGCTGCTGTAATTCCAGCAGGTCCGCCACCTATTACTGCTACTTTCTTAACAACTTTGGACTTAGGTATTTCTAAAGAAAACTCTTCTTCAAAAGCCGTTCTTGGATTAACTGCGCACTGCGGATGTCCGCCTTCTACAAACTCATTTATGCACGCTTCTTGACATCCAATACAGGGGCGAATGTCAGAAACTTTACCTGCGTAAGCTTTATTACACCATTCAGGGTCGGCAAGCAACGGTCTGCCTAGCATTACCATATCGCACTTGTTATCGCATAAAGCTTGCTCAGCTAAGTCTGGATATCCTAGCTTTCCAACAGCCACAACTGGCACATCTAAGCCTTTATTGGATTTTATATTGTTTTCAGCAAAATAGTTTTTGACAAGTTCGCTTATCTCTAAGAAGCAACCGCTTGGCATACTTGACGGCGGATGGGGCAACCACCAGTTATCATAGCAGCCTAAATCCACATCAAATATATCTACGCCAGCTTCTACAAGCTTTCTCATATACTCTAAGGTTTCTTCAATCTTTCTTTCATTCTTAAATTTCTTAAGCGGACTTACTTTATCCATTTTTTCTCTATATGTGGCGTTCAACATTAAGGACAAGTCTATACGATACATTATTGGATAATCTTTACCGCATCTTTCTCTTATTTCTTTAATCATATCTAATCCAAACGTTTCTGGGTTTGAATAGCGTCCCATAGACCTGCGGTTAAATGCGCTATTTGTCATTTGCTCTAGCAAATACCCTTCATGACCATGCAAATAAACACCGTCTATATTGCACGCTTTTGCATCTGCTGCGCCTTGACCTATTCGTCTAATAATTTTCTTTAGACTTCTGTCGCTAAGCCTTAAACAAGGTATGCCTTTCATATACCAATTAGGGTTGGTTGATGAACTTCTAGGGAACTTGAAGCTATTGACAAGACATTGCGGATTGCCTACACGCCCTAATCCAGGGGTAAGCTGAATAAAGAAATGACTGCCGTGCGCGTGGCACATAGCCGACAAATCTCTCCACGCCGCAAAAACAGTTCTGCTGCGGTCAATTCTTGGGAAATAGCTAAGATTACCTAGCTCAATTAGCGATGTATCGATGCCAAAACTAACAGGTACAAGTCCAGAAGTAATAAGCCCTACTCCGCCTTTTGCCCTTTCCTCAAAATACTTTAACATTTTAATGTTTGGTCGACCTGTCTCTTCGCACATGCTAATATTGCCCATGGGCGCCATTACAAGTCTATTTTTTACAGTAAGATTGTTTATTTTGATAGGGCTGAACATATTTTTATATGGGTATAGTTTGTTTGTGAATTCAGGAACTTCAAATCCTTTTTTCCACCAGTCTCCAAAGTTGTCAGACAACTTATATAAGATATCTTCGTAGCTCATATATTACCTCCAATTATGACTATATGTTTTAATTATACTTCAAAATGTATATCTTTTCAATACCCAAACTTTATTCTACAAACTTACCTTTATATCGCAGTAATTAGCATGCTTCGTAAAATATTTATTGACCTTTACGCTGTTAATTTAGTATAATATTAAATAAGAATAATAAAGTGCTAAATTCTTAGTCACACTATAAAGCAAAGAATTTAGATTCTTGAATATCATCAAAACATTATCTTGACTTAAATTAGGTCGCTATCTTAACCTAAAACTAGTCGGTGGGAGAATATATGGAGTTTTTTGTACAATTTGGTCTATTGTTTAGCAATATGGAATGGTTTGTAGTCGTATGTCTTATTGTAGGATTAGTGGCTTTGTTTGTGGAAATCTTTGAGCCAGGCTTTGGTGTTTTTGGTATTTTAGGTTTAATTTTGCTGGCTTTGGCGGTAATCTTACGCGCTATATTCCACAAAGACGAAGATAATGTGCTACTGCAAATTTTTCAGCTTATCTTGTTTATATTTATTTTGGCAGGCGGAGCGTTTACTCTGTTCTTAGTGGGCAACAAAAAACAATGGTGGAAACGCACTTCTTTGTATCAGCTAGGAACAGCGGTTGATGCAGAGCACAGCCAAGGCACAGAAAATTTTAAGGGACTTATTGGAAAGCAAGGTTCTACCCTAACTGATTTGCGCCCTATCGGCAAAATGCTATTAGAAGGTAAAACATATGATGTTTTTGCCGACAAGCTTTTTATTGAAAAGGATACAAAAGTTGAAGTTATCGCTGTTGAAGGCGTAAAAATAATTGTAAAGAGCACAGACTAATAATTGGAGGAAATTATGTATAATTTAATAAGTCAAGTCAATGTCCCTGGCCTAGTTGCAGGCATTATGATAATAATAGCTGCAGTTATTACTTTCTTTATTGTAGTACCTGTATCTATTTGGTTTAGAGCGCTTGTATCGGGCGCGCCTGTTTCTATGGGTAAATTAGTTGGTATGAGATTGAGAAAAATCAAAATCACTATGATTGTTGAAGCTTATATTACAGGCAGAAAAGCAGGCCTTGATATAAATATCAACGAACTAGAAACACACTATATGGCAAAAGGCGATGTGATAAAGGTAGTAAATGCGCTAATCTCAGCGCACAGCGCTAACATAGAACTATCCACAAGAACAGCTATGGCAATCGACCTTGCTGGCCGTGATGTTCTTAACGCAGTAAAGGTAAGCGTTAATCCCAAGGTAATCGAAACTCCAATCGTTGCCGCAATTGCTAAAGACGGTATTGAACTTCGTTGCAAAACCAAGATAACAGTTAGAGCCAACATTTCAAGGCTGATTGGTGGAGCGGGTGAAGAAACTATTATTGCGCGTGTTGGCGAGGGTATTGTAACTACAGTAGGCAGTGCCTCAAACCATAAAAATGTGCTAGAAAATCCTGACCAAATTAGTAGAACAGTACTGCTAAAAGGCTTAGACACAGGTACGGCATATGAGATATTAAGTATTGATATTGCTGATATAGATGTAGGCAGGAACATCGGTGCTCAATTGCAAATGGACCAAGCTGAAGCTGACAAGCGCATAGCTCAGGCAAAAGCTGAAGAAAGAAGAGCTATGGCTGTTGCTAGCGAACAAGAAATGAAAGCAAAGACGCAAGATATGAGAGCTGCGGTAATTAAGGCAGAAGCAGAAATTCCTAAGGCTATGGCAGAAGCTCTTAGAAGCGGTAATCTTGGTGTTCTTGACTATTATAGAATGCAAAATGTGAAAGCTGATACCGATATGCGTAACGCCATAAGCGGCAAAGACGGCAACGAAAAGAAGCAAAAAATATAATAGGGAAACATTATGAACGATATTTATAAGGAATTTATCCCGATAAAATCTACTATGAAGCCGAGTTTGGCGGGGGCAAAGCTTCCGCCAGTAAGTGACAGCAAGTATAGCCATCACCAGCACCCGTCAAAATCCATGCCCCACAAGGTTGAAAAAGCCTATACAGAAGCTACTGATGGAGATATTATCGAAGGTTGCAAAGAGCATTACTATGACCGTGTGGTAATGGTGGAAAAAGCAGAGGATTATAGTGGAATGCTTGCTGATATAGATATGAATGAACTACAAAAATACTTAATTTTGGGAGAAATTTTAGCGCCAAAATTTTAAGGTGTAAAATGAAAAGACAAAGCGGAGTACTGTTAAATGTTAGCTCTCTCCCAGGGCGTTTTGGCATTGGGGGATTTTCTTTAGAAGCTGAAAACTTTATTGGAGAGATTGCAGCTCTTGGTTTTAGGGTATGGCAAACGCTGCCTATTACCACCATAGGAGCAGGAAATTCTCCTTATAGCGGAATCTCTTCTTATGCAGGCAACTATCTTTACATAGACCCTGACCGCATAGACGGAGAGCTGCTTACTCACGACGAAATCCACGACAGCGTATATAAAGGGGATATTTACCTTACTGATTATGATTTTGTCAAGCAATCAAAGTGGCATTTGTTGCAACTTGCTTATAATCGCATTACATCGGAAATTCAACAAAAGATTGATGACTTTAGAGAAAAAAACAAACACTGGCTAAACGATTATGCGGTGTTTATGTGCCTAAGGCAAAAATTTGAACAAAAATGCTGGATAGATTGGGACAATAAATACAAATATTACTGCAGCAAATTAGTAGATGAGTACATAGCCCATAATTTTTCTCAAGTCAATTATTACTTTTTTGAGCAGTATTTGTTTTACAATCAATGGGAGCGCATAAAACAGTGCGCTAAAGACTATAATGTGCAAATTTTTGGCGATTTGCCAATTTATGTTTCTTTTGACAGCGTTGATGTGTGGTCAAATACTGACCTATTCCAGCTGGATAAAAAAACGCTAAAACCTAAAAAAGTAGCAGGCGTTCCGCCCGATTATTTTGCCAAAGAAGGACAGCTTTGGGACAATCCTTTATACGATTATAAAGTAATGAAAAAGGACAATTATAAATGGTGGACCAATAGGCTTGTCCATATGCTACAGCTGTATGATATTGTGCGAATAGACCATTTTCGTGGATTATATAAATACTGGGCAGTAGATGCAGGCGCGCCAAACGCAATAAACGGCGAATGGGAAGATGGCCCTGGATTAAAACTGTTTGACGCCTTAAAAAAAGTTGCTCACAATGCCAATATTGTAGCCGAAGATTTAGGTCTAATCGATAAGGAAGTAGAGCAATTTTTGAAAGAGAGCGGTTTTATGGGTATGCGTGTAATACAGTTTGGTTTTGACGGCGATGTCAACAACAAGCACTTGCCCCATAATTATTATCCTAATTGCGTTGCATACACAGGTACTCACGACAACGATACATCGCTAGGCTGGCTATTGTCATTAACTGCCGATGTAAGAGATAGCGTGCTTAATTATGTCAGCTGTGACAACGGGCAAGGCTGGGCAAGCGGCGCAGGCAGTTGCCGCGCCACAAAAGCGCTTATTAGAGCAATTTTATCAAGCACTGCAAAACTGGCCATTATCCCCATGCAAGATTTGTGCGGATATGGCAGTGATACCAGAATGAATGTACCAGGTCAAGCAGAAGGCTGCTGGAGATATCGCACCAACTATTCAGCAATAAATTCTATTGACAGAGAGTTTATTATGAATATGAATAAGACATACGGACGATGCTAATTGTTTTTACCCATAAAAAAATAGCAAGCGATACATTTATTTATAGCGCGGTCAAAGAATATTGCCTTTTTTACAATTTGGACATTTTTGATTTTACCATAGAAAGACCACAAGGCAAAAAACCTTATATGTCGTCAAATCGGCTGTTTTTTAATTTATCTCATAGCAATAATTACGTTGTGTGCGCTGTCAGCGATAAAAATGTTGGCATTGACTTGCAGTATCATAATAAGAAAATTGATATTTCAGCTATAAGTAAGAAATACTTACAAATAGAGCTTACAGATATTCAAACTTTTTATGATTATTATGCAAAAGCTGAAGCTTGCGCCAAACTAGACGGCCAAAGTTTAGGTGCTAAACTTAAATCTTTTAACAATAATGCGCAATTGCTTAGATTATTTAAGGATTACTCTTTGGCGGTGTGCGGACAAGATAAAAGCTATTATATTATGGAGTTGTTATGACAGAAAATTATCAAAAACAGTTAGATAATATTATAAATGCACTAAGTGCCCCCAAAAAACTAACTTTGCATAGCTGCTGCGCGCCATGCTCTAGTTATGTTATAGAGTATCTTTCAAATTATTTTGACATAACGGTATTGTTCTACAATCCTAATATAGATACTAAAGAAGAATACAATAAAAGAGCAAAAGAACAACAACGTCTTATTGCAGAAATGCCCCTTAAAAATAAAGTAAAATTCATTTGTCTTGATTATGACGCTGAAAGCTATAATGAGAGAATAAAAGGTTTGGAAAAAGAGAAAGAAGGCGGCGCTAGGTGCTATGAGTGCTTTGACTTAAGGCTAGCAAAGACTGCGCAAATTGCAAAGGAGCAAAACAGTGAATACTTTGCAACAACGCTTACTATATCGCCACTAAAAAACGCTAAAATAATAAATACCATAGGCAATAATTTAAGCCAAATATATGATATAGCTTGGCTTCCTAACGACTTCAAAAAACTAGGCGGTTATCAAAGAAGCATAGAGCTTAGCAAAATTTATAACCTTTATCGTCAAAATTATTGCGGTTGTATTCACAGTAAAAAAGGTCTTTAATAACAAAAAATACAAAGAAAAAAAGCATTGGTCAAGTGTGACCAATGCTTTTTGTTTAGTTTTTGTTTTCTATTTAGCCAAGAACTTCAGAAACAACACCGCTGCCTACTGTTCTGCCGCCTTCACGGATAGCAAAACGAAGACCAGGCTCGATAGCGATAGGTGTAATAAGTTCAATTTCCATAGCAATATTATCACCAGGCATAACCATTTCTACATTTTCAGGTAGCTTGATGCTGCCGGTAACGTCGGTTGTTCTAAAGTAGAATTGAGGACGATATCCGTTAAAGAATGGGGTATGTCTTCCACCTTCTTCTTTCTTTAGCACATAAACTCCACCATTAAATTTGGTGTAAGGACGGATTGAACCGGGTTTTGCAATAACTTGTCCACGCTCTATATCTTTTCTCTCAACACCTCTTAGAAGTGCGCCAATGTTGTCGCCTGCTTGAGCAAAATCAAGAAGTTTACGGAACATTTCAACGCCAGTAACAACAGTTTCTCTTGGCTTGTCCATAAGTCCAACGATTTCAACCTTGTCTTGAACCTTAACTTGTCCACGCTCTACTCTACCTGTAGCAACTGTGCCACGGCCAGTAATTGTGAATACGTCTTCAACAGGCATTAAGAATGGTTTGTCAACTTCTCTTTCGGGGTCTGGAATATAGCTATCAACTGCAGCTAGCAATTCTCTAATGCAATCACAGTCAGCATGGTCAGGGTTATTAGCTGCGCAAGCTTCCATAGCCTTTAGAGCAGAACCTTTAATGATAGGTGTATCATCGCCTGGGAAGTTATATTCTGACAATAGGTCTCTAATTTCCATTTCTACTAGTTCTAGTAATTCTGGGTCATCTACTTGGTCAGTTTTGTTCATAAATACTACGATATAAGGAACGCCAACTTGACGAGCAAGAACGATGTGCTCACGAGTTTGTGGCATTGGACCGTCAGTAGAAGCAACAACTAGTATAGCGCCGTCCATTTGAGCTGCGCCCGTAATCATGTTCTTAACATAGTCAGCGTGACCAGGACAGTCAACGTGTGCATAGTGACGATTTTCTGTTTGATACTCAACGTGTGAAGTGCTAATCGTTATTCCTCTTGCTTTTTCTTCTGGCGCTTTGTCAATTTGGTCATATTTCATTGCCTCAGCATTTCCCTTTGCTGCAGAATACATAGTTATAGCAGCTGTTAGTGTAGTTTTACCGTGGTCAACGTGACCAATGGTGCCTACATTTACGTGGGTCTTATTTCTTTCAAATTTAGCTTTTGCCATTTTTACAATATCCTCCCAAAAATTTTGAATATTTTTTATTTTAATTTTATTTTCATTTATTATATAATAAATATTACAACTTGTCACGCATTTTTTTAACTTTTATTATTTTTTTCAATTTCGTGACATTTTTAACCGTTTTTACCCTCTAAAAGTCGTTTTCTTTCGCTTTGTGGAACTTCTGTATAGCAATTTAACTGCATAACATAGTTGCCCCTGCCTTGCGTTGCGCTACGCAAAACGGTAGCGTATCCAAACATTTCACTTAGCGGAATGTCGGCATCAATTACTTTTAGTCCAGGTCTATCAGTCATTTCCTTAATGTTACCTCTTCTGCCATTTACAGTACTAAAGACATCGCCAATATAGTTTTCAGGAACGGTAATTTCCACAGACATTAGCGGCTCTAATATAATAGGCTCTGCCTTGCTAGCAGCATCTTTAAATGCCATACTTCCAGCAATCTTAAAGCTCATTTCTGAACTGTCCACTTCGTGATAACTGCCGTCTTTTATTCTCACTATAAAGTCCACCATTTCATAGCCAAGAAGTATACCGCCTCTAGCAGCTTCCCTTATTCCTTCTTCTACTGGCTTAATAAACTCTTTAGGTATGCTGCCACCCACTGTCTCATCTATAAACTCAATTCCCTTTCCAGATTCGTTTGGCTCAATCTCAATAATACAGTGCCCATATTGTCCTTTGCCGCCCGATTGACGCACATATTTTCCTTCACCTCTTGCAGAACGCTTTATTGCTTCTCTATACGCAACTTGCGGCTTGCCAATATTAGCTTCCACTTTAAATTCGCGAAGTAGTCTATCTACAATGATATCCAAGTGCAACTCACCCATACCCGCAATAATGGTTTGTCCCGTTTCAGCGTCTGTATAAGTACGGAATGTGGGGTCTTCTTCAGCTAGCTTAACCAAAGCCGCTGCCATTTTTTCTTGTCCTATTTTGGTCTTTGGCTCAATGGCTAAGCGCACAACAGGCTCTGGAAACACCATTGCGTCAAGCACAATTATTTTATCTGCATCGCACAATGTCTCTCCCGTTGTGGTTTCTTTTAGTCCAATAATTGCCACAATGTCGCCTGCATATGCTTCACTTATTTCAGTACGATTATTGGCGTGCATTCTTATTATGCGCCCAATTTTTTCTTTCTTTTTCTTATTGCTGTTATAAACAGTCATTCCCGACTTTATTACGCCGCTATAAATGCGGAAGAAAGTAAGTTTTCCCACAAAGGGGTCTACTGCTATCTTAAAAGCAAGTCCAGCTAATGGCGCATTGTCGCTTGAAGGACGGGTAATTTCATTGCCTTTTAAATCCATACCTTTTACATCTTCTACGTCAATAGGCGACGGCAAAAAGTCCACCACAGCGTCCAAAAGCTTTTGCACGCCTTTATTGCGGTAAGAACTTCCGCAAAGCACAGGAGTAATATCCATAGCCAAGGTTGCTTTTCTAAGCGCCGCTATTATTTTATCTTGCTCTACTTCTTCCCCTTCTAATACCTTCATCATAATTTCATCATCATAATCTGCGCACACTTCTAGCAAATCTTGACGATATTTTGCCACTAACTCTTTCATATCTTCGGGAATATCCATTGTAGTAAAGTCTTTACCGGTCTTATCATTATATATTATCTCTTTTTGAGAAATAACATCAATAATGCCAGCAAAGTCATCTTCTTTACCCAATGGCAAAACAATAGGCACAGGTTTTGTGTGCAAGCGGTTTTTTAACATATCCACTACATTATAAAAGTCCGCGCCCATTATATCCATCTTGTTAATAAAGGCAATTCTGGGCACTTTATACTTGTTGGCCTGACGCCAAACCGTTTCACTTTGCGGTTCTACGCCCCCTTTTGCACAGAAAACAGCCACTGCACCATCTAGCACGCGCAAGCTTCTTTCTACTTCAACAGTAAAATCCACGTGGCCTGGAGTATCTATTACATTAATACCATATCCGTTCCATGTGATAAAGGTGGCAGCGCTTGTTATTGTTATGCCCCTTTCTTGCTCCTGCTCCATCCAGTCCATTGTTGCCATGCCTTCATGAACTTCGCCTACGCGATGAACTTTGTTGGCATAAAACAATATCCTTTCTGTGGTAGTGGTCTTACCCGCATCAATGTGCGCCATAATACCTATATTTCTTGTTTTTTCTAATGCAAACTCCCTTGCCATTATGTTCTCCTTAACTTGTACTTCATTAGTTTGTGCTTTTTTACATAAAAACGGCATACTCTATTGAAACTCAATGGATATGCCGTAAGTTTTTTATTATTATAATCAATTGGTTTGATTATATACTAAAAACGATAGTGCGAATATGCTTTGTTGGCTTCTGCCATACGATGAGTATCTTCTTTTTTCCTATATGCGCCACCGGCATTGTTATAAGCGTCTAGCAATTCGCCTGCCAATCTCTCTTTCATGGTTCTTTCGCTTCTCTTTCTTGCAAAAAGCACCAACCATCTAATTCCTAATGTTTGTCGTCTTTCAGGACGGATTTCAAGTGGCACTTGATAGTTGCTACCGCCTACTCTCCTTGCCTTAACTTCCAACACAGGCATAACATTTTCTAAAGCTTTCATAAATATTTCGTCTGCTTTAACGCCTATCTTCTTTTCGGCAATTTCAAAAGCTGAATACACTATGTTTTGTGCAATTCCCCTTTCGCCGTTTAGCATTATTTGATTTATGAGCTTAGTTACTACCTTGGAATTATATATAGGGTCTGGCAAAACATCACGCTTTGGTACTCCGCTTCTTCTAGGCATACTATAGTCCTCCTATAATTTTTAATTTGGGTAATTCATATAAAGATGAATTATTTCGGTTTCTTTGCACCGTATTTAGACCTTGCTTGCATACGCTTAGCAACGCCTGCCGTATCCAATGTTCCGCGAACAATGTGATACCTTACACCGGGTAAGTCCTTAACTCTGCCGCCCCTGATTAGCACAACGCTATGCTCTTGCAAACTGTGACCCACGCCAGGGATATAAACAGTACCTTCGTGACCATTTACAAGACGCACTCTTGCTATCTTTCTTACTGCGGAATTAGGCTTTTTAGGGGTAGTTGTCGTAACAGATAAGCAAACACCTCTTTTTTGTGGAGATGACTCCAGTAAAGGTGATTGCGTTTTCTTCAATTGACGCTTTCTGCCCTGCCTTATCAGTTGGTTAATTGTTGGCATTTAGGTTCCTCCTTTATTATTAGGATGAGTTATCCCTTTTTCAACCCAAATTTTAGGATACTCTTGTATTAGCTATTTTGTGACTTTGGTACCATAGATTGCGCATGCCACGTCAAGACCTAGTAACTTTCCCGTTTCTTGCTTGGTCATACCAATGCGGTATGGGATATTTTTGTCTTGACATAAAGCAATGATTTTATCTTTTATACCTATGTCTGTATCACTGGCAATCATCACACACCTTAGCTGATTACCAGATAAACCTCTTACAACCTGTCGATAGCCAACGACAAGATTTTGTCGAGAAATTTCTGTTAAAGTTGTGTCCATTTAGTTTTTAACTCCCATAATGAACTTAAAAACCTGCTTTTTTGCAAGCTATATAAGTATAGCAATAACATTTTTTATTGTCAATCAAAAAAATATGCTTTTTGTGAGAATTTCCACAAAATATTTATGGTTTTACTACACCAAAACTTACTTTTTGGTCTTGCAAGTCAATTGCGCCTTCATCAATTTGTATAGCTTCTTTTGTATTTTCAAATTCCACTTTTGCATTTCCGCTTAGTGTCCAAAACGAATACTTTTGCAAATGAGTTACACTGCTTGGCAAGTATACTTGACCATCAAATCTAGCAAACGCGCTTTGCGGAATAGTTGTGATTTGACAGCCCTGTTCAAATATAATCTTGGCAGTGCTACTATGAAATGCGCTTTCTTCCAAACTTTCAATATGGCTTGGTATTATAAGCTCTGCTCCTTGGTATCCACTAAAAGCTGACTTGCTTATTGTAGTAATATTTGCCATGGATATATCAATTATACCCTTACAATTATAAAAAGCGTTTTGCTCTATTTTACTAATGGTAGCGGGCAAAACTACTTTTTTGCCTTGATAGCCGTCAAATGCCCCCAGTCCTATAGTGGTCATACTATTGTTATCATCAAAAACAAGTGTGCCTAAAAATTTATTTAGACCGTATTGTTCTATGTTTATTATGTTGCTTCCCAAAGTAAGCATTCCCTTAAAACCGTTAAAGTCATTTTCATTTATAGCTTTATATGCACTGCCATTTTCAAATTTTACGCTAAACGCACAGCCAAAAAAAGCTCCGTCTTGAATAATGCTTATAGACTTTGGAATGACAAATTCAGATATTTTTGTTGCCATTCCAACATGAATTAGCGAAGTTTTGTCGCGGTTGTAAAGTACCCCATTAGCATCAACGCTATAATAATCGCTTTGGGGCACAGCAAATCTACTAAGATTTTTACAGTTTTCAAATGCGCCTTGCTCTATTTTTTCTAGTACGCTAGTAAAAGCAACGCTTTCAATAAGAGCATTATTTCTAAAGGCATAAGATTTGATACGCGTTACGGGCAGCGCATTATATGAGTTAGGTATAACTATATCTTTTTTTGTACCATGGTAGCCCGTTATCGCATAGCTGCCATTTATAAACTCATAGGCAAAACCGCCGCTCTCTACCACAACAGGTTCTTGCGGAGGGTCAAAAGAGTTGCTCCTTTGCCATTTTGCGTACAAAGTAATATCTTGGTCTAAGCCGTCATCTGTATGAAAACGACGGGTGCATTCTTTGTCATAGAACCAGCCTAAAAAATTATAGCCTGCCATAGTTGGGTCATCAGGCATATAAGCGGGATTAACACCATTTAAAACAACAGGCTCTATAACAATTTGGTCAAAATTTGTAACAAAGGAAATGGTAACTGATTCAAGCTCAGTTTTCCCCCCTTGCTTGCATGAAGTAAAAATTACACAGCATATAAGTATTACCACCAAAAATATTAGCTTTTTTTTCATGCTTTTTCTCCTTTATTACCTATAAAGTATATACTTTAATAGCGCATCTTGTCAAGATTAAGGAGCTTTTAGGGTAGTAATTATTTGTCAAAAGGATAAGGAGCAGAATTAGGAGCAGGCGGATATTTTATCCATTTATCTTCAATATGATTATAGTCATCTGCCACCAAGAGATAATCGTGAGAAAAAGTTTCTACTTTAGAACCTGCTTTACGCATATTGCCCCAAGTTGCATCAACAAGATACCAAGAGCCTTGTATTTGAACTTTATTCCACGCATGAGCTACGCCGTTGCTTTTGCCCGACACCTTAACTACAGGTATACCTTCAATGGCACACATGCTAAGCACAGCTTTTGCTATGCCATCACAAATGGCTACTCTATAATTATTATCAAAGGTTTTTTCATTGGTAAATCCAAAAACGCCTTCCATATATAAGCACTTATACAAAAAGAAATCTGTTTCATACTTTTCTTCTGTGATAACATTTTCCACAAATTCATAATCGTATAATACAGTGTCCACTATATAATCATAGATATAATGTATCTTCGCCCAATCCGGCGTTATGTCAGCATTTATTCTTGATAAAATATCACGCATATAATTATAAATATACTCTGCGTTGCTGCCCGCTTTACACAGCGGTTTATACTGTCTTTTAAGAGCAAAATAAAGCTGGTCGCTAGTCTCTACCGCGACAGTTCTTTGCACTTTATCTATGGCAAACTCTCTATTGCGTGATATGTTTGACAAATTATAGTGCGGTGTTTCCCAATCTAGCCCTACATTAGACTTTTGGGTGTATTTTTTGTTGGTGTCGGTAACAAGAGTTGGGAAAGCCTGATAGCTAAAGCGCAAATAAATTGTGCATTCTACAAAATTGCTTTCTAGGTTATGGCTATAATTGTAGCCTGCGCTATCGTCAAAGGCGCTTATAGCTGATTTTATTTCAGTAGAGTAAGCATCTTCTATCGTTGTACCTTGAGGATAAATAGATAGATAGTCATATCCAAGAAAAAGAGTGGTTTCCGAACAATAATAAGTATTGCCGTTTTCTTTTTTTACCACCATATCGGGCTGAAATATAATGATGTAATTAAACATCTCAAACAGTTCATAACGGGTAGCTATGTATCTATCTAAATCTTGCCAGCCGCCTGGCATATTTTCAGTATAAGTTAGGTAGTGTTTTTTGCTTATGCCATTATAGCTATAATTAGCAAGCAGTATGGTTTGATTATTTTCATTCGTGCCGTACAAACTCAAACTCAAATCATCTGAATAATCATAGCCCGCTTCTTCCAAATTGAGTTTACAAGATTCGCCATCTACATCGTATGAGCTAGTTTGCCCTGCTTTATTTACTCTAACGCTATAACTATAGTCGCCATAATCGTCCCAAAAAGCCACCATTACGCCATCATCAAAGCCAACAGCCAATTCATTATCAGAGCCATAAATGGCATTATCTGGGTCTGACCTGTCAAAGTAGCTGGCAATAAAGTTATATAATGTATCAGTTGCGCCATGGATAAGAGTGCTTGCAATATCAGCAATAAGCGAACAGGATGCAAAAGTAAATAGAGCGGCAAGCACTACTACAAACAATCCAATTTTTTTGATATTAAAACTTACCTTATTTTTTTTCATTCCACCTTCTTACATACAAGTGTTTTCTATCAGCCTTACATAAAATTGCGTCGCTGTTGCCAAGGCGTCAATGTCGCATCTTTCATTGAGCGCGTGTATTCTCTTTTGGTCTTCGGGTGTTAACTCAAAGGGAGTAAAGCGGAACACATTGTCGCATATCTTATAATAATGCTTAGCGTCTGTTGCAGCAATAAAAGGATAGGGAACAGGAATAAAGTCAGGGAACACTTCCACTATGCTTTTCTTTAGCTTAGCGTACGGCTCGCTTGTTATGTCGCTTACTGGCGAAGGGTCATACCCTTCAGTCAAGCGGTCTAACTTTATGTTTTTACCCACCACCTTTTTAATATGTTTTTCTACATCTTTTTGTGTTTGCCCTATATTAATTCTGCAATTAACTACCGCTGTTGCTGACGGCGGTATTACATTGGGTGCGTCACTGCCTTTTATTTGCGTAAACGCAAAAGTAGTGCGCATTATGCTTGCTCCTACGGGATGAATTTTGACCAATAATAATTTTAATAGCGGACTTAGTATATCCCTGTTTACAAAAATAAATTTAAATAGCGGTTTCATATGGGGCGCTAAGTCCTTAAACATATCCTTAACAGGCTGCGACCAGTAAGCTTTCATGGGTATACTTCTCAACATATATACAGCTTCTGCCAAAGTGTCTACTGCGCTTATACGCTTGGGGCTTGCTGCGTGTCCACCCGATATTGTCGATGTCAAAGTATAGTCAACATAACCTTTTTCACAAGTGCCAATTAGCGCAATCTTGCCATCTATGCCTAGCATTTTACCATCTAGCACTGTGCCGCCTTCATCATAAACACACTCAAAGCGAATATTGTTTTCATACAGATATTCCACAATTTGTTTTGCGCCGTCTTTTCCTGTGTACTCTTCATCATGACCAAAGCAAAAATAAACCGTGCGCTTTAACTCTTTGCCTTGCGACAAGAGATATTCCATAGCTTCAAGGTTGGCAATCATTTGCCCTTTCATATCTTGACTGCCCCGCCCATGCACAAAGCCGTCCTTTATTTCTCCGCCAAAAGGCTCATGCTCCCAACCTTTTTTTGGTGCAGGCACAACATCTTGATGCGCCAAGAACGCAACAGGCAATAGGCTTTCATCGCTTCCTGTTAGTTTAATAATAAGACTATACCCATTTATAACAGTCTTTTCACCATTTTTGAATATCAAAGGATAGGTTTCTTCCAAGAACTTATGATACTCTAGAAAAGGCTCATAACTTTGTTCAGGGCTAATAACTGTTATGGTAGGAATTTGTATAGCTTTGCTTAAATTATTTGCAATGCTGTCAACATCTAAATTCAGCGGTCTAAATTGTGCAGTTTCTATTACTTTCTTCTTAGTAAGCAATGTGCGCACCACCATAAAAATAATTAGCGCCGCCACCGCTCCCAATGCACAAATAAGAACTATTTGACCTGCTGTTAACATCATATACCTCCACTCTTAATCTAAATATATAATTATTATATATTACTATATCAGTTTTAGTCAATGACGGATTTATGGTATAGCTGCAATCGTTTTACAATAAGTAAATTTTTACAAGACGCAAACTATTTACTAATAACTAAGATTAAGTTATAATAATGACAGATTATGAAAATTAAAAAATTTGTACTTTTATTTATACTCATTATAATCAGCCTATGCTTTGTATCTTGTGGCAAGGTTGATTTTGACAATTTAAAAATCATAGCCAAAAGCGTTACCGATGTAGAACAAGGAGAGTATACGCTAGAATATACCATTGATAATTTAGAAAAGTTTAGTGAAAAGTATGATTTAATAGTGTCTGTAAAAGTTTTTGACGACAGCAATAGAGCAATAGAAGTGGAAAACAACCGAACCTTTGAAGCGCAAAGCGATAATGTCTATTATGTCACTGTTTATGTCTCTGCCACAGTTAATGGTAAAATACAGACCAAAAGCAAGAGTTTTACCATAACTACGGTTAAGACAGACCCAAAGCTTGTATTAAAACTGCATATCCAAGGCAATGACTACGATTATAGAGTAATTGACCTAACTTATGGCCAAGATTTTTATATAGACGCCTTACCCGACATACCAAAAATTAGTCCCACAGAAGATGGATATGACCTAGTTGTTACTGACTCTTATTGGACAATAAGGGATATTTTAGGCGAAAGTGAAAAACTTTCTCAAGAGCATCTTAATAACATTGTTAAAACAACTACAATATACGCATATTACGAAATAAAAAAACTTCCAAAAGAATGCACCATAACCTTTGAAACTAATGGCGGGGGCGAAATATCGCCTATCACTCAAACATTTGGAAGTACAGTAACAAGACCTATTGACCCTGTAAAAGAAGGCTATCACTTTTTGGGCTGGTATAACGACGCTGATTTTAATGATTTATATTCTTGGACAAACGCATCTCCAATGCCATCTAGCAGAACGCTTTATGCTAAGTGGCTAAAGGATAATGGCTCAAATCTAGAGCATTTTGATTTTATTTATACTGCCGACTATAATACAGGCTATGGATATTATGCTGCAAAAGTAAAAGATGGCGTACAGCTATCAGGCGATGTTGTCATTCCTAACGGCTATGAAAATAAGCCTGTCAAAATAATAGAAGAACTAGCCTTTGCAAACCAAGACCAAATTGAGACTATAATTGTACCTGATACAATAATTGCAATAAGACCAAGCGCTTTTTCTAACTGTACAAGTCTTACAAGTATTGACCTAACCAAAACCAATATAGATAGATTTAATTCTAAAATTTTTGAAAACTGTGAGAGTTTGCAAACGCTTGCCGTTCCCGATAGCGTTATAAACATCGTTAATGACGCTTTTTCAGGTTGCTCTAGCTTATCTGAACTTATTTTCACTAAAGAAAGTCAGTTAAAAACACTTTACAAAGAAGCTTTTAAAGACACAAAAGTAAACCGCCTTACGCTGCCTTATCTTATGAAAAACAGGTTTGAAGGCGGTCAAAATATTCAAGTGGATTTCTTTGAAGCAATAACTGAAGATTAATAAATATAAATTGTTGTGCCGTTACTTTGTCCTGTAAAGGGATTTATGGTATTAATTACTCTTTTTCTATGCGTTGTAAACCTAACTTCTAGCACTCCGTCGCCAGCTTGGTCAATTTTATAATGCATAGCTGCGCCTATATGACGCATGCCAAGACGCTTTTCCTTTTTACTAAGTGATTGCGTGTCGCTGCGCCTTGAGCATATTATGCTGTTAAACATAGCTCCCGTCGCAAGCGCTGCATTGCCGTCTGGGTCTTCTGCATTACCTATATATTGGCTTGCAAAGCTTAATTCTGCCCCTACAACTTCGCCTTTTGGCACAACAAACACATGGTGCTTGTGTCCGCTTATCATAACATCTATTCCTATTTCGTTGAGTCTTTGATTAATTTCTATAAAATAGTCATAGAGAAAATTGCTTGTGTTATGAGCAAAAGCAGTATTTACATGGCTAACAGCTATTCTATGCGTAATACCTTCAGCTAAATATGTGTTTTCTTTGTCGGCAATAATTTTATCAAGCATATCAAGTTGCGCATTGCGGTAAGGTGTAAAATTGGCTGTGTCAAAATTTTCTTTCCATTGGTCTGGGTGGCTATCTCCTACATCAAGCACTACGCCCCAGACGCTTGCTAGCCTAAAAGTAAAGTAATAATCTTGGCTATCTGTCGCGCCTATATATTTATAAAGACTCTCTGCGCTCTTGCCCTTAATTTCGTGGTTGCCTCTTGCAAAAATTACTGGGATATTGCCCTTTGATACACCATGAGATAATTTTGCTATTCTTTCTAAATCAAACTTTGAATCTAAAAATGATACTGTATCGCCTGCAATGATGACAAAGTCGGTATCATCACCATAATATGACGCCGTTGCAAAACCTTTTTTGTTAATGCCATGGGTATCGGATACGGCATAGTATTGCACTCCGTCACTTGTGTCAACTGGTCTAAATGCATAGGTTTTTGAAAAAGTTCTGCCCTTTAGCGCGGAATAGGCCTCTTCATTTATCATAGTTTGGCTATAAATTGTGTAGCTTTTTGCGCTGTCTAGAGCTTGCTGTGGCACGCTTACCTTGTGTACAGTATCTGTGCTTTTTACGCTGCCTGCTATATCGTCATAGTATTTTACTCCGTCTACTTCTACCCAGCCTAACGCTTGGTTGCTTGTAGTCCACACTATTTGATACTCATCTTCCACCGCATATACGGCGGCGCCCGTTGTTATAAAATTAATCTTTAACTTCTCTATATCAGTAAACCCTATCACCACAGCCAAAACTAATGCTACACATATCACAGTAGCTACTGTTTTTGTATAGTATTTTGACTTTGGAAAATAGAAAATAAGATATACAATAATGGCAATTGCAGCATACACAAGCAACATTTTTGCCATTTCCACAAAGAACACCATATAGAGTTCAAAAGCGCCTATAAAGTAACCTATAACAAGGATAAAAAACAATATATCTGCCACAAATAAAGCTATAAGCAGTTTTTTGTTATGTTTATGAAGCAAGTTAATAAAGCTCAGTACTACAACTGCTGCCATTATTACAAAAAGTATGTAAGTAAGCGGCGGAAAATTAGTAAAATATCCAATAAATCCAAGTAAACTTCTCATGGATACATAAACAAGCAGGTTAAATGCTGCTACTATGCTTACAATTAATGCAGTAACTTTTTTATCAAACATTTTTCTTTGCTCCTTTATATCTTAATCTTAATTGGTTTTTGATTGCGATATACTGTCCAATACCTAAAGCCAGCAATTAAAGCCACTTCTTTAGCCAAATGATAATTTTCACATATCCTTGTTTTTATATGCGCGTCGCTGGCATAAGTTAGGTGCTGTCCGCCTAGTTCTCTATATCTTTTGACAATATCAAGGTCGGGCATAAATCCATGCCCTTTGGTATGAGCGTTTAGCTCAAGACACTTATCAAGCTCTATCATTCTTAAAAATATATCATCAAAAATCTCAGGAAAATCAATATACCTTAGTGACTTATCTTCAAAAGGCGCATTCTTTCTAACAAAGCCAAGGTGGGATAAAGCATTGTATGGATAAGGCACTTCCAAACTCTCTCTCACTGTAAGCAAATACCTTTCATAACTCTCTTTTTTTGTCCTATCCTTAAAATAAGGTTGATTATAACAATCTTTGTCATCAACTATATGAGTAGAGTTAAGGATATAATCAAACTTTTCAAAAGGCACTATTTGTAAATAGTCCACAATTGCTTTTTTACTATATCCGCACTCTAGACCAAGCGCCACAAAAGGATATTTTTTTTTAATTTTTGTCACTGCATCAATATACTTCTCAAGCTCAATTTGCTTAACTGAAGAATACTCAGGAATATGCCTATAATCTAAGTCGCAATGGTCTGTTATGGCATAATATTCTACATTTAATTTTTTTGCCGTTAAAACCATTTCTTTAAGACTGGACTTTCCATCAAATGAAAAAGCAGTATGAGTATGTGTATCAATCATAATTACATCTTTTTAGGCGCGCTTATTCCTAGCAAGCTAAGCCCCTCCTCAATAACTGTTTTTGTGCATTTTACCAATATTGCGCGCGCTGTCTTTACACCTTCTTCTTCATTGAGTATTCTGTGCGCAAAATAAAAACGATTAAATTCCTGACATAAATTTACAAGGTATCTAGAGAGATAACAAGGCTCATATTTTTCCAAGCAGTCGCCAAGCACTTTAGGGAAAAGCTCTAAAAGAGCAATTACTGCGTTGCATTCCTGATTGTTGACAGCGTCAAAATTTGCTTTAGTTATATCTATCTCTCCCACCTTTTCCAATACGCTGTTGCATCTTGCGTTGGTGTACTGAACATAAGGTCCTGTTTCGCCATCAAAGTTTAACACCTTGTCATAGCTAAACACTATATCTTTAATGCGGTTGTTGTAAAGCGCGCTGAAAATAACAGCTCCTACTCCCACTTTCTCTGCCACATCTTCTTTATTTTGCAAATCAGGATTTTTGCTTTCTATAATGGCAAGGCTTTTTTCTACCGCTTTATTTAGCACATCCTCAAGCAGTACCACTTTACCTTTGCGCGTACTCATTGCGCCATCTTCCAAACTGACCATGCCAAATGGAACATGAACTAAAGAATCATGCCAGCTTTCGCCAAGCAATTCAATTACCTTAAACCATTGTCTAAAGTGCAAATTTTGCTGATAAGCAACAACATACAGACACTTGTCAAAGTCATAAGCTTCTTTACGATAGTAAGCAGCGGCTAAATCTCTTGTAGCATACAATGTAGCTCCGTCTGCCTTAACAATAAGGCATGGCGGCATATCATAATCAGAAAGGTCTACTATCTTTGCACCCTCACTTTCTGTAAGTAAGTTCTTTTGTTGAAGCTTATCAATGACAGGTTGCATTTTATCATTATAAAAAGACTCTCCATTGTAGCTATCAAATGTAATGTTAAGGCGTTTGTATGTTTTTTGCACTTCTTTGATGGTAACATCTTTAAAAATGTTAAACAGCTCCATAGCCTCACTATCATTTTCTTCAATCTTCTTAAACCATTCACGCGCTTGGGCATCTAAGCTTTCATCTTTTTGGCTCTCTTGATGGTATTTTACATATATTTCTGTAAGGGCTTTCATGCCTTTTTCATTTAATTCTTCTAATGAACACCATTTCTTAAATGCCACAATAAGCTTGCCAAACTGCGTTCCCCAGTCGCCTAAGTGATTAATGCCAACGCAATTGTATCCAAGTTTTTTATAAATTCTGTACAAACTTCCGCCAATTACCGTTGTGCAAAGATGACCTATATGAAAAGGCTTTGCAATGTTTATAGAAGAATAATCTATGCAAATTGTCTTGCCGTTTGATTGCCTATTTCCATATTCTTTGCCTTTTTCAATAATTTCTCCCAACACTTTTTTTGCCGTAAATAGTTTGTCAGTTACAAAATTTATATAGCCATTTACTGCGTTTGCGCTAACTAAAGGAGTGGTAAGCTCTCCAAAGGACTCTACAAGTTCATTTGCTATTGCAACAGGACTTTTTCGCAAAATTTTACTAAACTTAAAACAAGGCAAACAATAGTCGCCCATCTTAGCGTCGCTAGGAATTGCTATACTGTCTATTATCTCTTGTTGACTCACTCCAGTAATTTTTATCAATTTTGCTATTGCAAGTACTTTTTCATTAACCATTTGTTATATCCTTTACTTCCTTAATTTTCTTATCGCTTATATAAAACATTCTGTAATCACTTAGACTTTCTTGCGCAAACTTTGTACACGTTATCAAGGTCTGCACTTCTTTAATGCGCTCAAACAAAGCTTTACGCCTAGTATTATCAAGTTCGCTTAAGACATCATCTAGTATAAGTATAGGGTATTCGCCTGTCTTTAAGTGGAACATATTTAGTTCAGCAAGCTTTATGCTAAGCACAGTAGTTTTTTGCTGTCCTTGTGAACCATACTTCCTAATATCGATATCATTTGCCACAATACTTATGTCGTCACGATGTATTCCCACCGTAGTATACTCTAGTTTGATATCTTTTTCCAACGATTTTTTATATAGTTTTTGCAAACTGCCTTTGACATCGTCAAAATCTACAGGTTCTGTTTGATACAAAATCTCCAGCTTTTCCTTTTCTGATGTCAAATAGCTATGTTCTTTAACAGCCAGTGGCGCAAGTTCTTCCAAAAACTCCTTTCTGCGTAGCAGTATATACTCATGACATTCTAGCATGCTTTGCGTAACCAATTCCAACATTTCCATAAAATTGGCGTCATTTTTATGCACCTTTAACACCTTATTACGCTGTGCCAGCAACTTATTGTACTTTGTCAAACTATAAAAATAAAGTTTGTTTTGTTGGCTCAAGCTGATATCTAAAAAACGGCGTCTGTCAGACGGGCTTTCCTTTACCAGCCCCATTTCGTCAGGACTAAAGAACACTATATTTAATATGCCAATAAGTTCCCCGATTCTAGACACAGGCAAATTGTCGCAAAGTATCCTTTTTTGACCAGCGTGATCTACATGGATATCTATGGTATGGCTAGAGTATTTTTTTTGCAACAATATTTTTACACGCGCGCCATAACTAGCGTCATTCCAATTTATTAGCTCTTTATCACGCAGTCCCCTTGCCGATTTTCCTAAAGAAGAAAAATATATGCTTTCTACAAGATTGGTTTTTCCGGCGGCATTTTTACCCACAATAACATTTAATGTGTCGCTAAGCTCTACATATTGTTTTGTGTAGCTTAAAAAATTATCCAGATAAAGTTTTTTAATTACCAATTTTTCTCCCGATATCGTACGGCGTAACTTGATACAAGTAGTAATTTAGCCAATTATAAAATAGCAGGTTACCCGTTGAACGCCATGTCATATTTATTTTATCAAGCGTCTTATCGTCGGCAAAATAATTTTTAGGTCTTTCTATGGGCAAGCCTTTTTCCAAATCACGCAAATACTCTGCCTTGATAGTTTCTCTGTCATATTCGGCGTGTCCAAAAAAGAAAAACTTGCGGTTATCTATGCATTTAACTATACTAAGTCCACACTCTTTGCCTTGGGCAAGCACCACAAAACGCCCATCTTCCATCAAAGCTTTTTCATCAATTTCGGTATGGCGGGAATGCGGTATGCAAAATGTATCGTCCAAACCCTTAAGTAGAGGCTCATTTTCTAGACAACCATAGTTTTCAAAAATGCCAAACAGTTTTTTATCCATAAGCCTTTTTCCAATGCCATAATAATAATTTAGCGCAGCCTGAGCGCCCCAGCAAATAAACAGTGAGCTAGTTACATTTCTTTCAGCATAATCAAATATCTCACAAAGTTCCTGCCAGTACTTTACATCTTCAAACTCCATTGTTTCCACAGGCGCGCCTGTTACTATCATTCCGTCATACTTCAAGTTCTTTATGTCATCATAAGTTTTGTAAAACTTGTCCATGTGATTTTGGCTGATGTTGGTAGGCTGATATGATGCCGTTTGAAGCAGTGTAACATTAACTTGCAACGGCGTATTTGATAATAAACGCATAAGTTGCGTTTCTGTGGTAACTTTGGTGGGCATTAGGTTAAGAATGACTATCTCAAGCGGTCTAATATCCTGACCTTCCGCCCTAGAAGAGTGCATACAAAAAATATTCTCTTTTGTAAGAATCTCAAACGCAGGAATATCTTTTGGTATTACTATCGGCATAATGTTTTTCTCCTAAATTTTTTAATTTTGGCTTTGGTAAAGAGCATTTTTTATATCGTCAAGAATATCTTTTGTGCCTTCAATCCCTAAGGATAGTCTAATTAGGTTATCGCTGATTCCACATGCTGCCAAATCGGCGTCGGAAAGCTGACGGTGTGTTGTGCTAGCTGGATGAAGCACACAACTTCTGACATCGGCTATATGAGTAACTATACGGATAAGATTTAAAGCTTTTTGGAATTTTTGCGCAGCTTCTCTGCCGCCTTTTATTCCAAAGGTTACCATTCCGCTTGCCATTTGGTTAGTAAAATATTTCTTAACTAAATGGTTGTCTAAGTGGCTTTCAAGTCCTGCATAGCTTACCCATTCCACAGCTTTGTTTTCTTTAAGCATTTTAGCGACAGCCATTGCATTTTCTGAATGTCTTGCCATTCTCAAGTGCAATGTTTCCATGCCAAGTTGTGTCAAGAAAGCATTTTGCGGACTTAGCATTGCGCCAATATCACGCATACATTGCACTCTTGCTTTAACTATAAATGCGCTTTGACCTAAGTCGCTTGCATAAACCATGCCGTGATAGCTTGCGTCAGGCTGATTGAAATCTGGATACCTGTCATTGTTTAGGTATGTAAAATTACCGCAGTCCACAATGATGCCGCCAAGCGCGCAAGCATGACCATCTAAGTATTTGGTACTAGAGTATATCACAATATTTGCTCCAAATTCTATTGGTTTACAAATAACAGGTGTAGCTAATGTGTTGTCCACAACTAACAATAGTTTATGTTTTTTGCAAACTTCGCTTAGCTTTTCAAAATCCAATATTCTCATGGCAGGGTTTGCTATCGTTTCACAAAAAATGAATTTGGTTTTTTCATCAATCAGCTCTTCTATCTTTTCTTTGGGCGCATCGGGGTCTACAAACCTGCAAGATATGCCAAGCTTTGGTAATGTCGTTGCAAACAAATTATAAGTACCGCCATAAATTGTGCTTAGCGAAATGATATTATCGCCAGCATGGCAAAGTGTAAGCGCAGTCAAAGTGGTCGCCGCCATACCACTGCTACAACCCATAGCCCCTATTCCGCCATCTAATTGGGCTATTTTATTTTCCATTTCTGCTACTGTAGGATTGGCAAGTCTAGAATAGAAAAAGCCACTTTTTTTCAGGTCAAACAAATCCCCCATTTCTTCTGGAGTATCATAACTAAAGGTAGTGCTTTGATAAATGGGCAAAACTCTTGGTTCGCCATTTTTTGGATTGTAACCGGCTTGAACGCACTTAGTGTCTGTACTGTACATAATAATTCTCCTTTATCTATACTGGCTCATGGCTCTAGCCACTTCACGATTTAGTTGTTTTTCTTTTAGCGCGCGTCTTTTGTCGTGCATTTCTTTACCTTTTGCTAGCGCCAACTCTACTTTTACAAGCGCCTGCTTAAAATACATCTTAGTCACCACTAAAGTATAACCTTTTCTCTCTATTTTGGCGCGCAATTTATTAATCTCTTGTTTATGCAATAACAGTTTTCTTGTTCGCTTTGGCTCAGGGTTATAGTGACTGCCTTTTTCATAGGGCGAAATATGAGCGTTTAGCAAAAAAACTTCATTGTTTTTAATGATGGCAAAGCTATCTTTTAGGTTGACATTACCAAGCCTTATGCTTTTTACTTCACTGCCTACAAGCTGAATACCTGCTTCATAGGTGTCTTCAATAAAATAATCATGATAAGCTTTTTTATTTGTTGCCACTATTTTTTCTTTTTTCATGAACTGCTCCGATTTATATATATTAACATATAAAATTAATTTATAGCAAGTATATGTATCTACATTAAGGTCGCCATTTAGGCTGTAAAGAGCCAAAACAAAAAGCCTGTCGATAACTCAACAGGCTTTGGCAGGTTATTTCTTTTTTGTTTTTAATCCAGTGTCTTAAATAGTATCTGCACTACGAAGAACAAAATGGATGTTACTAAAATGGATATTGCTATATAAATTGTTAATCTCTTTAATTTTGCATCCATACTTTTGGATTTGTTTTTTCCAAAAAAGCTTTCTGCTCCGCCTGCTATGGCTCCGATATTGTTGCTATTGCTATCTTGCATCACAACAATTATGATTAGCCCTATGCTAAGCATCACCATTAGCACCATAAATATTATGGATAGCACTGTATAAAACACATAGAAATTAAACATTATCAAACTCCTTGACAATCTAATGTTTCATTATTGTAGCACAGTAATTTTTTATTTACAAGCAATTTATCAATTAAAAAATTACCTTTGCAAAAGATTTTGGTATTATTTGGCAAGGTTGCAGGCTAAGCTTTGCCGTCCTTAAACCTGGCTCGCCCAAATCTTCTTCACGATTGATATACTTTAAGCTTTCCCCATGACACATCTTTACAAAACTCTTATTTATCATTGGATAACTGCCATGATATTCTCTAGTTGCTTTTTCAAAATGCACATATAAAGTATCTCCCACTATTTCGCCAAAAGTAACAGCAACTATTTTGTTATCAACTTTTAACACAGCTCCTAACTGACCAAGTTTTTCATAATTAGGCAAAAGCCTAGTAGTCATAATACGCCTTTCATCTCTTAACCACTTGTTTGGATTTTTTATATTGTCAAAATGTTTTTCCAAATACTCAAGTGTTTCATCATGCATACTTACATCATAAGGCAAAATCTCATAATTTTTATATGTCCGCATAAATCTGTTTATGTGATTACGCTGTCCATGATACTTTTTGCCCTTCAAACGCAATAAGTCTTCATAGTTATATAAGTAGTCTGCCCAATCTCTATCTTCTTCAATAATAATTGATTGCCCAAAATATTCTTTTAGCATTTCCGTTTGGGAAGAGGATAAAAAGGAAAAACACATTTGCAAGTTTTTTTCTTTGCAATAACTAACTAGCTTGTCAACCGCTTCTTTTGCATTGTCATAGCCTATGGGAAAATAAAAATCAGCTTTTTTGTCGTCTATTAAACCAAAGTAAAGCGTTTTATTCTCTATGCAATAGCTATACTCATCATTGACACTCCAAGTATACATACTGCCAAAAGTATTTTCACAAATTCTTTCTGGATTATCCCCAATAATTTTAGTTATTTTGTCTTTATCTTCTGCTCTGATTGTAAAAAATTCCATACAGGTATAGTATCATATTTTTTTTGCAAAGTAAACTTTAAAATTTAATGAATAAATCGGTATAGGTCAGTCGATAATTGCAATATGACCAAAAAAATTACGCTCATTATACTTCTATGCATGATGCTGATAGCGCTACTTGCCTGCTCAGAAAATACTCTAAATGACTATTTCTTTGTGGAGATAATGGCAAATAGCGAAAAGTCTAGCGACACGCTAGCAGCAAAAAAAACAGCGTCAGGTGTGTATTCTTATTTAGCTGTTATCCTAAATGACTGCGACAGCCTTTTAGAAACTGAAAATGCAATTTACGAAAATTTGCACAACATCGAATACATATCAAACGAAATTCTAAGTCAATTACCCGTTTGTTATAACGCGCACACGCAAATAAAGGAAGTAGAGCGCAATTTAAGGCAGTGTGGCAATGCCGTCATTAGAAAAGGTAAGTATAAAACGCTAATTATAACACTAGGTCAAGGCGGAGGAGATACGCATTATAGCGTTGTGTACCCTAGCTTATCCTATGTGGAAGGCGAAAAAGATATAATTTTGAAATCAAAAATTTATGAAATTATGGAGGAAAATAAGAAAAATGCAAAAAACAGACAAGTTTAAGGGGGTCAAGATTGCTATAAGTCTAGTTATGGTACTGATTACCGCAACTACGGCAGTACTTCTTTATACCGACATATTAAAATCCTCTGAAGAAGCTGATGCCGCCACTTTATTAAGACAAGGCAGCACTGGCGCAAAAGTCAGAGAAATGCAAACCAAGCTTAAAAGATGGGGATATTACACTGGCAATGTTGACGGAATTTTTGGCTCACGAACAGCACAGGCAGTAAGGTATTTTCAAAGGGTAAATAAGCTCAGTGTAGACGGCATTGTGGGCAAGCAAACAGCAGCAGCTTTAGGAATGTCTTTAAGCGGTGGCTCATCGTCGTCCTCTGGCGATGTTTACCTGCTTGCAAGACTTGTTTATGGCGAAGCTAGAGGAGAGCCTTATACTGGGCAAGTAGCCATTGCTGCCGTTGCGCTAAATAGGGTGAGAAACAGCTCTTTCCCTAACACCATAAGCGGTGTAATTTATCAGCCAGGAGCGTTTACGGTAGTTGCCGACGGTCAAATTAACCTTACCCCAAACGATACTGCCATGAGAGCGGCAAAAGACGCCATGAATGGTTGGGACCCAACATACGGTTGTTTGTTCTACTATAACCCGCGTACCGCCACTAATGCTTGGATAAGGCAAAAGCCAATCAAACTCACCATTGGCAAGCATGTATTTTGCGCATGATGATGCGCCTAGTTAGGAGGAATGTATGGAAAAAATAGGTAGTGCAAAAAAAATTGTTATAGCCATAGGCGTTGGGTTATTATCTGCCATAATTGCGCTGAGCGTTGCGCTTGGAGTAATTGAACATAAAAGGCGCAGCGCCAATGCTCAGCTAAACAATCTATATGAAAAATCGTACTCAGAAACTATGACTTCGCTTGAAACTATATCTACCAAGCTTTCCAAAGTCAGCGTGCTAGAAGGCACAAAACTAAGACAGCAACTACTCAATGATGTATGGAGAGAGTGCGGTATTGCCAGCAGTAATCTAGCACAAATGTCTGAAGGTAGCGAAAATCTCAATGAAGCTATTAGAATGCTAAACCAAATCGGAGATTATTGCCAATACCTTGGACGCAAAATTTCCACCACTCAGCTAACGGAAACGGAGTCAGGGCATTTAGATACTTTTGGTGAAGCGGTATCTCAACTAAATACAGCGCTAGCCGAAGTGCAAAACGACTTAATTAGGGGTGGCAAGGTAGATAGCAGCGTGTTGACAAACCTTTCTTCTGTCACTGAAAAAATAGGCAATATAGATTATTCTTCCATTGATTATCCCGAACTTATTTATGACGGACCGTTTAGTGACGGGCTAGACGATAGAGAAACTAAGTTCTTAAACGGCAAAGATGAAATCTCTGTGGAAAGAGGAATAGAGCTTATTGCCCAGTATTTTGAAGGCAGTTCAGATATTGTTAAGCAGGGAGAAACCAAAGATCCTATCCCAAGCTATATATATGGCTTTAAGTATAATGATAGAGAAGGTAGCGCTTATATATCCAAAGCAGGCGGTTATGTCGTTCAGTTTGATTCTTATTGCGAAGTAACAGAGCCTAACCTAACTGACTCTCAGTGCGTAGAAAAGGCAAAAGTCTATATGGAAAAGCTTGGATACTCTAATATGGAGCCAGTATGGGTTAGCAACAACAATAGCACAGTTTATATTAACTTTGCCTATACTGAAAATGATATAGTCTATTATCCTGACCTTATAAAAATTAAGGTGTGCAGCGATACAGGGCATATGGTTGGAGTGGAAGCTATAAACTATATATACAACCATGTTGAGCGTGACTTGGAAGTTCCAAAATCCATTGACCATATCTCAATACCTGCTTCTCTTAGCGTAAGCAGTAAAAGGTTTTGTCTAATTCCTACCGAATGGCATACTGAAATTCTTTGCTATGAAGTGGTGGCAAAAAAGAATGACAACACTTATTATATCTACTATGAAGCCAAATCAGGCGAAGAAGAAAAAGTAATGCTAGTTATAGACGAAGATGGGCAACTCTTAATTTAGAGTATGAGCTAATAGGTAGAGCTTGCAAAATAAGAAAAAATCCAAAAACTATACCCCGATATTTTGTCGGGGTATTTTCACACCTTTTTTTAGACATTGTCATATCTATAAATTGCGAGGTATTTATGAACACGACAAATTTTGAGCAAATGGCAAGAGAGTACAGAGATGCGCTGGCAAATATGCCAATGTCGGTTGATAGCAGTAATTATCTTGAGCAAATAATTACTCTAAATGAAAATCAGCTAGATTGTATATTTGAGCTAAGAAGGTGCGCGCGCACACAACTTGCATGTAAATTGGCAAATTATCTTAAAAATTTAATTTTCCGCAGTCTAGCTATTGCAACAAGATTGTTAAATGGCGACACTTATTTGCCCAGTTTCCGCAATCCGCATCGTTTTTGCAGCAATGCCCTAGCAAGACTTATCAATGCCCAAATAGACATTTTTGTTGTCTTGGACCGTTTGTCACCGCTAAGGAATGATTTAAACGAACTTATACATATTGAAAATCGCAAAATGGCAATACTTGCGGCATTTAATAACTAGAGCTTTAGCGGCAAATGCTCTAAACTCTTGACATTAAAGAAAAATTGCACTAAAATAACTACGCTAATTAGGCTTGCTTAATTTAGCGTAGCTTTTGCATTTAAAAGCAAAAGCATTTTAGAGCAATATAGGTTCGTGTAGCTCAGTAGGATAGAGCAATCGCCTCCTAAGCGATAGGTCAGGGGTTCGACTCCCTTCACGAACGCCAGCATTAAAAAAACCGCCAGCTTTTTGGTGGTTTTAACTTTCAAAAGAAAAAAATATGACCATTTGCTAATGTATTATTACTTACATATCATTATATCAAATATTTATCTTTATGTCTTGCTTTTATGCTAAAACTTCTGTTCGTGTTACCTTAGCTTTTGTAAAATTATTGACTTTTAATTGCAAAGCGGATATTGTTTATATGAGAAGCTAATAATAAAAAGGTTAAGAGGAGATAGGGTAAATGACAGGTAATGTATGGCTGGCTTTTGGACTGACTGCGATAGCGGGCTTATCTACAGGCATTGGCAGCGCAATTGCTTTATTTGCCAAAAAAACCAATACCAATTTTTTATCCTTGAGCTTAGGTTTTTCTGCCGGCGTAATGATATATGTTTCTATGATTGAAATATTCCAAGAAGCGCAAAACGCATTAAAGCTAGCTATGGGCAACCGCTATGGCGCTATTGTCACCGTTGCCGCTTTTTTTGGCGGAATGCTAATTATTGGTATCATTGATAAATTAATACCAAAAAAAAATAATCCCCATGAGTTTTGTTCATCTAGCGGTATCTTAGAAGAAAATGAGTGCACAAAAAAGAAAAGCGACAAAAAGCTTATGAGAACAGGCTTATTTACCGCCCTTGCCATCGCTATACACAACTTTCCCGAAGGAATTGCAACCTTTGTAACTGCTTTGCAAGGTCCAACACTTGCCATTCCCATTGTGATAGCTATAGCTCTTCATAATATCCCTGAAGGCGTCGCTGTCGCTATGCCCATCTATCACGCCACGGGCAGTAAGAAAAAGGCTTTCTTTTATTCTTTTGCGTCAGGACTTTCTGAGCCGCTTGGCGCGCTAGTAGCTTACCTTATTTTAATGCCATTTTTAAATGACATACTTTTTGGCGTTATCTTTGCAGCTGTTGCTGGGATAATGGTGTTTATCTCTTTTGACGAACTCTTACCCGCTGCTAGAGAATACGGCAAACACCACTTGTCCATTTTAGGTTTAATTAGCGGTATGGCAATAATGGCAGTAAGCTTATTATTGTTTATGTAGTATTTTTAATAAATTCCTTAACAAATTATAGTAGCTATTGACATTGTGGACAATAAGTCGTATTATTTTTATATTATGGTTATCCTAATTTAATTAAGATTAATAATGTATTTTTTTAGCTTAAAGGAGTCACAATGGAAAACACTGCTATCACCACAAAAGAATCCGTCGCCCACGAAATTGTGCCGATAAAAGAAAAACTCTCTTTTGCATTCACTAACACTGGGCAAACTATGATTTATGGTCTATTTAGCATGCTTATGCTTTATATGACCGACTACCTAGGCATTGATGCGGCAATTGCGGGCTTAATTATTACCCTTACGCGTATTTTTGATGCAATTAATGACCCTATTATGGGGCAAATCGTGGATAGAACTAAATCTAGGTGGGGCAAATGTCGTCCCTATATGTTATTTACTCCAATCCCCGTTGCACTAGCAGCTATTGCTATGTTTGCGCCCATAGGATTAACAGGCGCTAAAGCTATTCCTTACGCTGTTATCATATACCTAATTTTTACTATGATATATACCGCCAACGATATCCCCTATTGGAGTATGTCATCAGTTATAACGACAGACCCCAAACAACGGACATCAATAGTAACTTTAACAAGGCTAATTGGTTCGCTAGGCACGGGAATATGTGTAGGCGGATTTTGGTTTGTAAACAAATTTTTTATAAATTATGCGGGAGCAAGCTTCCATAATGGTTTTTTCTTTAGTGCCATTGTCTTTTGCGTGATAGGAGCAGCGCTAATGATGCAAGGTTTCTTCTTCACAAAAGAAAGAGCAAAAAGCGAAGTTGCCCAAGAAAAGTTTTTTGAAAACATAAAGCTTATTCCTAAATCCAAGCCACTAGTTTTACTTCTTATAGCAGGCGCTCTATACTCTGTCATGGCAGTAGGAATGACAGCACTTACCACCTATTTTGTAAAGTGGAATGTTAAAGAGATTTTCCCCAATATGAGTTCAGTAGACATAATGAGTATTTATACTCCCGTTATTGGCTTTTTGCCAGCCATAGCTACCGTTGTTGGCTTGCTAGTTACCCCATTTCTTATTAAAAAATTGGAGAAAAGAACAATTCTAATTGCCTCTTGCTCTTTTGGCGCAATAGTAAATATCGCTTCATATTTTATAGGTTACTCCAACATCTATTTGTTTATAGCATTAAGGTTCTTTGCTTTCTTGCCTGTTGGAATTTGGACAAGTATGACCACAATACTAATTGGTGACAATGTCGACTATTTAGAGTACAAAACAGGCAAACGCGTAGAAGGCACTTGTTTCTCTCTGCTTACCTTTATGGGTAAGTTCCAAAATAGTATAAGTGTCGCCATAACAGGTCTAGTTCTTAGCATAGTAGGTTATAACGGCGCGCTTAACCCTGATGTAACCAACCAAACTCCAAAAGCGTTAAATGGTATATTTATTATGGTTACATTGATTAGCGGTTTAGGTTATGTGCTTGCTATGATTCCTTTCTTATTCTACAAATTAGACAAGAAAACACATCTGCTTATGGTTGAAGAAAATATGCGCAGAAAAGCTCTATTAGAAGAAAGCACAACTGCTGAATAATCTATTATTATTAAATAAAAAAGAAAATTCGTTATTGATTTAGCGAATTTTCTTTTTTGTTTAAATTATGTAATAAGACTTTACTGTTTTTCTAAGCTATCTTCATAATTGTCTATAATATCTTTTATAAACTCTATATACTGATTACGCACATCAAGGGGTTTTATTATTGATAGCTTAACGCCAAAGTTTGTACACCAACCAAAAAATACAGGACTTATTTGCACACTTGTTGTCAGTCTACACTTGCCATTATCTAGCCCTTTTATCTTAATTGCTGTCCCAAATCTATCTTTCATAACATCGATAAGAGATTTGTCAAATTCTATCTCTATTTCTGTTTCTTGACCAGTATACATTAAAAAAGCTTTGCGCTTATACTCCGCTATATCAAAATTAATAGCGCACTGAACAACTTCTATGCGTTGTTTTTCTATCATTATATCACTAATTCTGTCTATGCGGAAATTAGCTAAATTTCTATACTTGTCATTATAACATACCAAATAATAGCAGTCGTCATTTAGCACAAACGCCACAGGGTTGACCAAATACCTTGCGCCGTATTTTCTATATACAATGTCACCATCTTCATTATAATCAAAATATCTAAAGGACACTTTTTTATCAGTGTTTATAGCTTCATCAATCATTTTAATATTGTGAAAAACAGCTTCATTATTATACTTTTGTGTATCAAAGTATACTCCATTTTTTAGGGTGTCTGCTCTATAACTTCCAGCAAGGTTGGCAATTTTGTCTACCAATTCGTCAGTTTTTTGTTCACTTATGAACTTTGCCGATTGCACAGCGTCTATTAATATTCTAAGCTCAGGTACACTAAATTCCGACAGGTCGGTATAGTACATATTTCTTCTACTACGCTTTTTATAAACTTTATAACCATGCTTATTTAGTTCTTTTATGTCATTATAAAGCGTTTTTCTGTCGCAAGAAATACCTTGTTTTGCAAGCCTGTCAATAATATTAATTGTATCTAAAGGATGCTCTTTGTCGCTGTCTTTAAGTAGTATTTCCCAAATCTTAAGAAGTTTAATTTTTTGAAAATTTTCTTTACTCATAATTTTCTCCCTTAAGCTAAAGAAAATTATATCATATACATAAATCTTTGTAAATTATCAAGTGTAACGGTTTTGGGACAATAAAGCAAAAGCGACTGTTTAAAGCCGCTTTTTTCATTAATCTTTCCTCTTTTCTTAAGCCTTATTAATTAAAATGGTTTTAGAAAAACTTGGGTAAAATACAATGTGCCATTTGCTTTTTTTGCAACTCCTACGCCTGTATGAGTGTAGCTTCTGCTAAGAATGTTGGCTCTGTGTCCTGGAGAATTCATCCAGCTGTTTACTACTTCTTGCGCTGTTCTTTGCCCATACGCAATATTTTCTGCCGCAGCTGAAAAACGCAAGCCGTAGGACTCTAGCATCTTAAAAGGCGAACCGTAAATGGGCGAATTGTGAGAAAAATAATTGTTGTTTATCATATCTTGCGATTTTATTCTGGCCACTCTTGCAGCTTCCCAATTGTATGATAGCGCCTGCAATCCATTTCTTGTCCGTTGTGCGTTTATTAGTCTTAAGACCTCATCTTCTATGCTCTTTAGCGGAGCTACTGAAGGAATAGCAATTTTTTGCCCTACATATATAAGCGACGGGTTGGTTATTTGCGGATTGGCCTTAATTAGCTCTTTTAATCCCACTTCAAATCTAACAGCTATCTTCCACATGCTGTCGCCCCATTGCACTGTATATGTGGATGCTGCCGCCGTAAGCGAATCGTCATTAGCCTCAAACGCATGTAGTTCTTCTGCGCTTGATGCATAAGTGGGTATTAAAGAAGCTATCGGTAGAGCTATAAACATTATTATAGATACTATAATTAATACAAATTTTGTTTTTTTCATACTCAATAAATCCCCTTTATATTTATTATCCTTATAATAGAGCGGATTTAATATTAAAAACTGCAATTACTAATATTTACCAAAAATAAATAATATTTTATTTTTAATTTAATAGCAAAAATGTTTGACATCATAAATTTATATTGATAATATAATATCGATAATCGAATATCGATAAAAAATTATCAATTGAGAAGGGGAATAAATGTCAAGTATTTCTAAAGAGACACTGCAAAGGTTGCCAGCTTATTTAAGGCACTTAAAAGAACTACAAAAGCAAGGTGTGGAAAATGTGGCTTCTAAAGCTATTGCCAAGGTATTTAACTATACTTCTGTGCAAGTTAGAAAAGATTTTGCCAGCATAAGCGAAGAAGCAGGCAAGCCAAAAACAGGATTTTCTGTAAATCGTCTTGTAAAAGACATTGCGGAATTTTTAGGATACAACAACATAAACGAAGCGGTATTAGTTGGCGTAGGGAATTTAGGTCATGCGTTGCTCAGCTATTCTGGATTTAAAGATTATGGTTTGGATATTGTAGGGGCGTTTGATATAAATCCAAACATTAAACTAGTTCATGGGCATAAAATATATAACCTTAGCAAACTAGAAAGCTTTATAAAACGCTTTAATATACTTATTGGCATTATAGCAGTACCAAAAGACAGCGCCCAAGATATTTGCGATTTGATGATAGGAGCAGGCATAAAAGCTATATGGAACTTTTCTCCTTGCAACCTAGTTATTCCTGAAAACATCGCAATAATAAATGAAGATATGGCATCGTCATTGGCTTTACTTAGTCAAAGACTATCAAAAATATTAAAAAAAGAAAAAAACCAATAAAGGAGTATACATATGGTTACAGATTACATTGTAAGAGATGAAGAAACTCTGAACCGCAAGCTTGCTGAAATTAAAAAAGCGCAGCAAGAATTTGCGAAATTCACTCAAGAGCAAGTAGATAAGATTTTTCTAGCTGCTGCAACCGCTGCAAACCAAGCTAGAGTGCCGCTTGCTAAAATGGCAGTTGAAGAAACTGGCATGGGGATTGCGGAAGACAAAGTCATTAAAAACCACTTTGCGTCTGAGTATATTTATAATGCCTACAAAAACACAAAAACTTGTGGTATAGTAGAAAGAGATGATGCGTATGGTATAGTAAAAATTGCTGAGCCAGTTGGCGTTATAGCAGCAGTTATTCCTACTACCAACCCCACTTCTACGGCAATTTTTAAGAGCTTGCTTGCTCTAAAGACAAGAAACGGACTTATCATAAGTCCTCACCCAAGAGCAAAAAAATGCACTATAGCTGCTACAAAAATTGTACTAGAAGCTGCCGTTAAGGCAGGCGCTCCTCAAAATATTTTAGCTTGGATTGATGAGCCTACTGTTGCTTTGTCGGCGCAAGTTATGAAAGCATCTGACTTGATTCTTGCAACGGGCGGACCTGGCATGGTGCAAGCTGCATACAGTTCTGGCAAGCCAGCAGTTGGCGTTGGCGCAGGCAATGTCCCTGCTATCGTCGACTCTTCTGCCGACATCAAACTTGCAGTAAGCTCTATATTGCTGTCCAAAACTTTTGATAACGGAATGATTTGCGCAAGCGAACAATCTGTTATAGTAATGAAAGACATCTATGAAGAATTCAAAAAAGAAATGGCCTATCGCGGCGCATACTTTTTAGATAAAGAGCAAACGGAAAAGGTGCGTAAAACCATTTTAATAAACGGCGCATTAAATGCTAAAATAGTGGGACAAAAAGCCACAACTATTGCAAAACTTTCTGGCTTTGAAGTACCCTATTATGCTAAGGTACTTGTGGGCGAAGTAGAGAGCGTGGATATCTCTGAAGAATTTGCTCACGAAAAACTTAGTCCTGTACTTGCCATGTATAAAGCTGAAACCTTTGAAGACGCGGTAGAAAAAGCTGAAAGATTAATTGAAGACGGCGGATATGGACATACAGCGTCTATCTTTGTTGACACAGTTTATGGCAGAGATAAAATTACTTACTGGCAAGAAAGAATGAAAACTTGCCGTTGCGTTGTTAATACTCCATCTTCCCATGGCGGAATTGGAGACTTGTATAACTTTATGTTAGCTCCATCGTTAACCCTTGGTTGTGGAAGCTGGGGTGGCAATAGCGTAAGCGAAAATGTAGGCGTAAAGCACTTATTAAATATAAAAACAGTAGCGGAAAGGAGAGAAAATATGTTGTGGTTTAGAGCGCCTGAAAAGGTTTATCTAAAGAAAGGTTGCTTGCCAGTAGCTCTTGATGAGTTGAAAAATGTGCTCGGCAAGAAAAATGTGTTTATAGTTACCGATAACTTCCTTTATTCCAATGGCTATACCAAGCCTATCACCGATAGATTGGACGCAATGGGCATAAGACATACTACATTTTTCAATGTCGAACCAGACCCCACATTAGGTTGCGCTAAGGAAGGCGCTAAGGCAATGGAAGCATTTAAACCTGACTGCATTATAGCGGTAGGCGGCGGCTCTCCTATGGACGCGGCAAAAATTATGTGGGTTATGTATGAACATCCAGAAGTTGATTTTGCTGACCTAGCTATGCGCTTTATGGATATTAGAAAGAGAGTTTACAGCTTCCCCAAAATGGGACAAAAAGCTTACTTTATAGCTATTCCTACTACGGCAGGCACAGGCAGTGAAGTTACGCCCTTTGCCGTAATAACTGACGAAAACACCAACATAAAGTATCCTTTGGCTGACTATGAACTTATGCCTAATATGGCAATTGTGGACGCTGATATGATGATGAATGCACCTAAAGGACTTACAAGCGCATCAGGAATTGATGTGGTTACACACGCTATTGAAGCATATGTATCAATGCTTGCTACCGACTTTACCGATGGACCTGCATTACGCGCGCTAAAATTAGCATTTGAATACTTGCCAAGAGCATACGACAATGGTCCAAACGACCCTGTCGCGCGTGAAAAAATGGCAAACGCGGCAACTTTAGCAGGTATGGCTTTTGCAAATGCTTTCTTAGGAATATGCCACTCTTTAGCGCATAAATTAGGAGCATTCCATAATTTGCCCCACGGTATTGCAAATGCGCTTATGCTAAATCATGTTATTTTATTCAATGCAGAAGAAGCGCCTGTCAAGATGGGTACATTTTCACAATACAGTCACCCCCATACCCTGGCGCGCTATGCTGAAATAGCTGACCATCTAGGGATTAAGGGTAAAAACGATACCGAAAAACTGCATAACCTTGTAAAAGCTATTGAAGAGTTAAAGGCAAAGATTGGTATAAAGAAAACCATAAAAGACTATGGTGTTGACGAAAAGGTATTTTTAGAGACATTAGATGATATGGTAGAGCAAGCTTTTGACGACCAATGCACAGGAGCAAATCCAAGGTATCCGCTAATGAGTGAACTTAAGCAATTATATTTGACAGCCTACTATGGCAAATAAGGAGGAATTATGACTCAGCAAGTAATCGCTACAAGAAGCACTAAGACCATTTATCGCCAAGGCGACCAGGTGGTAAAACTGTTTGACAACAATTTTTCAAAGTCAGACATATTGAACGAAGCATTGAATCAAGCAAGAGTGGAAGAAACCGACCTTAAAATTCCAAAATTGCTAGAAGTTACAAAAATCGATGGGAAATGGGCAATTGTGCTAGAGTATATTGAAGGCAAGACACTAGAACAGCTTATGCAAGAAAATCCCGATAAAATCGATGAGTATTTGGAAACATTTGTAGATTTACAAATGGAAGTACACTCCAAAAAAGCGCCCTTGCTTAACAAACTGCGCGACAAAATGGACCGCAAAATTGAAGAGACAGGACTTGACGCAACCACAAGGTATGAACTTCACGCAAGACTGGACTCTATGCCAAAGCACAACAAAGTATGCCATGGCGACTTTAACCCAAGCAATATAATTGTATCTCCTAAAGGCGATATGTATATTATTGACTGGTCACACGCTACCCAAGGCAATGCTTCTGGCGATGTTGCAAGAACATATCTATTGTTTTACTTAACAGGACAAGAAGAGCTTGCAGAAAAATACCTAAACTTGTTCTGCAAAAAAAGCGACACTGCTAAACAGTATGTGCAAAAATGGATACCAATCGTTGCCGCGTCCCAAATGGTAAAAGGAAAAAAAGAAGAACGCGCATTCCTAATGCGTTGGGTAAATGTAGCTGAATACCAATAAAAGATTACGACAGTATTAATTAAAAAGGCAAAAAGACTACACTAAAATGGTGTAGTCTTTTTTATTTCATAAAGTACAATATTCCAGCTTGAGCAAATAAAGATACAAAAACTACGGAAATATCTATGATAACACCTGCTATCATAGGCTTTACGCCAACGCCTGCTACTTCTTTTAGGCTAGTTTTTAATCCTATTGCAGCTAATGCCATAGCTAAAAGAAATTTTGATATAAAGGATATTACCGATACTACATTATCTGGTACTATTCCTGTGCTTCTTATGCCAACAACGGCAAGAAAACCAAGAATAAACCAAGGAAATATTTTAGCTACATTAACTTTTTTTGCTAATTGTGGCTGTTTATTTTCTCTTCTTGAATATATCCAAGAAAAAATAAGCACAATAGGCACTATAAAAAGAGTTCTTGTAAGCTTTACAATTGTTGCAAGAGAGCCAGCCGCATCTGAAAACGCATAGCCAGCTGCCACAACTGATGATGTGTCATTTACTGAAGTGCCAATCCAAAGTCCGTATCCAGTATCATCAAGACCTATCAGTCTGCCTATTGCTGGAAAGGCAATGACTGTTATAATGTCAAAAATAAAGGTTGCTGATATTGCATAGGCGATATCACGATTTTTTGCTTCAATAGTTGGACCTAGCGTTGCTACCGCTGTTCCTCCACAAATAGCAGTGCTAACGGAAAGTAGACTAGTCAGTTTCCAGTTTATTTTGAAAATTTTCTTACATAAAATTCCCACGCCAAAAGCAGTTGTGAGTGTAAATACCATTAGAATTAGCGCATATTTTCCTGCTTGAAATACCTGCGCAAAGCTTAGCGTTATTCCGCCAAGGATAATCCCTAGACGCAAAATAATTTTTGAAGTCCAGTTTATTCCTGCATCAAAAATATCAGTACGGCTAACTAGCGGATTTAATAACATTCCTATAATTAGCGCAAGTAACGCAGCTCCCAAAATACCAGCCGGGATAAACAAACTAATTACATAAGCAACAGCGGCGATAGCGCCAGATAATAAAATACCTAAAAAGTGTCTTTTTACATTATTCATTATTGTATTCTTCCTTACTTTTTCATTAACATTATGTGGTTCTTGTATTGATATTATCATTATTTTGTGATAAAGTAAAATTATAGATTGTTATACATCTATTAGATAAACTTATAGCAAGGAGATATTATGCTTGATTTTAGACACCAAACATTTCTTGCTCTATGCTCTAGTAACAGCTTTACAAAAGCTGCTGAGCTTTTGCACATAACGCAGCCTGCTGTATCGCAACATATTAAGTATCTTGAAGAGTATTATGGTTGCAAGCTTTTTGACACGACCAATAGAAAAATAACACTTACGCATCAAGGCAAGCTATTAAGAGAGTTTGCAATGACTGTTTCTTCAGACTGCAAGAATTTTAAAGAAAATATTAGTTCGGTCAGCACAGACACAATGCAATTTTCCTTTGGGGCAACCTTATCTATTGGCGAATATGTCATGCCCAAGATTTTATCCCATTTGCTTATAGAGTATCCTAAAATGCACATTCATATGTCGGTGGCAAATACTCATATTCTGCTTGAAAAACTTAACAACGGCGAACTAGACTTTATTGTTGTGGAAGGACTTTTTGACAAATCAAATTATGAAACCACGCTTTTTAGTATGGAAAATTTCATTCCGATATGCTCTCCGCAATCAGAATTTGCAAATAAAAAAGTTAGCTTTAATGACATTACAAAAAGCCGTCTAATTTTAAGGGAACAAGGTTCAGGCACAAGGGAAATATTTGAAAACATACTGCAAAAAAACAATTATTCTCTTGAAGCGTTTGAACAAATTATTGAAATAGGAAATATGGCGGCCATAAAGAAAATGGTTTCTAATGGACTTGGCATTACTTTTTTATTTGAAACAGTGGCAAAAAAAGAAATACAAGAAAATAATTTTTCAACCATAAACATAACTGGGTTTAACGAACAGCGCGAATTTAACTTTGTCATGTTAAAAAACAGCTTTTTTAGAGAGCGGTATATGACAATTTACAAGCTAATGAAACAAGCTTTTATTAAGCACTGTTAATGCTTATTATATTTTTAAGCTCTGTTTTATCTTGTGATAATCTTTCCAAGGGTGAGGTTTTGCCAGCCTTTTTATAGCTTCCTGCATGGTAATTGCGTCAGGCGCAACGCTATCAAGCTCTTCCCATGATATAGGCATTGCTACCTTTGCCCCTACTCTTGCTCTTATAGAGTATGGCGCAATGCTTGTTGCTCCTCTGCCATTACGCACCCAATCAATAAAAATCTTTCCTTCTCTCTTGTTTTTTCTTATATTGCTGGTATAACGATTTGGCCACTTGTTTTCCATAAGCTGAGCAACACGCTTGGCAAAAGTGCTAAAAGTTTCCCAATCAACTGAAGGCACAAAAGGAACTACAACATGATAACCTTTTCCTCCGCTTACCTTTAGAAAAGCAATCAAAGACAGTTTTTCCAGCACTCTTTTTAAATCCTTTACCCCTTGCCTTATCTTATCTAATTCCATTTTTTCGTCGGGGTCTAAGTCAAATACCATCATATCAGGTTTTTCAATACTGTCTACCTTACTGCCCCATGTATGAAATTCCAAAGTTCCCATTTGCGCTTCATATACAAAACCTTTTGGGTTGTCGATATAAAAATAATCTTCTGCTCCTGATTTGGTTTCAACTGGTGTCACCACAATATTTTTACTACCTTTACCTGGGTGTTTTTTAAAAAAGCAAGGCTCATTTACCCCTTTTGGACATCTAATTGTACTAAGAATTCTACCGCCTGTAAACTCCAGCATTTGTTCACTGACTTTTGCATAATACTCCACAATTTCAGCTTTGGTAGTGGGAGGATTATCAAAAACAACTCTATCTGGGTTAGTAACCTTGACGCCATAAATTTCTATTTCACCATTTTCTTTTTTCTTTGCCACAATATTGTCAGCAGTATTTGTCAACTCTTTAATTTGTGCCACTTCTTTTTTAACATCTTTAGCAACTTTATCAATCCTAAGTCCCTTAAAACTTGCCTGCCTCAGCAAATTATCTTTAGTCCACTCAGCAAACTTTATCTCAGCCACTATTTCAGGCTTTAGCCAAAAGATTTGTTCGTTGCTCCTTTTATCTTTTACTTCCACAAAAGGCATATTATCAATAATTAAACTAGAAAAATTTTTAGACAATTCTTTTCTGTCCTTTTCTGTAAAACCTGTTCCTGCCCGTCCAGCGTAAATTAATTTGCCGTTATCAAAATAACCTACAAGCACAGAGCTTAAACCGTTAGTTTGCTTATCAGAAACAGTATAACCTCCCACTACAAACTCTTGACGCCTGTCGCACTTTAGCTTTATCCAGTCGCCATTTCTACTGCCTGTGTACTGAGAATTGGCTTTTTTGCCTATTATGCCCTCTAAATTATGCTCACAAGCCGAAACAAAGCTAGACTTGCCCTTACCTTTTATATGCTTGCTAAAGTATAAATTAGCAGGCGCATTTTTCATAAGTTCTTGCAAAATTTCTTTTCTTTCTATCAAAGGCTTATCTCTTAAATCCTTGCCATCTAAAGCAAGAATATCAAACACCACATAAGTTATTTGGTCACTGTTTGCATTCTTGATATAGTTTTGTAAAGCTTGAAAATCGCTTTTTCCCTCATCGTCTACAATTATGGCTTCGCCGTCTAGTATCATTGCTCTATTTTTTGCAAAACTCTCTAAAGATATAGCTATTTCCTTAAAGTTCTTGGTGTAATCTTTGCCGTTGCGTGTCATAAGCCTAGCTTTTTGGTTTTCAACAAAAGCAACTATTCTATAACCGTCATATTTTGGCTCAAAAACCCAGTTGTCACCTTGTGGCGCAACATCTACCAGCTTTGCAAGCTGTACATCAACACTATCAATTGGATTTTTTGTCGCCTCTTTTTGCTGATTTGATTCAATTTCATTCATAGTGCGCCCAGTCACAACACTTGTTTGATATTGTGAAATGCTTTCACTGTCTTTAGCAAACTCATCTTTATCTTTAACAAGTAGCCAATTATCTTTAGTTTCCCCTTGTTTTTTGTCTAGTCTAATTAACGCCCAACGCCCTTTAAGACGCTTTCCGTGCAAGATAAATTTTATTACGCCATCTTTTAGAGCTTTATCCACATCTTCATAAACTGGCTCCCAATATCCATTATCCCACAGCATTACCGTTCCCCCGCCATACTCTCCTTTAGGGATTGTGCCTTCAAAGTCCTTATAGTCAAATGGATGCGGTTCAACTTCAATAGCTAAACGCTTGTCGCTAGGACTATAAGACGGACCTTTAGGAACTGCCCAACTTAAAAGCACGCCTTGCCACTCTAGACGCAAGTCATAGTGGTCACGCCTTGCTAGGTGGTGTTGTATAACATAGTGCAGGGTTTTGGTTTTTTTAGATGTCTTTATTGCGCCAGTTGGCTCTTTTGTCTTAGAGAAATCTCTTTTTTCTTTATATTCTGTAAGTGTGGACATATTTTAGCTCCCTACCGCTGTTTTTCTAGTGGTCTTAGTTTTACTTGTTTTGGAAGCAGTGCTTTTTTTAGATGAAACAGACTTTCTTACAGGCTGTTTTGTAGATGCTCTTGTTTTAGTTTCTTTTTTATCTTCGTCATTACTTTGTTTGCTAAACTCTATACTCTTTATTAGCGCATCCATTAAGCTTCCCACATGGCGCTGTTCTGTTTCTTTAGGAAGTTCTAGTGTCTTACCGCTTATTTTGGAATCAATTAGGCTCATAAGTTTTTCTCTATATTCATCTTTGTAGCTGGATATATCAAAATCATCTATCATATTTTCAATAAGGTTTTGCGCAAGCTCAAGCTCTTTTCCGCTTGTCACAGGTTTTATGCTTTTTGCTGGCGACTCTTGCACTTCATCATCAAAATATAAGGTATTAAGAAGCATTTTGCCATCTTTAACCCGCAACAATATAAGTGTGTCTTTTGTTCCAAGCACAGCCTTTGCTATGCCTGCCATACCTTTACTTTCCATAGCGCCCATCAAAAGACTATATGCTTGCTCTGCCCCTGTTGGCACAACATAGTAAGTCTTATTAAAATAAACAGGGTCGATAGACTTTATGTCCACAAATTGCTTTATGGCAATAGTCTTATCTTTCTTACTCTTAATCTTTTCAAAATCTTGGTCTTCCAAAACAACATAACTATCATCTTGATACTGATAGCCTTTTACAATATCTTCATTTTTTACTTCTCTGCCATCACAATCGACGCAGGTTTTTTTATACCTTATTCTTGACATGGTATTTTTATCTATAAGATTAAACGATATATCGTTGTTTTTTATGCAAGCGTGCAAAGTTACGGGAATATAAACTAGCCCAAAACTAATACTGCTTTTATATGAATAAGCCATAACAAATTAATTCTCCTAAATTTATTATGTAGTTTTGCGCTTTTAAATATAAATGGTTAATATTAGAATTTAATAAAAGTTGCCATAAAAAACAACTTGCCTCACTAAAACAAGAAGTTTTGCTAAAAATCATTATATGTCTTTGTTAACTTATTCAAAATAAATAGGATTAGTTATGGCAAATATAAGCTTAGGTATCTTTTTAAACAAACCTTTTTGCTTTGTAACATACCTTACTCCAAACTCAGCCAGCCTTGATGCTAAATTAGGTTTGCGCCATATTTCGGCTTGAATAAATCCTTTTTCTGTTATATCAAATTCCTTTTCAAAGGGCGCTGTTTTTTTAGCTTTATATTTAAACACCTGACCGTGCTGATTGTTTACAATAAGCGTATGCCCTTTTTTTAATTTGTCTACTTTAACGTGCGCTTTTGTGTTTTCTGTCAACTTGACAGTATCGCCTACCACATTATGCCCAGAGCTTAAATAAATCATAGATGACTTTGCAGAATCGGTAATTACGCATCTACCTTTTTTTATGGCGTCTAAAATATCTTCTTTAGTGTTGGCTTTTGCGTATACTCTTGTGGTAGGTCTTGCAAAAAAATTAAAAATCTTAAAAAAGGTAAAGTGATAATCGCTTCCGCCTATTATCGTTGTTTTTTTACCGCTTAAGAGTTCACTTCGCCACCACTCTATTGTTTTCATATTATCAAGGCGCATTGGTCCATTCCAAACTTCAATAGCGTCGCGGTAAAAATCAAGATCCCACCGCCAAGGACATAGAGAGCAATAAGGGTGGTTAAGAGAAACAATAGCGCCGCTTTGGCGTGCTTCTTCTATAAGAGATTTAAAATCATCAAAGCTATTTACTGCAAAACTTCCTTTGTAAGGCAATTTTTTACCCCAAAGATTGACATGGCCATAATAATGAGTAAGCTCTACTCCAGGTATAATATTAAGGTGAGGAATATCAGGCAAATGCTCATTGTGAATAGCGCTGTTATGGTCCGTCATTATCATAAAATCAAGTCCTTGTTTTCTTGCCATAACGCCTAGCTCTTGCATTGTTTTTACACCATCAGAATAGATGCTGTGCAAATGCGTATCACCTTTTAGGTAGCGGTATTTCTTGAATTTGAAAGTTATGGTGTAAGTTACCGTTAAAGACTGATCTTTAATCATATACACACCGCAAAGAATGTGCCATTTACCTTCAGTTATTGGTAATTTTTTATAGCCAGGAGATGAATAGCTTTCCGATAAAGTAATTTGTCTTACGCTTGAGCCTGACGCGCCTACATCGTTGCCATTTTGGTCTAAAAGGGCAAGGTCTATTACATTCTTTTTTTCAGATGGTATAGAGTCGGCTTGGTCACCAGAATATGAATAAGCAATTTCTAGCGCTTCTACATCTTTAGGAACATCAAAAGGCACCTTAAAGTACTGTCTGTGTTGTTCTTTACTTATATTAAAACTAATTACTACTTTTTTTTCCATAAATCCACCTTTGATGAAGCTAAAATGCTATACGCCTATATTTTACTATAACACGAATAAATTTTTTATACAATATGGTTTTTTATTGGCTTATTTAAAATAAATTGTGTATAATCTTATTATGAAAAAAATACATCTGATAAGCAAAACGCATCTAGACCTTGGCTTTACCGACTATGCCAAAAACATTATAGAGCGCTATCGCAATGAGTTTATACCGCAAGCTGTAAGCTTGGCGCAAGAATTAAATAGTGACACTTCAGACAAAAATTTTATTTGGACAACAGGCTCTTTTCTAATTAATGACAGCTTGGAAAACGCGTCAGAAGAAAACAAAAAACAGCTTGATGACGCCCTCAAAAAAGGTTATATTACTTGGCACGCAATGCCCTTTACCACCCATACAGAACTTTTAGACCAAGACATTTTAGAGTATGGACTGAGTTTATCAAAATCTCTAGACGCAAAATATGGCAAACAGACCATTGCCGCTAAAATGACAGATGTACCTGGGCACACAAAAGCAATGATTTCTACTTTGCAAGCTTATGGTGTCAAGCTTTTGCATATAGGCGTTAATGAAGCGTCTGCAATTCCCGATATCCCGCAAGCTTTTTTATGGAAGCAGGGCGCAAGCGAAATTATGGTTATTTATGAAAGCACTTATGGCAGTATATATAAAAATGAGCATATAGACGACATACTGTATTTTATCCATTCTAGTGACAACTATGGTCCTTCCAGCAAAGAAAAAATAAATAACATATTTACGCAACTGCAAAATGACTACCCTGACTATGAAATTGCTTTTTCCACTTTAGACAACTACACAAATGAGCTTTATAAAGTTAAGGATAAATTACCTGTAATAACTTCAGAAATTGGCGACACTTGGATTCATGGCGTTGCTTCAGACCCATATAAAACAGGCGCGTATAGGAATTTATTAAAACTAAAAGACAAATGGCTATTAGAAGGCAAGTTAAATAAAGAAAGCTCAGAGTACAAAAACTTTGCTAAAAATTTGTTGCAAGTTGCAGAACACACTTGGGGAATGGATATAAAAAGGCATTTTAGCGACTATAACTATCTAAAAGATGACTTTAATGCGGCGCGAAAAAAAGATGTCGTAGACACTCATCTTTCCTTAAAAAACTTTTATCAAAAGTCTGTGGTGTTAAAATATCAAAAAAAGGGCATTTATGCTAAGGGTAGCTTTAAGGCTATGGAAAATTCATGGCAAGAGCAACGCCAGTATATAGATAATGCCATAGAGAGTTTGCCAGAGCTATTAAAAGAGCAAGCTAAGAGCATAATATCCACTTTTCGCCCTGAAACGGCATTTGATAAAACGGCTTATCAAGAAGTTGATGTATACTCTAAATATCAAATAGATGGCTTTTCAGTTTCTTTTGGCAGTAAAGGTTTGAGAAAACTCAAATATAATGACACTTTGATTATGTCAATTGATGAACAAAGCACAATCAATTATCATTCTTATGGTCATCAAGACTATGAATTTTGGCGCAAGCACTATACAAGAAACTATGCCGCCACAAAAGAGTGGTCAGCGCCCGATTTTTTACGGCCTGGCTTAAAGTATGTTGACAAGCGCTATTTGCAAGGAGTATTCCCTTATACATTGCAAAAACTTTACTATGACGGCGACAAGTCTTTTATTGCGGAATTTACCACAAGCTGTAAAATCTGCTGGGAAAACGGAGCGCCTAAAACTTGCGAAATAAAATATAGCTTTGGCAAACAAAATGTAAATATGGAAATGATTTGGATAAAAAAAGAAGCCAATCGTCTTCCTGAAGCTATGTTTATAAACTTTCCTATAAAAATTGAAAAAGATTCTTTACGCTATACAAAGCTTGGACAAGAAATAAATCCTTATGATGTTGTGGAAAACGGCGGACGCAATTTATCTTGCGTGGAAAATATCTATGGCAAAGCAGGGGACTTCATAGTTAAAATAGAAAATATTCATGCCCCACTTGTATCTATGGGCGGTGGCAAAATTTTGCGTTTTGACAATGAATATGAAGACATAGAAAATAAGGGTATATCCTTTAATTTGCACAATAACATTTGGGGTACAAACTTTCCGCTATGGTATTTAGATAATGCTTACTTTAAGTTTGTAATCAGCCTTGAAAATGCCTAACTAAGACTTTTTATAATGTGAATAGCATATGCTTTTGCTACATTTACATTAGTCACTTCTTCTATCTTGCCCCAAAAGGCGTTTGAATTGACTTCGCAAATTAATGGTTTATCATCTTTGCCTATTAATATATCAATACCGCAATAATCAAGCCCTAAAACCTTGCTTACCTTTTCACATAAACTAGCATAAGAATGGGGTAATGTATACTTATACGCTTTACCGCCAAGCTCTGCGTTAGAGCGAAAGTCCCCTTGTGATACTCTTAGCATACTTGCGCATACCTTGTTTCCAATCACTATAACCCTTACATCTTTGCCATAACTTTCTTTTATAAACTCTTGAAACAAGTGAGGAGTAAGTTTTACTTTTTCCATTATGGCTTTAAGCTCTTTTTCATTATTTGCTTTGTATACACCTTTGCCAAGTGAGCCGTAAGCTTGCTTTATTACTATGGGAAAACTAAGATTAGATTTTATTTTGTCTATGGTATGGTCTTTTATATAACTTTCGCTATTATAGCATAAAAGTCCAGGTAAGGTTATGGGCATTGACGCCACCTTAGCTAGCTTTATACAAGTTGTCATTTTGTCGTCGCAAATCTCCATGCTGTCCGTTGTGTTAAACATTCTAACACCGCTATCTTCCAACATTCTAGATACATATTTATCTTTATCTAAAAATACGCAAAACTCATACTCTTTAGCTAAAAGTTTTATACCGCCATCAGCAATTATGGCAGGGAAAAAATCATTTTGCCTTATGTCGACTGCAACTTTTAGCTTGTCAAGCTCTTGCTTAAGCCTTATAGACTGATTAAGGTAGCTAGGCGATGTGTTATATGCGTTTGTTAAAATTAATCCTTTCATTTTTTTCTTTTTTTGCTATATCATTTTGTTTATTTGAACTATTTTATCAAATTGTTCTTTTGTCAAATAACCTAAATCTATGCAAGCTTGCTTTAATGTTATGTTTTCTCTATAAGCTTTATTTGCAATTTCTGAAGCCTTGTCATAGCCTATATGCGGACTTAAAATTGTAGACAGCATTAAAGAATTTTGCACATTATAATACATTTTTTCTTTGTTTGGCTTTAGGCCTTGCAAACAGTTTTCATTAAAGGATTTTATGCCGTCAGAAAGTAAGGTAATAGACTGTAAAAAATTATATGCAATAAGGGGCGTAAATACATTTAGCTGAAAATTCCCTTGCGAAGAAGCAAAAGATATTGCATTATCGTTTGCCATAACTTGTACCGCTATCATAGTTATGGCTTCACATTGAGTAGGGTTTACTTTGCCAGGCATTATGGAACTGCCAGGCTCATTTTCAGGAATGGTTATTTCGCCAAGTCCGCACCTTGGTCCGCTAGCTAACCATCTTATATCGTTTGCTATTTTCATTAAGTCTAAGGCTAAAGATTTTATAGCGCCGTGCGCAAAAACCAAAGCGTCTTTTGATGACAAAGCATAAAACTTGTTTTTTGCGCTTATAAATTCTTTATTAAGCATTAGGTTTATTTCTTTTGCAACCAGCTCTCCAAAACCTTTAGGGGCATTAATTCCCGTCCCTATTGCTGTTCCGCCAATAGCCAATTCACTAAGTCCATTTTTGCTAGTCTTTATCATTTCAAGGCTTTTTTCCACCATAGTTTTCCAACCGCTTATCTCTTGGCTAAATGTCATAGGCGTTGCGTCTTGCAAGTGCGTTCTGCCGCACTTTATTATACCTTTATAATCTTTTTCCAGCTTTTCAAATGTGCTAATTAATCTAATAATTTGTTCAATTAGTTTATCTTCTAGCATAACAAGAGCAGATATATGCAAAGCTGAAGAAAATACATCGTTAGAACTTTGGCTCATATTTACTTGGTCGTTAGGGTGAATATCTTTTTGACAATCCTTAGAAGCCAGATTAGCAATGACTTCATTTACATTCATATTGGTTTGAGTGCCGCTGCCAGTTTGCCACACAACTAGCGGAAAATGCTCACTATACTTGCCTTGCAATATTTTATCACAAGCATTAAGTATTGCTTGGAATCTAGCTTTATCAAGCAAGCCAAGCCTATTATTTACAACAGCGCACGCTTTTTTTATTATTGTAATTGCCATAATGATTTCTTTTGGCATAAGCTCATTTCCTATGGCAAAATTTTGCAAACTTCTTTGCGTCTGCGCTCCCCAATATTTATCCGTAGGCACTTTAACTGCGCCTAAGGCGTCCCTTTCTAAGCGGTATTCCATATATATACTTTTTCCTTATGGTGATTGATTATGCTAAATTATAGCTTATATATAGCTAATTCTCAAATTAATTTGCAGGTTTAGCAAAAATTATATGAGCATGAGATTCAAAACCTTGCGATGACTTGTAGACATCTACTAAATGTTCTTCCACATAAATTTTTGTAAGGCTTGTATTCTTAAAGGCATCTCTTCCAAGCTGTGGCGGCAAACCGTATATTGTTAATTCTTTAAGGAGCGCGCAACCATTAAACGCTAAAGTTTCTATTATACTTGCACTTAAAATTTCAACGCTTTCCAAAGCTGTACAATACTCAAAAGCACCGTTTCCGACAATCTTTACAGCAGAGGGCAAAATTATGCTAGTTAGGTTTGCAAGGTACTTAAAAGCATGTGGGCCAATGCCAATGGTAGTACTTTTCAAATTTATTTCCGCCACCGTTTTATCCTCAACATATATCAGCCAGTCACCTAAATATTTTAGATTGTCATCAACAATTTCATACTGCAAACTGCTGCACCCTTCAAATGACCACTGCCCTATCTTTTGCACGCTATCAGGAATATTGATGCTAGTTAGGTTACTGCAACCATAAAAAGCATATGCGCCAATAGCGCTTAGCATACTGTTATTGCCAAAATCCACTTTAGATAAATTATTACAACCCCTAAAGGCATGGTCTTGTAAGGTAGTGAGCTTGCTTTGATTACTAAATACAATGCTAATTAGATTATTACAGCCTTTAAAGGCATAAGGCAAAATTCTTTTAACATTATCAGGCACTACAAATACAGCGTCTTTTTTATTGGAAGGATAATGTATCAAATCATCGCCATCCTTGTTATAAAGTATACCGTCTTTAGTCATATAGTTAGCATTATTAGAGTTTACATCAACGCTAGCTAAATTGTTGCAGTTATAAAATGCATTGTCGCCAATTTCCATTACGCTTTGAGGTATATTGACCTTTGCGACATATCCATTTCCGCTAAAAGCTGATTGATAAATTTGCGTTACAGACAAAGGTACATTAAAAGTGTCATCTTTTTTACCCACAGGATATTGCAAAAGGTTAGTTACTTCTCTATTATAAAGAACGCCATCTATTGAAGTATAATTATCATTATTAATCAGTATTTTAGTAAGGTTTTGGCAATTTGCAAATGCGCTTTGCTCAATTTGAGATACACTGTCAGGCAATTCTAGTTGCTCTCCCTTGTAGCCATAAAACACCAAACTGCTTATTATGCTTAAAGAGCTATCAGACTCAAACACAAGATTTGCGCTAGTATCTATAAAAGCATACGCTCCTATACTGCTGACATTTTTAGATATAGTTATATTTTCAAGCATATTTTGCGCAAAAGAATATGAATATAGACTTGAAACAGACTCAGGTATAACAAACTCATTTGCTTCTCTTTTTACAGGATACTGTACTAGTGCCGTTATGTCACTATTATAAAGAACGCCATCTATTGTGGTAAACCACGGGTTATCACTTTCCACTTTTAAATGAGCAAGATTGGTACAGCCGTAAAAAACTCTTTCTCCTATTTGTCTTACGCTAGCTGGTATAGTTAGGCTTGTGCCTTTATAGTCGGTAAAAGCACCTGCACCAAGCGTTGTAATGCCGATATCTTTAGCAAAAGCAATTGAAGCTATGACATTGCTAAACGCCTTATCCCCGATACTTACAACACTGCTTGGAATGGTTATGCCAGTTAGATTAGTACAGTTTGAAAAGGCCGCCGCGCCAAGCGCGATAACGGTGTTTGGGATAATTAGTTCAGCGCCTCTATAATTTGCAAAAGCGCCGCTTGAAATAGCATTTATTTCTGTATCTTCGCTAAAGCTTACCTTGCCTGTCACAAAGCTAAAGGCCAATGAGCCTAGGTTGACAACATTTTTTGGTATGGTCAGCTCAAAGATATTGGTGCAATTATAAAAAGCTCTATCGCCAATGTAAGTCAAGCTATCGGGTAGATTTATGTTTAACAAATTACTACAACTATAAAAGGCCGATGACTGTATTTCCATTATGCTGTCAGATAGCGTTATTTGCTCTCCTTTATAATGGGAAAATGCGCCGCTACCTATGGATTTTATAACGCTGTCCAATGCAAAATCAATTTTTGCCGATACATTGGTGAACACATTTGTGCCTATGGTAACTACATTCTTAGGAATGGTAATTTCCGTCAAGCCAATACAGTTATAAAATGCGTAAGAGCCAATATTTTGCAAGCTATCAGGCATTGTAATGCTTGTTAGGCTAGTGCAATTATAAAAAGCATAGCTGCTAATTATTGCTACACCTTGGGGAATTATTACACTTTTTAAATTATCACACCCGCTAAAAGCATAGGCATCTATACTTACAACGCTAGACGGTATACTAATTTGGTCGCCTTTATAATTTTCAAATGCATAGGTATTAATTGCAGTTATACCGCTGTTTTGGTCAAATACAATGTTTCCTTTTGAATAAGAAAAAGCTCCTTCGCCTATTTGCTCTACGCTTGATGGTATTACAAAATTGCTTAAACTAGGACAATTGGCAAAAGATGCTTTGCCTAAAGTTTTTACGCTACTTGGCAAAGTTATTGAATATCCGCGGTAATTGTTAAAAGCATTGTTATCTATTTTTGCAATTTTCGTATTTTGACTAAAAGCCACATTTACAACAGCGTGGCTAAAAGCATATGCGCCTATTTTGGTTACGGAGGAGGGCACAACAAAAGTGTTTGTTTCATCAGTTTCTTTTTGTATAGGGTATTGCAAAAGCTCAGTGCCTGTCTTATCGTAAAGCACACCATCTATTTCCTTAAAGGACTTATTGTCTTGAGCTACTTCAAAGGCTTTTAATTTAGCGCAATTATAAAAAGTATTGTCATAAATTTTAGTTACACTGGAGGGAATTTTTATACCGCTTCCTTTATAATTTGCAAAAGCATAATCTGACAGTTCTTTTATTTGGGTATCAACAGCAAACTGCACACTTCCTACAACATTGCTAAATGCATATTTTTCTATGTTTACTACACTTTTAGGAATTTCTAAATAATATATGCTTGCGCAACCGCTAAAAGCATACTCCCCTATCTCTTTTAAGCCTTTTGGCAAGGTAATATCAGATAACTCTGTACAGTTATAAAAGGCGTAAGAGCCGATATATTCAAGATTGGTTGGCAAAACAACTGTTTCAAGGTTTACAGCGTTATAAAAAGCGTATGGGTCAATGGTTGTGACGCTATCAGGTATGACTATCTTTTGTCCTTTATAGTTATCAAAAGCATAACTGCCTATGTCTTTAAGGTTGCCGTCATTGGAAAACTCTATTGTAGCTACCAGTCTATTAAACGCTGACGGGCTTATTTTAGATACGCTAGGCGGTATTATTATCGTCCTAATTCTACTAAGCCCGCTAAATGCTTCTTGCCCTATGGCTGTTACTTTTTTACCGTTATGCTGGGCAGGAATAACAATGTCCAATCCATCACCGATATAACCTGTTACTTCATATGTATCATCGCCAAGCAGCTCATACTTTAGTCCTATTGTTTCTAGCACAATCCACCTTGCGTAAGCTGTCATGCTGCTAGTTATTTTATTTTCTTTTAAGTAGTTGTCATTAAAAGCCGTTTCAAACTCAGTTTCTTCTAAATACCAATCGTCAAAACGACAGCTTTCTTTTTTGGGCGGTTTAGGGAATTTTACGCTTTCCCCTTCTCTTACATATGTAGTATGATAAATTTGTCCATCTACAACAAAGTCAATTGTATACAAGGAAGAAGAGCATGCCGCAAGGCACACTAGAAGAAAGATAAGCATTGATAAACAAATGATATGCTTGACTCTTTTCATGTGAAATATATCCCCACTATCAATATATCATTATTACCAATAATTGACAATATCTAGCTTTAAATATTTTATTTAAAATACCATTATATGTATGTATATATGGTACTAACAATTTATTGACTTTATGCTATGAGTGCCTTATAATCTAGTTATAATAATATTATTATTAACTTATAAAACTAGGCTTGGAGATAGCAATGAAAGGAAAAAACATCATCGTAATAATGCTTATAGCTTGCCTGCTTTGTCTAGGCTTAGCTTCTTGCAGCGGTGAAAAATATACAGTTAATTTTGAAACAAACGGCGGAGAAGAAATTCCAGCTATTATGCTAGATAAAAAGAATATAGATTCATTTTCTCTTCCCGACACTGCTCCTAATAAAGAAAGCAGTATTTTTGTGGGCTGGTATTTTGACAACGACACATTTTTAATGCCTGCAACCGCCAAAGAGATAATAGAGAAATTTAACTCCAAGCTTAAAGATATTACCATTTATGCAAAATGGAAAGAAGTATCTATTGAAGAAGGCACTTATCTTATAAACTTTGAAACAAACGGCGGCAATAACATTGCACCTATTACTATAAGTCAAAATAATGCTAGCTTTACTATGCCAGCATCTCCAACTAGAGAAGGATATACTTTTGATAACTGGTACTTTGACAATGGCACTTTTTCTCAAGTAGCAACTGTAAATGCTATAATTGCAAAATTATCGCCAAAATCCCCTTACATTACCATTTACGCAAAATGGTCAGAATTAATAGAAGATAATACAAATGCGCTTAGCTACCTTGCCACATCTTTAGAAGTTTTTTATAACGGATTAAACAAAGCCCCCCTTGCTCCGTCTCAATCGGATATAGATAGCATAATTGAATTGACTGGCAAACTTCAAAGATTTCTTAAACAAGGCAACAGCTTAAATGAAAATTACAAGCAAGCGTCTTTCTTTTTTCAAAGCTTTAACCACTCTGACTGGCAAAAATACAATACTTATGTAAGATATCGTGACCTTTTTGGAAAGATAGAATTAACAGAAGAAGAAGAAAACGAATTAAATAGCATAGTTGCAAATGATGAAAACCTAGACCCTAGTGACAGAGATGGCAACTACAACTATGTTCAAAACTGGATAAGCAATAACCAATGGCTTTACCAAATAACTCAAGAAGAATTAGATGATTTAAATGAATATGTAAAAAAAGCGGCTATCAGCTTGCAGTATGATGAGTACACCAAAAAGAAAAATGCCTTCTATAACAATATCAAGGAATTTGCAGCGTACTTAACTACAAACGATATAAGACCAATTAAAATTAATGACATAGCAACTTTTTTAGCTTCCTATGATTATTCATCTTTGCTTATGGAAGTAACTGTTGACCAAAACACATATATGACACTTGATTGGTCACGCTTTACGCAGTTCTTAATTGATATGCGCTCAGAATGCGGTCTTACAAAAGAAGATGTTGGAGTTTTTTACTATAAGGCGCTAATTGCCTATTTAAACAGCCAAGTTAAGATTATAGATGAAATAATTGCTGAAATTCTTGACGAAATAAACCTAGTTGGACAAAATCCACAAAACTATCCAATTGATTATCAAATACAACTAAATAACAAACTAGACGGGGAAGAAAAGACAAAACAGAGCATAATCTCTGTAAAAAATGAGCTAAGCCAAGACTACATAACAGAAACTTTAGACCTTGTTTTTGGCGTAGCAGAGATTGTAAACAGCAATAATATTATTGAGTATTTTACCACACCCCAAACAAAAGACGCTCCCCAACTTCAAGAGATAGCAACGCTAAGCGCATCTATAAAAACAGCTTGCGACCAGCTTATTGCAAAATTTAATTCTGGGGAGTATGCAAACTCTGTTAAATCGCTTACAGAGATTTTGACATCTTTAGCTGACAATGATTCTTACCTTAATCCTTTAGCAAACTTTGTTAAAGCGCTTTTGCCAAAAGACCCGTCCATAACTCTTAGTAAGATGTCAAATGTCCTTAGCTTGATTACTAAAAACAATTTAGAAATTTTCCTAAAAAGAGAATTTAATGAAGAAGAAAATATCTTCATACTAGCGCCAAACAGCGACCATCCATATTTTATGGAAAATATATCTATATTGGAATCAAAAATTGTTTCCGCTCTTATAACAGAGCCGTACAGCGCTCAAGCTATAAGCCAAGCTTATGATACATTAACTCGCTCTATAAGTGACTTTTTACCCTACGCTACAAACTACTACCGCATTAAAGATTATCAAGGGAATAACAAACTAGCGCTAAAAGCTCTGTCGGAAATGTTTTTTGATAAAGTAAAGTCAAGGCTGATAGTTGCAGATAGCGACTATAACAAGGTAGTTGAAATTGCAAACTATAATTTTATTAGTAGCGAAAATGATATACCTAATAATTTAGATGTTTTGCCTATTGCAAAAGAATTTTATAACCTAACTGCCATAGTTAATTTAGTTCTTGATATTGAGCAAAGCTATATTACCATATTTAGCGACAGCAAGCTATCTCAAAATTTATTGCCAAACGCCATTACTTCGGCTGCTATGTTTTTTGCTCTTGATATAGACATTGAAAAGCTAAGCGCATATAGCCATTATATGACAGAGTTAGCTAGCGAATTCCCTGACAGGCAAGTAAATAGCAATAATGTTTTACTAGCATATGCTTTTGACGGATTGTATAAAGAAAACTGCTTTGATGAAGACGAAATAATCTCTATGGTACAATTCTTTTTTGAAAAAGGTGTAGAGTTTGTAGAGCAAAATCAACTTCTTGATATCGCAAGCCTAAGAGAAACTGCGCCAAATGAATTATCCTTTTTGCTGGTTAACTTTCTAAAGCTTTACTCTAGCCTTACCATTATCTCAAATGGCAACATCACTACCCTTAAGAGTTTGGCAAGGAGCTTTAGTTCCGCCACTCAAACATTAAATGAGTTTTATGATAATAGCACTCCATTAATGGATAATTGGACACAATCTGTTGACACTTTAAAAGCTATTTTAGATAGCTTAAAAGATGTGGACGGACTAGGCATTCACGCGCAATTTATTGATTATGTTATAACTTCGCCATTAAATGGTATAAAAAATCTAGCTGAAGTTGTGGCTCTGTTGAATGAAGATACGCTATACCACTTTGTAAAAGAAAGTGAAGGCAAGCTAGATATTAAATTAGGAGGAGAATTTTTCTGGGATAATCTAGCTATTTTAGAAAGTAAAATAATAACTACTTTAATTGATGAAAATAATTTAGATTCTCTAGATTCTCTGTCCAATCTATATGAGCGTTTTATAGAGTATCTAAACGACGACTCCAATGACCTTATAGCAAAAATTATTGGCGATATGGCGTTACAAGGTAAGGATTTGACTATAAAAGCCATCATTGACCTAATTTATCAAAACACACAAGATGATGTAGTAATAGATAATGCAAGGTATAACGCCATTGTTTTACTTAGCCAAAAAGATTATATAGTAAGCTCAGATTTTGCGCTAAGCCAGCAAGATTTTGATACTATTATTTTTGCCAATGCTTTTAAAAAGCTAGTTGAGTATAACGATTTAACAGACCAAGTATTGACAGTTATCAATGATTTGTATTTAACCGCCTGGGAAAAAGAAACGGGATACAAAGAACATTTTAGCGGTAAAATTTTTGCCACAATGCTAGCTACTATGTATATAAACAACATAGAGCAAGCTAAAATACAAAACTATCTAATATACTTAAATGACGCGCTAAATGAGTATGAGCAAGTGCCTTTTGGCAAAGATAATATTACTGTTTTCTATGCGTTGATGGCAGACGGGCTTATTGAGGCTAATTTTAGCGACCAAGAAATTTTAGACATAGTTAATAGTTTAGCCGCTATTGTGCTTGCGTACCTAAATGACGATGGCGATATAGAAAATAATCAGATAGATATAGGAAAAAATGCTTTTGGCGATGCTACACAAACGCTTATAGATATAGCATGGCTTTTCCACGAGCATAATGTGCTAATCTTTGACCAAGAACAAAATTATCATATGCTTGATATGCAAGCCTTGATAGATATTAAAGAC